>NZ_JBVJHK010000006.1:0-8244 GCF_055586845.1 Micromonospora sp. NPDC049139 | reverse complement strand
AGGGGCCCCCCCCCCCCCCCCCCCCCCCCCCCGCCCCCCCCCCCCCCCCCCCCCCCCCCCCCCCCCCCCCCCCGCCCCCCCGCCCCCCCCCCCCCCCGCGCCCCCCCCCCCCGGCCGGGTAACAGCCACCGACATACCTTCGCGTCCGTTATATTGCGGGGCGTGGACACTCCGCTGCGCGAACCCACCTTCCTGATCCTCACCGCGCTGGCCGGCGAGCCGATGCACGGCTACGGCCTGATCGGCGAGGTCGCCGCCCTCTCCGACGGGCGCGTGGCGCTGCGGCCGGGCACCCTCTACGGCGCGCTCGACCGGCTGGTCGACGCCGGCCTGGTGGAGGTCGACCGGGAGGAGGTGGTGGACGGGCGGCTGCGCCGCTACTACCGCCTCTCCCCCACCGGCGACGCCACCCTCACCGCCGAGACCGAGCGCCTGCGCCGCAACGTCGAGGCGGCCACCGCCCGGCTGCGCACCCGCGCGGCGAAGGCCCGGCCGACGGCGCCGCGCGTCGCGGGAGGGCTGGCATGACGGACCTGGAACGCCGCTACCTGCGCCTGCTGCTCGCCTATCCCGCCGACTACCGGCGGGCGCGCGGCGCCGAGATCGTCGGCACGTACCTCGACCTGGCCGGGCCGGAGCGGCGCTGGCCCTCCCCGGCGGACGCCGCGGACCTGCTGCGCGGCGGCCTCCGCCAGCGGCTGCGGGCCGCCGGGGCCGCCGACCTGATCCCGGGCGTACGCCTCGCCGCCGTCCTCGCCTTCCTCACCGCGACCGCGCTGGCGGCGGCCTGGTCGGTGCTGGAACTGCACCCGCCACCGGCGCGGTGGGGCGTGCCGAGCGCCGGGCCGTTCGTCTCGCTCGGGATCGGCGTGTGGGCCGCCTGGCTGCTCGCCGCGGCGGTGCACGCGGTGGCACCGGGCCGCTGGACCCGCCGCGCCGTGGCCCTCGCCCTGCTACTCACGGCGGCGGTCGTGCCGGTCGCGGCCCTCGCCGGCCTGCCCCGCCCGCCGCTGTACGTGCTGCTGCCGCAGGTCGGGCTGGGGCTGCTGGCGCTCGGCCTACCCGAGCGGCTTCCGGTGGCGGTTCGGGCAATGCCCCTGCTCGCCGTCGTCGCCGCCGGTGTCGCGCAGGTCAACCTGCTGCCCCGCAACGACTTGTTCGTCAACACATACGGTTGGACGGCGAGTCGGATCCTGCCCGGCGCCGCCGTGGTGCTGCTCGTGGTGGTGCTTCTGCTCGGCACGGGTCTGGCGCTACGCGCCGACCCCCGTGGCGGCTGGGCGCTGCTGACGCTGCTCACCCCGCTGGGCCTGCTCTCGCTGCACACCCTGGCCGGCATAGTGGACGGCCTGCTGCATGGCGCGCCCGAACCGGACTGGTCCGCGCTCGCCGCGACGGCCGTCGTGGTCGGCCTGGCCGGCCCCGTGCTGCTGCCGCTGGCGATCGCCCTGCGCCAGCGCGTGCGCCGGCCCGGCCCGGTCGGATCCGGCGACCGCTGCCCGACCTGCGGGCACACCGCCGAGCGGATGCCGTAGGCCAGCGGCGCAGCACCCGCGCGGTCGGTGGAACGCCATGGCTGTCACAGGAGGGTTTTGACAGCCATGGCGTTCCACTCGACGCGGCCGATCCGCGGCGGCGAGTGGCGGCGCGGATGGGCACTCGCCGCGGGGTCGGCTCGCGCGGTGACGGGAGAGCGGTCAGCGCAGGGCGGTCTCCCATGCCTCGGTGTGGGCGTCGAGGTGTTCGGCGGTGGCCAGCCAGTACGGGCCGTCCTCGGTCCAGATCCGGGCCCACGGCTCACGCTGCTGTTCCGCGCCCTCGCGCAGCAGGTCGTACATGGCCCGGGCGCGGCGACCCAGCATGGCGGCCAGGGCCGGGCGGGACGCCTCGTCCAGGCGATAGCCGTCGGCGAAGGCGCGCAGCCGGGCCGCCGACTCGGCCACCGGCCGGTCCGGGCGCAGGCCGGCCGTGCTCTGCGCGGCGTACGCGAGGTCCCACAGCCGCGAACCCGGCGCGGCAGCGTCCCAGTCGATCAGCACCCAGCCCCGGTCCGCCCTGATCAGGTTCCACGGGGCCACGTCGTTGTGGCAGGCGAGTTCCTCCCGGTCCGGAGGGATGAGCCGCTGCCACGCCGCGCGGCCGGCGGGGTGAACCCGGCCAGCGCCTCGTGCAGCTCGGCCAGCATCCGGCCGATCGCGAACAGGTCCACCACCGGGTACGTGCCCGACGCCGCGCCGACCTCGCCGGGGACGTACTCCAACACCTGCCGGCCCTGCGCGTCCCGGCCCAGGGGTCGGGGCGCGCCGGAGAATCCCACCTCGTGCAGGTGTTCCAGCAGGGCGTCCACCGCGTCGCTCCAGGGGCCGGCCGGACGGCGCACGGTGTCGCCGACGCGCACCACGCCGGCGGTGGCGTTGCCCGACAACGGTTCCTCGGCTGCGCTCATCCCACGATCATGGACCCGTGCGCCGGGACGCGGCACCGGCCCGGAGGCCGAGACGCGCCGCACGGACCCTCAGCCGAGACGCGCGGCACGGGACCGGCGCAGCCGGAGCAGGCCCCACACCGCCAGCCCGACGACCAACGCGGTCATCGCCAGCGCGCCCGGGGCCTTGCTGAACCGGGCCAGGCTGGCGCCGTCGGGCAGGGTGAGGAAGGCCGCCGCCGCGCAGGGCAGCACGAACCAGGTGGTCCGGGTCGCGGCGACCGCGAGCAGGGCCAGCGGCCAGGTGGCGTACCAGGGGTGGAAGACCGGCGCGAGGAGGACCGTGGCGGCCAGCGCCAGCCCCGCGCCGAGCAGGGCCACCCGGGGGCGGGCGGCGTCCAGGCGGGCCACCCGCTGCCGGACGTCGTTCAGCCCGCGCAGCTCCGACCAGGCCCGCCACCACAGCGCCGCCACGAGCACGGCGAGCAGCAGCAGCGCCGCCGCGCGGGTAACCGGCACCGCGGCCGGGTCCCGGCCGACGAGCCCGCCCGTGTAGTCGACGACGAAGCCCACCGCCGTCGGCGGGGACGTCCACTGCTCGGAGTCGCCGCTGCGGCTCAGCCCGCCCACCCAGCCGAGCCCGAGCCCGGACAGCAGCGAGGCGACCGCCACCGCGCCGAGCGCCCCGCCGGCCAACCACCCGGCGTCGCGCAACAGCGCCCGGACGGTGTAGCGGCCCAGCACCGCGGCCAGCGCCGCGAAGGGGAGCACCACCACGGCGGTGGCCTTCACCGTCACCGCCAGCCCGAGTAGCGCCCCGGCCACCAGCAGCGGCTTCGGCTTGCCGGGCCGGCGGACCAGCACCAGCAGGCCCAGCAGCAGCAGGCCGAGCATCACCGCGTCGTTGTGCGCGCCAGCCACCAGGTGCACCCCGACCAGCGGGCAGGCCAGCACCAGCCAGGCCGCCCGGCGGGTGGGCACGCCGGCCGCCCGGGCCAGCCCCGGCAGGCAGAGGGCGGCCAGCAGCAGCCCGGCGACGGAGACCAGCCGGAGCGCCACGACCGTACCCACCAGGCCGCCGCCGAGGGTCACGGCGAGCGCGGCGAGCAGCACGAAGAACGGCCCGTACGGCGCGGGCGTGTCCCGCCAGAGCGGCGCGACCGACTCCACCCAGGGGCAGCCGGCCTCGGCCACCCCGGTCGCGTACGGGTCGACACCGTGCGCATACGCCCAGCCCTGGCAGGCGTAGGAGTAGACGTCCCGGCTGCCCAGCGGCGGGGTGACCAGCAGCGGCAGCGCCCACAGTCCGGCGGTCAGGTACGCCCACCGCGTCGACGGCGCGCCCCGGCGCAGCGCCCACCAGGCGCCGACCAGCAGGGCCGTGCCGACCAGCCAGGCGCCCAACACCGGCGGCCCGGTGTCCGACCGCCAGCGGTCCGCCGGGGTGGCGTCCAGCGGGATCGACGGCAGCGCCCCACCCAGCCAGCCGGCGACGGCCAGCAGCACCGCCCCGGCCAGGCCGGCGTACCGGGCCAGGCGGGCGGCGCCGGGCGTCGGCGGGGTGTCGGGCGAGGTGGGCCGCGAGGTGACGGGCGGGGTCGGCGGCGGGGAGCCGGGAGTGGTCACCGGCGTCCTCTCCTCAGTCCACGGCGGCCGGCCGGCGGGCCACCCGAGCCGACCGTACCAAGCGGACGGCCACCACGATCACCAACAGCGTCATCAGCGGGGCGCCGACCGTCTTGCTGTACCGGGCCAGCCCGGTGCCGTCCGCGAGGACCAGGAACGCCGAGACCACCGCGACGACCGCGAACCAGCCGGTGCGCCGCGACGTGGCCGCGAGCACGGCCAGCGGCCACGTCCAGTACCAGGGGTGGAACAGCGGGGCGAGCGCGACGGTGGCGGCCAGCGCCAGGCCGGCGTGCCACAGCGGCTCCCGGGTGCGGGCCCGCCACCACAGCCAGATCAGCACCAGCGCGAGCACGGCCATCCCGATCCCCCGGGTGACCGGCAGCGGGTCGCCGTGCCAGCCGAACGGCGCGGCGAGGTAGGCGACGGTCTGCCCCACCGCCGTCGACGGCGAGGTCCACGCGATCACCAGGCCGCCCTGCTCCAGCCCGGTGACCCAGCCGAAGCCGAGGCCGGTGGCGAGGGTCGCGCCGACGACCGCCGCGAGCGCCCCGCCGACCACCCACCCGCCGTCGCGGAGCAGCGCCCTGATCGAGTACGCCCCGACGATCGCGGCGAGCGCCGCGAACGGCACCACCACCAGCGCGGTGATCTTGACGGCGGCGGCGAGGCCGAGCAGCGCTCCCCCGGCGAGCAGCGGACCGGGGCGGCCCGGCCGGGCCGCCACCACCGCCAGCCCGCCCACGAGCAGCCCCACCATCAGGGCGTCGTTGTGCGCCCCCGAGACCAGGTGCACCCCGATCAGCGGCGAGCCCAGCGCCAGCCAGACCGCCCGGCCGGCCGGCACGCCGCAGCGCCGGGCCAGCACCGGCAGGCCGGCCGCGGTCAGCCCCACCCCGGCCACCGCGAGCAGCCGGAACAGCACGATGCTGCCGTACAGCGACCCGGTCGCCTCCACCACCGCCCCGGCGAGCAGCACGAACAGCGGCCCGTACGGCGCCGACGTGTCCCGCCAGATGTAGGAGATGGTGTCCAGCCACGGGCACGGTAGCGCCGAGACGCCCTGCTCGTACGGGTTGATGCCGGCGGAGTAGCTGGCGCCCTGGCAGGCGTACGCGTAGACGTCCCGGCTGCCCAGCGGCGGCGCGACCAGCAGCGGCAGCAGCCAGAGCCCGACGGTGACCAGGGCCCACCGGGTCGACGGCACCCGGCCGCGCAGCGCCCACCAGGCGTACGCCATCAGGCCGGTGCCGACCGCCCAGGCGGCGATGATCAGCGGGCCGTGCGGGCCCTGCCAGATGCTGACCGGGGTGGGGCGCAGGTCGCCGTCGGGCAGCGCTCCGCCGAGGAACGCGGCCACGGCGAGCAGCGTCGAGCCGGCCAGGCCGATCCAGCGCGCGAGGTGGTGAGGCACGCCGGACATGCTGCCAGTACGGTGGTCGCGGTACGGAGGTGGGCATGCGGCGCAGTCGGGTGGTGGCGGTGGCCGCCGCGTCCGCCGTGCTCCTCGGCGTGACGTGTCTCGCCCTCCCGCCGACCGGTTCCGACCTCGCCGCGCAGGTCGCCCGGGCCGACTTCTTCGCCGCCCACGGCCTCGCCCCGGTCGACCTGCGGTGGTACGGCGGGGTCCAGCAGTTCGGCTACAGCCTGCTCTCCCAGCCGGTGATGGCGCTGCTCGGGGTGCGGGTCACCGGCGCGCTGGCGCTGGTGGCGGCGGCGACCGCGTTCGCGGCGCTGCTGGTGCGCACCGGGGTGCCGCGGCCGCTGCTCGGCAGCCTGGTCGGGGTCGTCACCATCGCCGGCAACCTGGTCTCGGGCCGGGTGACGTACGGCCTCGGGGTGGCCTTCGGCCTCGGCGCGCTGCTCGCCCTCACCCTCCCCCGCGGCCCGGCCGCACCAACCGACGCCCGGCGGCTGCTGGTGACCACCGGCCTGGTCGACTCCGGCCCGGACCGGCGGGCGCGGCGACGGCAGCTCGCGCGGCTCGGGCTGGCGGTCGCCGGGGCGCTGCTGGCCTCGGCGACGAGCCCGGTGGCGGGCCTCTTCGTCGGCCTGGCCGGCGCGGCGCTGCTGCTCACCCGCCGGTACGCCGACGGCCTGGCGCTCGGCGTCGCCGCCGCGCTGCCGCTCGGGGCGACCGCGCTGCTCTTCGGCGACGGCGGCTGGATGAACATCAGCCGCACCGACACGCTGCGCGCCATGCTGACCAGCCTGCTGGTCGCCGCGCTGGTGGCGTACCGGCCGGTGCGCGTGGGTGCGCTGCTCTCGGCGGCCGGGGTGCTGGCGGCGGCGCTGGCGCACACCCCGGTCGGGCTGAACGCCACCCGGCTGGCCGTCATGTTCGCCCTTCCGCTGCTGGCCGCCGCCGCCCGCCCCCCGGCCCGGCTGACGCGGTGGTGGGCCCGACGCGGCCGGGGTGCGGCGGGCTCGGCCCGGCCGTCACCCGGGGACTCCTCGGCCCGCTCGCCGTCGCAGGGGCGGGGCACGGTCCGGGGCCGCGTCGCGCTGGCCGCGCTGCTGGTGGCGGTGTGCTGGTGGCAGCCGCCGGTGCCCCCCGCCGACCTGCGCAGCGTCGACGACCCGACCGGCCGGGCCGCGTACTTCGCGCCGCTGCGGGAGTTCCTCGACGGGCAGCGGCTCACCGGCCGGGTCGAGGTGCCGCCGACCCGCAACTACTGGGAGGCGGCGAGGCTGGGCGAGGTGCCGCTGGCCCGGGGCTGGCTGCGGCAGGCCGACATCGACCGGAACCCCCTCTTCTTCACCACCGTCCCGGGCGCGGCCGGCACCGGGGTGCCGCTGACCGCCGCGAGCTACCGGGACTGGCTGGCCGAGAACGGGGTGCAGTTCGTCGCGGTGCCGGACGCCCCGCTGTCGTGGGTGGGGCGGGCCGAGGCCGAGCTGGTCACGGGCGGCCTGCCGTATCTCACGCCCGTCTGGTCCGGCCCGCACTGGCGGGTCTGGGCGGTCGCCGAGCCGACCCCGATCGTCGGCGCGCCGGCCGACCTCGTCGCGCGGGACGGCGCCTCGGTGACCTTCCAGGCGCCGGCCGCCGGCACGGTGCCGGTCCGGGTGCGGCACAGCCGGTGGCTGACCGCCTCCGGCGGCGCCACCGTCGCCGCCGACGGCGACTGGACCGCGGTGACCGTGCCACGCGCCGGAACGTACCGCCTCGGCAGCTGACCAGGGCGTCTCCCGTCTTTTTGCCACCTCGGCAACGTTTCTTGCTCCCTCCGCCGGCGGCGCGCACGATCGACGCGACAGGTCACCGAGGGCAGCGCACAGGAGGACGAGACGTGCACCACGAGGCGACGGCCGGAGACCCCCGGCAGGGCCACCACCATCATCACCACCACGACGCTCCGGCGGCGCCGGTGGTCGCCCCACGGCCGCACCCGGACGTGGACGACGAGACCGCGCGGTTCTGGGAGGAGCTCTACCAGCGGCGCGACCGGGTCTGGAGCGGCCGGGCGAACCCGGTCCTGGTCGAGGTCGCCGGGGCGCTGCCGGCCGGCGCCGTGCTGGACCTCGGCTGCGGTGAGGGCGGCGACGCGATCTGGCTGGCCGGGCAGGGCTGGCGGGTGACCGCGGTCGACGTCGCCGAGACCGCCCTCGCCCGGGCTTCCGAGGAGGCGTCCGCCGCCGGGGTCGCCGCCCGCATCGAGTTCCGCCGGCACGACCTCACCCGGACCTTTCCGCCGGGCTCGTTCGACCTGGTCTCCGCCCAGTTCCTCCAGTCGCCGCTGGAGTTTCCCCGGGCACGGCTGCTCCAGTCGGCGGCCCGGGCCGTGGCCCCTGGCGGCCGGCTGCTCGTCGTCGAGCACGGCGAGGTCCCGCCGTGGGGGCGCGCCAACCACCCGGACGTGCGCTTCCCCACCCCGCAGGAGACCTTCGCGTCGCTCGACCTCGACCCCGACCGGTGGCACACCGAGCGGCTCGACGCGTCCCGCCGCCAGGCCACCGGCCCGGACGGCGAGACCGGGACCCTGGTCGACAACGTGGTGCTGGTCCGCCGCACGCGGTAGCTTCGGCGGCGGCCGGAGCACCCCGGCCGGGCCGCTGCCGGCCGGCACGGACTCGATCAGCCTGCCGGGCCCGGCCGGCTCATGTAAAGGACTCCGGTGCTTGATCAGCCCGGTGGTCCTGGGGTTGCATGAGCATCCCGGCTGGTCCGGTGGGTGGCGTCGAGCACGGCT
>NZ_JBVJHK010000005.1:0-441391 GCF_055586845.1 Micromonospora sp. NPDC049139 | reverse complement strand
TGATCATCTTCCCTCGACAAGAAGAATGATCAACCAAGGGCTGTCCCCATGATCAGTCGGGGTCACCGACCAACCCTCGCAGGTTAAAGATCAAGCTTGGCCTTGTCCATGAAGTCGCTCATCGGGTCCTCCTCGGGTCGGGATTCGATCTCTGCCTTCCCTGGGGCCCCGGGGACAAACGCGACCGGGCAGGCCCTCGCCGACCCGACGGGCCACCGTGGAGCGCCACAGAAGGCCGTTGAGCGGACAGGCCGGCGGGAACGCCACGGGACGGCGCTCGGCCGCCGACTCGCCCTCGCGGCGCCGGGCGCGGCATTCAGGTTGAAAGGGGGCACGGGTGTCGGGACGACGCTCGCCGGGTACCGACTCGCGGGAGATCGAGGAGGACCGACGTGGTCGCAGACGGTGCCGGGCGGACGCCCGAGGGGACGACGGACCGGGCCGCGGGGCCCCGACAGGCCTGGGCGGCGCTGCCCTGGCCGGTCCGCTCGGCCGTGGTGTGGAGCGCCTGCCTGGTGGTGGTCGTCGCCGGGCTGTACCTGCTGGGAAAGATCGCGGTGCTGCTCGCGCCGCTGGCCATCGCACTGGCGGCCACCGTCTTCCTCACCGCGCTGCTCGACCCGGTGCAGCTCACGCTGCGCCGCCTCCGGCTGCCCGCGTCGCTGGCCGCCCTGCTCACCGTGCTGCTGCTGCTCGGCGTGCTGTTCGGGGTCGGCGCGCTGGTGTGGAACCTGACCGCCAGCCAATTCAGCGAGCTGAGCCAGGAGCTGAGCCAGGGCCTGCAACGGAGCCGGGAGTTCGTGACCTCCACTCTGCCGGTCAGTGACCAGCAGCTCGACCGGCTGCTCGACCAGGCCCGGCAGGGCCTCGGGCAGGGCTCGGTCGACCCGGTTTCGGGGGCTCGGACGGCCGCCGAGGTGCTCGGCTCGGCGCTGCTCGCGCTCGTGCTGCTGTTCTTCCTGCTCAAGGACGGCCGGTCGATGTGGCACTGGGTGCTGGCCCGGATGACCGGCCCGAACCGGTCGGTGACCGCCGAGGCGGGCCGGGTGGGCTGGCGGACGCTGGGCGCGTACAGCCGGGGCACGATGATGATCGCCGCGATCGACGCGATCGGTATCGGCCTGGCCCTGGTGCTGCTCCGGGTGCCGCTGGCCTTTCCGCTGGCGCTGATCACGTTCTTCGGCGGCTTCATCCCGATCATCGGCGCCACCGTGGCCGGCGCGGTCGCGGTGCTCGTCGCGCTCGCGGCGAAGGGGCCGGTCACCGCGCTGCTGGCCCTGGCCGCCGTGATCGCCGTGCAGCAGATCGAGGGCAACCTGCTGGAGCCGCTCATCATGAAGCGCCAGGTGCGGCTGCACCCGGCGGTGATCCTGGTGGCGGTCACCGCCGGCACCCTGATCGCCGGCATCGCCGGCGCCTTCGTCTCGGTGCCGATCACCGCCGTCGTCTGGCGCGTCATCGACACCGTCCAGCAGCACCGCGAGCGCCCCACCCCGGACGCCAGGGCCACGCCCCCCGCCCCCGCCTGAGCCGGGCCTGCCACGCCGCCGGCCCCGCACGAGCGGGCCTGCCACGCCGCCGGCCACGCACGAGCAGGCCTGCCACGCCGCCGGCCCCCGCCTGAGCGGGGCCTGGCAGGAGGGCGGTGCCCGCCGGCCGGGCCGTCCACGGCCGGCGCCCGCATGAACCGGCCGTCCACCGGGCCGGTGCTCAGGCCGGGCGGGGCACGGCGAGGTGGGCGGTGAACCAGTCGGCGGCGCAGTGGGCGACCTGCTCCAGCTTGCCGGGCTCCTCGAAGAGGTGCGTGGCGCCGGGGATCACCGTCAGCTCGGCGCTCTCCGGCAGCGCCTCCTGCGCCTGCTCGTTGAGGGCGATCACCTGCTCGTCCAGGCCGCCCACCAGCAGCAGCGTGGGCGCGCGCACCTGCCCGAGGGCCGGGCCGGCCAGGTCGGGCCGGCCGCCCCGCGAGACGACCGCGCCGACGAGGTCCGGTCTGGCGGCCGCCGCCACCAGCGCGGCGGCCGCCCCGGTGCTGGCCCCGAAGAGGCCGATCGGCACCCGGCCGAAGGGCCGCTCCGCCGCCAGCCAGTCCACGACCGCCGCGAGCCGGCCGGCGAGCAGTGGGATGTCGAAGCGCAGCTCGGCGGTCCGGGCGTCCACCCGGTCCTCGGCCGGGGTCAGCAGGTCGACCTGCACGGTGCCGAAGGCGTCGCGGTTGAGCACGTGCGCCACAGCGGTGTTGCGCGGGCTGTGCCGGGAACTGCCGCTGCCGTGGGCGAAGAGCACCACGCCGGCCGGCTCGGCCGGGACCAGCAGGTCGGCCGGGAGTTCCGCGTCCCCCGCCGGGATCGTCACCTCGCTGCTGCGCACGTCCATCTCCGCCTCCGTCCCGTACGTCGTCGACCAGGACCGGTCGTCCGACTCACCGGACCACGGCCCCTCCTCCCCGGCGGCTCGCATACCCGCCCGCACGGCCGGCAAGCGGGCCGGCCGCCCCGGTGTTTGCCACCGGGGGCGTCGGGTAGGCGGCAGGTGACCGCAGACCGTACCGGCGCAGGACCGCGCCCCCGACGGATCGCGAGGATCGCCATGGCGCAGCAGCGAGAGTCCCGCCAGCAGACCGCCGACCGGGAACGGCGCGAACAGGACGCCGAACGCGGCCGGGACTGGGCGGACGACGCGGCCCAGGCACGCACGGCCGACGACCCGCGGGCGATGACGCCCCGCGACGCGGCCGGCCGCCCCTCACAGGGCAGGCCGATCTGACCGACGCCGCCGGCCCGCCGAGCGCGGGCCGGCGGCGGGTCACGGCTCGTTCTCGGGCAGGCGGAGCAGCGGGGCCCGGCCCGGCGCCTGCTCCGGAGCCGGTCCGGAGACCTCCAGCGGCGGGATCGGCACGGTGACGGGCTCGTCGCAGGTGACCCGGACCGTCTCGCCGTGGTGCCGCAGCTCCAGCAGGTCCTCCGGGTCACCGTGGCGCAACGCGTACGTGGTCTCGTGCGGCCGGACGTCCACCCGCAGCCGCATCCCGCGCCACTGGAGCGAGAACTCCAGCCGCCCGAGCCGGCTGGACAGGCGCGGCGCGAACGACAGCGTGCCGTCGTGGTCGCGGAGCCCGCCGAACCCGGCCACCAACGCGATCCACGCCCCCGCGAGCGACGCCATGTGCACGCCGTCGCGGGTGTTCTCGTTGAGGTCGTGCAGGTCCATCAGCGCGGCCTCGCGCAGGTAGAGGTGCGCCAGCTCCGGGTGGCCCACCTCGGCCGCCAGCACCGCCTGGGTGCACGCCGACAGCGACGAGTCCCGCACCGTCCGGCGCTCGTAGTAGAGGAAGTTGCGCAGTTTTTCCTCCGGGGTGAACGCGTCGCCCCGCCAGTGCATGGCGAGGACCAGGTCCGCCTGCTTGACCACCTGCTTGCGGTAGAGGTCGAAGTACGGGTAGTGCAGCAGCAGCGGGTACTTCTCCGGCGGCGTGTGCGCGAAGTCCCACTCCTGGAGCCGGGTGAAGCCCTCCACCTGCTCGTGGACGTCGACCTCCTCGTCGTACGGGATGTGCATGGAGGCCGCCGCGTCCCGCCAGGCGGCCGCCTCCTCGTCGGTCACACCGAGGTGGAACGCCTCGTCCCGGTAGCGCATCACCGCGTCGGCGGCGGTGATCAGGTTCCGCTGCGCCATCAGGTTGGTGTAGATGTTGTCGTTCTTCACCGCCGTGTACTCGTCGGGGCCGGTCACCCCGTCGATGTGGAACTGGCCGTGCCGGTCGTGGTGGCCCAGCGACCGCCACAGCCGGGCGGTCTCCACCAGCAGCTCCAGCCCGATCTCGCGCTCCAGCTCCGTGTCCTCGGTGACCTGCACGTAGCGCCGCAGCGCGTCGGCGACGTCGGCCGCGATGTGGAAGGCAGCGGTGCCCGCCGGCCAGTACGCCGACGACTCCGGTCCCTCGATGGTGCGCCAGGGGAACGCCGCGCCCTCCAGGTTGAGCATCCGGGCCCGCTCGTGCGCGGCGGCCAGCGTGCGGTGCCGCCAGTGCAGCGCGTCCCGCACGGCGGCCGGGTGGGTGTAGGTGAGCACCGGCAGGACGAACATCTCGGTGTCCCAGAACGCGTGCCCGTCGTACCCGGGGCCGGTCAGGCCCTTCGCGGCGATCGGCCGCTGCTCCGCCCGGGTGCCCGCCTGGAGGACGTGGAACAGGCCGAACCGGACGGCCTGCTGGACCTCCGGGTCGCCCTCCACCACCACGTCGGCGGCGTCCCAGAACTCGTCGAGGTATTCCCGCTGCTCCCGGTGGAGCCCGTCCCAGCCGTCCAGCCGCGCCCCGGCCAGGGCCGCGCCGACCTGGTCCCGCAGGGCCGGCAGCGAGCGGCGGCTCGACCAGCCGTAGGTGAGGTACTTGACCACCCGCAGCGTCTCGCCCGGCTTGAGCACGCACCCGATCGTGGTACGCACCCAGTCCTCGTACCCCTCGGACTCGATGGTCTTGCGCGCCGGGGCGTACACCTCGTGCTCCATCGCGGCGGCGACCCGCAGCCCGGAGAGCTTGGTCCGGTGGATCAGCAGCCCGCCGTCGTCGGTGGTGAGTTCCTCCTCGGCCTGCAACGGCGACTCCAGCACGGCCGCGACCCGGGGGTCCCGGCTCTGCGCGGGCAGCGTCTCGTTCGCGACGAGTTCCGACTGGATGATCAGCCGCAGCGGGCCGTCGACCGCCTCCACCTCGTAGTTGATCGCCGCGACGGAGCGCTGGGTGAAGGAGACCAGCCGGGTGCTGCGGACCTTGACCTCGCGGCCGGCCGGCGACCGCCAGTGCAACTCGCGGTGCAGGGTGCCGGCGCGCAGGTCGAGGATCCGCTCGTGGGAGAGGAGTTCGCCGTACCGGACGTCGAGCGGCTCGTCGTCGACCAGCAGCCGGATCAGCTTGCCGTTGGTGACGTTGACGATGGTCTGGCCGGATTCCGGGAACCCGAACCCGGCCTCCGCGTACGGCAGCGGGCGCAGCTCGTAGAAGGAGTTGAGGTACGTGCCGGGCAGGCCGTGCGGCTCGCCCTCGTCCAGGTTGCCGCGCAGCCCGACGTGCCCGTTGGAGAGCGCGAACACCGACTCGGACTGGGCCAGGACGTCCATGTCCAGCCGGATCTCCCGGATGTGCCACGGCTCGACGGGATAGGCCCGTTCCCTGATCACGCGGGCCGCCCGGTGTCGAGCAGGTCGGCGAGGTCGGTGACCACCACGTCGGCGCCGTGGGCACGCAGCTCGGCCGCCTGGCCGACCCGGTCGACCCCGACCACGTAGCCGAACCCGCCGGCCCGGCCGGCGGCCACCCCGGCCAGCGCGTCCTCGAAGACGGCGGCGTGGGCCGGGTCGACCCCGAGCAGCCCGGCCCCGGCCAGGAAGGTGTCGGGGTGCGGCTTGCCGCGCAGCCCCTCGGCGCGGGCGACCAGCCCGTCGACCCGCGCCTCCAGCAGCGGTTCCAGGCCGGCGGCGGCGACCACCTGCCGGCCGTTCGCGCTGGCCGTGACGACCGCGCGGCGCAGGCCGGCGGCGGCCGCGGCCTTCAGGTAGGCGACCGAGCCGGGATAGACGTCCACACCGCGGGTGCGCAGCCGCTCCAGCAGCAGCACGTTCTTCCGGTTGCCGACCCCGTTGACCGTGTCGGCGTCCGGGGGGTCGTCGGGCGCGCCCTCGGGCAGCACGATCCCCCGCGAGGCGAGGAAGGTGCGCACCCCGTCGGCGCGGGGCCGGCCGTCGACGTACCGGTTGTAGTCCGGCCCTGGGTCGAAGGGACGGAACGGCTCGCCGGTGGCGGCGGCACGCTGGCGCAGGAAGCCGTCGAACGTCTCGGTCCACGCGGCGTTGTGCACCCGGGCGGTCTGCGTCAGCACCCCGTCCAGATCGAAGAGACAGGCGGTCACGTGAGCAGGCAGGCCCAGCACGGTACGAATCTATCCAGACGTCCGCGCCGGCAAACCGGTTTCGGCCCGGTTGCCCGGGGACGGCTCAGTGCGGGCGCAGCGTCCAGACGACCGTCATCGCGCCGGTGGCCTTCCCCTCCTCGGTGGCGATCTCCACCTGCACCGGGAACTCCGGCCGCTGGCCGGCCTCCAGCTCGGCGACCACCTCGGCGGGGGGCCGACCGAGTCGCGCCGTCGCCAGCACCGGGCCCATGGCGAGCTTCCGGTACGCGATCTCGGCCCGCACCGCCAGCGGCGTGGCCCGGTCGAGCAGCTGCGCGAACGCGGCCAGCACGACCGCGCCGGAGGCGGTCTCGCCGAGGGTGAACATGGCCCCGGCGTGCGGCCCGCCGACGTGGTTGTGGGTGGCCGGCGAGTCGGGCAGGCGGACGACCGCCCGCACCCCGCCCTCCGCCTCGGGGGCCACCTCGACGAATTCGATGCCGAGCGTACGCGCGAACGGCACGGCCTCCAGCATGCCGGCCGCCACCTGGCGCGAGTCGATGGTCATGCCCCGACGCTACTAGCCGGTAACTTCGCCGGCAAGGGTCACCCGGTCAGCGCCAGCCGACGTCGATGCGGTCACCCCGCTCGTCGAAGAAGTGCAGCGCGTCCATGCGCACGGAGACGGCCAGGGGGTGACCGGCGGAGACCGCGGGGTATGGCGCGAGCCGGACCGCCAGCTCGGCCGGGCGGCGGTGGTGCCGGCCCGGGTCGTTCAGCACGCTGGTCCGGGCGCCGGGGGTCGGGGCGCGCTCGTCCTCCGCCGCGCGCCCGGTCAGCCGCTGCATCACCTGGCCGAAGCGGCGCAGACCGCGCTGGTCGACCGGGGCGTCGACGGGGGTGCCCATCTCGTCCACCACGATCGCGGTGGCCCCGATGTCGACGAACGCGAGCGACTCGTGACCGTGGTGCTCCAGGTAGCGGATCCGGCCGTGGAGCACGTCGCCCGGCGTGTCCGGGGCCACCGGGGTGAGCGCCTCCGCCCGCATCCCGACCACGATCCGCTCGCCGTGGTAGTGCGCGACCGCCCGGCTGCGGATGTCGTCCCAGGGCAGGTGCAGCGCCTGCTCGCCGAGGGTGAGGGTGACGTAGCGGTCCAGGTGGACGTAGACCGACGCCTCCAGCAGGTTCATCCGCGGGCTGCCGAGGAACGCGGCCACGTAGAGCGTGGCGGGGCGGCCGTAGACCTGGGTCGGCGTCCCCACGTCCTGGAGCACGCCCCTGCGCATGATGGCGACCCGGTCGGCCATGGTCAGCGCCTCGGCCTGGTCGTGGGTGACGTAGATGGTGGTGACGCCCAGCTCGCGGGTGAGCCCGGAGATCTCGGCGCGCAGCTCGGCCCGGAGCCCGCTGTCGAGGTTGGACAGCGGCTCGTCCATCAGGAACAGGCCGGGGCGGCGGACGATCGCCCGACCCATCGCGACCCGCTGGCGCTGCCCACCGGAGAGCTGGTTGGGCCTGCGGCCGAGCACGTCGCCGATGCCGAGCGCGCTGGCCACGTCGGTGACCCGCTCGCCGCACGGCTCCGGATCCATGCCGGCCAGCCGGAGCGGGAAGGCGATGTTGTCCCCGACCGTCATGTGTGGGTAGAGCGCGAAGTCCTGGAAGACCATGGCGATCTTCCGCTCCCGCGGCAGGAGGTCGTTGGCCAGCTCGCCGTCGAGCAGCACCGCGCCCGACGTCGGGTCCTCCAGCCCGGCGACCATCCGCAACACCGTGGACTTCCCGCAGCCCGACGGGCCGAGCAGCACCATGAACTCGCCGTCGTTGACGTCCAGGTTGACGCTGTCGACGGCGAGGGTGCCGTCCCTGAACACCTTCGTGACATCCTTGAGCGCGACGGTGGTCACCCGTCCCCTCCCCAGCTCGTCGACCGAACCCCGATTGACTGTGACGAGGATCATCCAATCCGGATATCGGGTAAACGTGCCATGTTCGACCCGTGACATTCCTGTTGCGCCCCACCGGGTGGGACGCGCCGGCGACCCCGGGGGCGCCGGCGATCGCGGTCAGCAGCAGCGGGGCTGCGGCTGCTCGCCGAGGAAGACCCGGCGGACCACCCGTTCGGCGGCGTGGCCGTCCTCGAGCGCGCAGAACCGGGCCCGGAACCGCTGCCGGACCCTCGTCGCCTCCGCCGAGTCGACCCCGCCGGCGCGGAACAGGTCGAGCAGGTCGGCGAAGCTGGTGGCCACCGCGCCGGGCGGCTCCGCGAGCAGGTCGAAGTAGACGCCGCGGGCCAGCCGGTACGCCTCCCAGTCCGGGGCGTAGACCACGATCGGCCGGTCCAGCACGGCGTAGTCGAACATCGCCGACGAGTAGTCCGTGACCAGCACGTCCGCCACGAGGTAGAGGTCCTCGACGCGCGGGTGGCCGCTGACATCGCGCACCCGGTCCCGGTCCACCGGGCGCCGGGCCGGCCGCTCCCGGTCGTGGAAGTAGTGGCTGCGCATCAGCAGCCGGCCGGCCGGGCCGAGCACGTCGAGCAGCCGCCCCGGGTCGAACGGCGGCCGGTAGCCGGGCAGGTGTTCCCGGTGCGTCGGGGCGTACAGGACGACCCGCTCGCCGAGGCCGAGGCCGAACTCCGCGCGCAGCCGGAGCACCTCCTCGGCGGTGGCGTTGACCAGCCGGTCGTTGCGCGGGTAGCCCACCTCCAGGGTGGTGTACGCCGCCGGATAGGCCCGCTCCCACATCTGGGTGGAGAAGCTGTTCGCGCTGATGCTGAAGTCCCACCGGTCCACCCGGCGCAGCAGCCCGGCGAAGTCCATCCCCACCGCGCCGATCGGGTACCGCTGCTGGTCGAGCCCCATCACCTTCACCGGCGTGCCGTGGTGGGTCTGCACGTGCACCGACCCGGGCCGCTTGCGGACGTAGTCCGGGAAGTTCACGTTGTTGACCAGCCAGCGCGCCCGCGCCAGCGCCCGGTAGTACGCGGGGGTGCCGGCCACCACGTACTCGACGCCCTCGGGCATGGTGTGCACCCGGTCCCGCCGAACGATCCACACCCCCCGGACCTGCGGCGCCAGCCGCCGCGCCGCCTCGTGGACCGCGGCCGGGTTGTCCGCGTAGCCGCGGTACCAGTAGGCCGCGTACACGGCCAGCGTCGGGTCGACGGGTCGGCGCAGCTCGGCCCGGTAGTACTCGCGCAGCAGCGTGTCCCGGGCCAGCCGGGCGGCCAGCCGGGCCCGGGGCGCGACCCGCCGCCTCGTCGTCCGGGCGGTACGCCGGGCGGTGTCCCGCGCCCGGTAGACGGTGCGCAGGGCGCTGAACGTGCGCCAGCGCCCGGCGGCCACCAGCCGGTGCTTGAGCCCCTCCGCGCCCCCCGGGGCCGGGTAGCCGCCGGGCGGCAGCCAGCGCGCGTAGTCGGCGGTGATCTGGGCGAAGAAGGCGGGCCGCAGCTCCGGCGCGATCCGCTGCCCGTTGCCGAGCACGGTCAGGTAGTGCCAGATCATCCGCTCGAAGACCGCCGGGCGCAGGTCGTCGACCGCCGGCCCCCAGGAGTCCATCAGCCGGAACACCCGGTGCCACTGGTGGAAGACCTCGAAGTGCCGGTCGCCCCGCGTCCTGGTGATCGCGCCGGACCGTCGCTGGCGGTAGTTGACGCAGACCCGGTCCAGCACGCCGATCCGCTCGGCGGCCATCAGCACCGGGTAGCTGAACGAGACGTCCTCGTACCAGCCGGGGGCGAAGCGCAGCCCCTCCTCGCGCAGGAACTGCCGGCGGACCAGCCGGTTCCAGGCGGTGTGCAGCACCCGCAGCGTCTCGGGCCGGTCCCGCAGCCGGAAGGTGCCCTCGCCGGGCGGCTCGGGGAACACCTCCGCCATGGCGCTGCGGGTCACGGCGTTGCTCCAGTGCGTCCGGACGTGGTCGACCAGGAGCACGTCGGGGCGGGTGGCGCGGAGGCGCTCGGCCACCTCCACCAGGCACTCCGGGGCGAGCCAGTCGTCGCCGTCGACGAACCAGACGTACTCGCCGACGGCCCGGTCCAGCCCGGCGTTGCGGGCCGGACCGAGCCCGACGTTCTTCGTCAGCCGGACGGCGTGCATCCGCCGGTCGCGGGCGGCGTACTCGGCGAGGATCTCGCCGCTGTCGTCCGGCGAGCAGTCGTCGACGCCGATCACCTCGATGTCGGCGACGGGCTGGTCGAGGATGGAGTCCAGGCACTCGCGCAGGTAGCCCTGCACCCGGAAGGCCGGCACGACGAAACTGATCAGTGTCATCCGGCCGGCCCCTCCGTCAGCCCGGCGAGCGGCCTCCCGCACCGGCCAGGCCCACCGACGCCCGCGCGGCGCGGGCGGGCAGGACGACCCAGGCGAGGACGACACTCCCCACGAAAACCACGAGAAGGTACGTACCGAGTGTAGCCATCCCGATACCCGCAATTCCGACGATCGCCGCCAGGGCCAGCAGCACGGACCGCCCCTCCCAGCCGAGCGTGAGACCGTGCAGCGGCGGCGCGGACTGCCGCTTCTCCAGCCGGGCGGTCAGGTCGTAGTGGTGCAGGGTCAGCACGAAGACGTAGCCGAAGACCAGCCACGGCGGCACGTCGCCGACCACCCCGACCGCGATGGCGAAGAGATACTCTCCCGCCCGCAGCGCGGCCGGCACCAGCCAGTCCAGCGGCCCGTTGTGCGCCGCGCCCGCCCCCAGGCCGCCGACCAGGAGCACCAGCAGCGCGACCGGCACCGCCCAGCCCAGGCCCGGCGCCTTGGTGCCGTCCCGGGTGAGCAGGGCCGCCACCAGCAGCGCCGCCGGCCCCAGCGCCGCGACGACCGCCAGCGTCAGCGGGCCCATCGGGCGGACCACCGGCAGCCGGCGGGCCAGCGGGCCGTCGTCGCGGTGCAGGGTGGCGTCGACCGTGTCCAGCACCGGCACCCACATCCAGCGCGCGCGCAGGGTGCGCAGCGCCCCGGTGTACGCGAACGCCAGCACCCCCCACGCCAGCACCGTGTACAGGCTGACGAGCGGGCCGAACAGCGCCACGGTCAGCGCGATCAGCGCCCACCGCTCCCCGATCGGGAAGACCACCGTCCGCTTGAGCCAGTACGACACCGACCCCGTGTCGGCCTGTACCCGGTTCGACGCGGCGTTCAGCTTGTCGCCGATCCCGCCGCCGGAGGTGCCGACGGCCTTCGGTCGGCGCGCCGCCTCGTCGTGCAGCACGCCGTACCACGTGTCCGTCATGTGCCGGACGGTCTGCAGCGTCATCGCGGCGATCGCCAGCGCCCAGCCGTACCGGAACCCGGCCTGGGTGGCCCCGTAGCCGAGGCCGGCGTAGACCACGTACTCCTTCGCGCGGTCGGCCATCGTGTCCAGCCAGCCGCCCCAGGCGCTGAAGTGGCGCGTGTAGCGGGCGAGCTGGCCGTCCACGCAGTCGAGCACGAAGCCGAGGTAGAGCAGCACCGCCCCGGCGACCAGCGCCGGCCGGCCGCCGACGCCGAACAGCACGGCGGCGGCCACCGCGAAGGCCACCGAGATCATCGTGACGGCCGTCGGGCCGAGCCCGAGCCGGGCGGACGCCTTCGTGACGTACGGGGACCAGGTGCTGACGAAGAAGGTGGTGAAGAAGTCGTCCCGCTCCTTCACCGACAGCCGCAGCTCCGCCCGGTCCTCGTCGACGGCGGCCACGGCCGCCTCCGCGGCGGCCAGCCCCGCCGGGTCGCTCACCCGGTGCGCGACGAGCAGGCGTACGCGGTGGGCGAAGGTCAGCGCGCCGAGCCCGGTGAGGCCGGCGAAGAGCCGGTCCACGGCGGGCCCGGCCGGCGGCGGCGCGGCGGCCGGCGGCGTGCCGGCGGGCAGCACCCCGGCGGCGGCCGCGCGCGCGGCGGCGGCGAGCGACGGCAGGTCGGCGACGCCGACCCGCAGCGCGCCGCCGAAGATCCCGGTGGCGTCGCCGTTCAGCGTCTCCGGCGGCCCGGCCTCGACGACCTGGCCGCGCTCCTCGCGCACGGCGGTGCGCCCGTCGCCGGGCGGGTCGGTGAGCACCAGCGCCACCGTCGGCCCGACCGGGCTGGTCGCCAGGTGCCGCAGGACGGCGGTGTGCGCGACCAGGTCGGCGCCGGTGACCAGCACCGGGCCGGTGGCCGCGTCCACGAGGGCGGCCAGCTCGTCCAGGTCGACGGCGCGGCGCACCTCGTCCGCCCCGGCGGCGCGGAGCTGGGCGGCGAGCCGGTCGGCGAGGGGTTCGCCCGCGCGGGTGGGGAGGCTCGCGGCCGGGGCGTCGGCGGCGAGCACGATCGCGAGGGTCACCGCGGGACCGCGGCGTGGTACGCGTCGAGCGCCTCGGCGATCGTGCCGTCGACGCTCAGCCGGCCCCCGTCGAGGTAGAGCCCCCGACGGCAGAACCGGGTCAGGTCCTTTTCGTTGTGTGACACCAGCACCAGAGTGCGCCCCTCCCCGAGCAGACGGTCGATCGTCGCATAACACTTCTTGCGGAACTCCGCGTCCCCGACGGCGGTCACCTCGTCCATGAGCAGGATCGGGTGCGGCAGGTGCGAGATGATCGCGAAGCCGAGCCGAACCTTCATACCGGACGAGTAGTGCCGCACCGAGGTGTCGATGGCCCGCTCCACCTGCTCGCCGGCGAACGAGACGATGTCGTCGAAGTGCCGCCGCAGGTAGCCCGACGACAGCCCGTGCAGGCCGCCGACCAGGTAGAGGTTCTCCCGCCCGGTCAGGTCGTTGGAGAAGCCGGCGGAGAGCTCCAGCAGCGGCGCCACGTCCCCGCGCACCCGGATCCGCCCCTCGTCGGGGATCAGCACCCCGGCGATCAGCCGCAGCAGCGTGCTCTTGCCGGTGCCGTTGCGGCCGATCACGCCGACGGTCTCGCCGGCCGCCACCGAGAACGACACGTCCCGCAGCGGCCAGAACTGGCCGGCGGAGGCGCCGCGCGTGCCCCGGTGGATGAACAGCTCCCGCAGCCGGAGCTGCCGCCGCCGGTTGCGGACGAACCGGATGCCGAGCCCCTCCGCCTCGATGATCGGGTCGGCCATCGTCACAGTTCCTTGAGCACGGCGGGTTCGAGCCGGCGGAACGACCACCAGCCGGCGGCCAGCACCAGCAGGCTGACGCCGACGGTGGTGGCGAGCAGCCGGGCGTCCGGGAACTCGTCCGGGTACCAGACCGCGTGGTGCAGCTGGAAGATGCCGACCAGCGGGTTCAGCTCGTATGCGAACTTCAGCCAGCCCGGCAGGTCGGCGCCCCGCACGAGGCTCAGCGGGTAGATGATCGGCGTCGCGTAGAAGAGCACCCGGATGACCAGCCGCATGAACCGCTCGACGTCGCGCATCAGCACGTTGACCGCCGAGAGCAGCAGCGCCAGCCCGACCAGCAGGACGGCCTGCACCGCCACCGCCAGCGGCAGCGCGAGCAGCGACCAGCCCAGGTCGATCCCGCCGGACGCGGCGTACCCGACGGCGACGGCGACCAGGATCGGCAGGCCGGCGGCGTACTCGGCGAAGCGGCCGGTGACCCGGCCGATCGGGAAGACCTGCCGGGGCACGTTCATCGTCGTGATCAGCCGGGACTGGCCGGTCAGCGCATTGGTCGCCTCGCTCAGCGCCGAGCTGGTCCACATCCAGGCGAAGATCCCGGTGATCAGGAACAGCGGGTACGAGTCGGCCGCGTCACCGAGGTGGCGGGTGGTGTCCCGGGAGTAGAGGACGCCGAAGACGAACCAGTAGATCGCCCCCATGCCGAGGGGCTCGATCAGCGACCAGAGGTAGCCGAGCACGGACTGCTGGTACTTCACCGCAAGGTCGCGCCGGACGAGGATGCGCAGGGAGTTGCGGTGCGACCACAACGCCGCGACGCCAGAGGTCACCGCCGCCTCCCGCCTCACCGGACGGACGACAGGTTAGCAGTCGGTGAACGAACGCCCCCTCAGCACTCGATCACGTTGACGGCCAGGCCGCCGCGCGCCGTCTCCTTGTACTTCACCTTCATGTCCGCGCCGGTCTCGCGCATGGTCTTGATGACCTTGTCGAGCGATACGTGGTGCACCCCGTCGCCGCGCAGCGCCAGCCGGGCGGCCGTGATCGCCTTGATGCTAGCCACCGCGTTCCGCTCGATGCAGGGGATCTGCACCAGGCCACCGACCGGGTCGCAGGTCAGCCCGAGGTTGTGCTCCATGCCGATCTCGGCGGCGTTCT
This sequence comes from Micromonospora sp. NPDC049139, assembly GCF_055586845.1. Taxonomy (NCBI): domain Bacteria; kingdom Bacillati; phylum Actinomycetota; class Actinomycetes; order Micromonosporales; family Micromonosporaceae; genus Micromonospora; species Micromonospora sp. NPDC049139. The sequence continues at coordinate 427,296 of NZ_JBVJHK010000005.1, read as the reverse complement.
CCACCTGCTCCGGGGTGCCGCCGAGCGCCTCGGCCAGCCCGGCGGCGGCCATCGAGCAGGCCGAGCCCACCTCGCCCTGGCAGCCCACCTCCGCGCCGGAGATCGACGCGTTCTCCTTGAACAGCACGCCGATCGCGCCCGCCGCCAGCAGGAACCGGACCACCCCCTCGTCGGAGGCGCCCGGCACGAACCGGGTGTAGTAGTGCAGCACCGCCGGGATGATCCCGGCCGCCCCGTTGGTCGGCGCGGTGACGACCCGGCCGCCGGCCGCGTTCTCCTCGTTGACGGCGAGGGCGAAGAGGGTCACCCAGTCCATCGCCCGCAGCGGGTCGGTGGGGTCGGACTCCGTCGCCAGGCTGCGACGCAGCTCGGCGGCGCGGCGGCGGACCTTCAGCCCACCGGGCAGCACCCCGTCCCGCGAGCAGCCCCGCTCGACGCACTCCCGCATCACCCGCCAGATCTCCAGCAGGCCGGTGCGCACCTCGCCCTCGCTGCGCCAGGACAGCTCGTTGGCGAGCATCACCTCGCTGATCGACAGCCCCGTCGACGCGGTCACGTCGAGCAGTTGCGCGCCGGTGAGGAACGGGTGCCGCACGCGCGTCGCGTCCGGCTTGATCCGGTCCGCCCCGGCCGCCGCCTCGTCGACCACGAACCCGCCGCCGACCGAGTAGTACGTCCGCACGCGCAGCTCCGCGCCCCGGTCGTCGTACGCGACGAAGGTCATCCCGTTCGGGTGGTACGGCAGCGACCGGCGCCGGTGCAGCACCAGGTCCCGGTCCGGGTCGAAGCCGATCTCGTGCGCGTCGAGCAGGCTCAGCCGGCGCTCCGCCCTGATCCGGCTGATCCGCGCGTCGACGGTGTCGGTGTCGACCGTCTCCGGCGCCTCGCCGGCCAGCCCGAGCAGCACCGCGCGGTCGCTGCCGTGGCCGTGGCCGGTGGCGCCGAGCGAGCCGAAGAGTTCCGCCTGCACCCGGACGGTGCCGGTCAGCAGCCCGTCGGCCTTCAGCCCGGCGACGAACGTGCGGGCGGCCCGCATCGGCCCCACAGTGTGCGAGCTGGACGGCCCGATGCCGACGCTGAAGAGGTCGAAAACGCTGATCATGCTGCACTTCCTCGCCGTCGTACCCCTCGCGGGGTCCGGCCCGGTCGTGGCCGGCCCGGACCCGGGCGGCCGTCGGCACCCGGAGGTGCGGGTGCCCGACGGGCGAGCCTACCCGCCCAGCTCACCGGCTGCCCGGCGCGTCGCCCCGATCGTCGGCATCCGAAAAGCCGGCGCCGCGCGGGGACTGCCCCGAGGCCCCGTGGGTCGTCGATCCGGACGGGTGCCCGTGGCACCCGTCCGCGCGGCGCGTCGGGCGGACGGCTCCCGGGTAACCACCTACGGGGACGCGGGCGGCCGATCCTCCCCAGGGCCGAGGGCGTGGTGGGCGCACGTTCCTACCGTTGAGGCAGACGCGGCGAACGCCGCAGAGTGGGAGTACGACGATGAGTCGCAAACTGGTCCGCCCCCGTCAGGGACGCATGATCGCCGGTGTCTGCGCCGGTCTGGCCCAACGTTTCGGCAGGTCGGCGGGGTTCGTCCGGCTGTTGTTCCTGCTGTCGCTGCTGCTGCCCGGCACCCAGGTGATCTTCTACCTGGTGCTCTGGATCCTGATGCCGAACGAGGACCGCCACGCCGCCACCCGCTACTGACTGCTCTTGACGGCCGGCTCCATCCGACTGATGGAACTCTGGCGGTCACCGACGGTCACGGGGCGGTGTAGGTGACCGTGACCTTCGCGTAGCCGAGGGAGCGGAGCAGGCCCTCCAGCATCTTGCGGGTGTTCTCCTCGGCCCGCTGGCTGAGGCCGCTGTCCCGGGCGGCGGTGGTGATCCGCTCCTCGGCGAGCTGGTAGACCTGCTGCTGGCGGTTGGGATCGCCGTCCACCAGCTCGCCGATCCGGTTGAGCAGCCCGCGCTCCTCGGCGAAGACGTAGCTCTTCTCCAGGTCGAGGTTGGTCTTGCCGAGCTGCGGCGCCGGCAGCCTGATCTCCACCGACTTGCCGTCGGCCGACTCGACCACCGCGCCCTCGGAGATCTTGGCGAAGTCCACATACGCCTCGACGCTGCCCGCCCCCACGAAGAGGGTGCGCTGGTTGAGCAGCCAGTCGGGCACGTTGCGCCGGTCGTTCTGGAGGTCCACGACCACCTGGAAGTTGCCCTCGGCGGCGACGTAGCGGCTGAGGTCCTGGATCGACTTGAGCAGCGGCGGCTGACTGCGGTCGGTCTGCTCCTTGGCGAACGGGTTGCGGAAGTCCGGCAGGATGCCCGTGGCCTGCACGCCGAGCAGCACCACCACCGCCAGGGCCGCCGCGCCGAGCACCCAGAGCAGGCCGCGGGCCGGCCCGCCGGCCGGCGTCGGCGCGCCCGGCGCGGGCTCGGGTGCGACGTCCGTCCGGGCCTTGAGCTCGTCGCCGGTCGGGTAGCCCGGGAACTCCCTGGTGGGCTCGTTGCTGTCACCGTCGCGGGCCATGGCCCTCACCGTCCTCGTCAGACACGTCGTCTGTCATGACGGTAAGGCCCCGGTACGACAGGCGCTCGCCGAGCGGCGCGACCGGGTGCCCGCGCCTCGCGGGAGCCGGCGTGGACACCGGTCGGGCGGGGCGGAAACCGTAGGTCAGGCGAAGGCCGACAGCCCGGTCAGCCGCTGCCCGATGACCAGTTGGTGGATCTCCGACGTGCCCTCGTAGGTGAGCACGCTCTCCAGGTTGTTGGCGTGCCGCATGACCGGGTACTCCCCCGAGACGCCGTTCGCGCCGAGGATGGTGCGGCACTGCCGGGCGATGGCCAGCGCCTCCCGGACGTTGTTGAGCTTGCCCACGCTCACCTGGTCGGGGCGCAGCCGCCCGGCGTCGGCGAGCCGACCCAGGTGCAGCGCCAGCAGCGCGCCCTTGTTCAGCTCGACGGCCATGTCGGCGAGCTTGGCCTGGGTGAGCTGGAAGCCGGCCAGCGGCCGACCGAACTGGGTGCGCGTGGTGGCGTACTCCAGGGCGGTCTCCAGGCAGTCGCGGGCCGCGCCGAGGGCGCCCCAGACGATGCCGTGCCGGGCCTCGGTCAGGCAGCTCAGCGGCGCCTTGAGCCCGACCGCCTCGGGCAGCCGGGCGTCCGCCGGGAGCCGCACGTCGTCGAGCACGACCTCCCCGGTGACGGAGGCGCGCAGCGACATCTTGTGCCGGATCTCCCGCGCCGTCACCCCGGGCGTGTCCATCGGTACGGCGAAGCCGCGCACGCCGTCGTCGGTGCGCGCCCAGATCACCGCGACGTCGGCGACCGGCGCGTTGGTGATCCACATCTTGGCGCCGGTCAGCACCCAGTCGTCGCCGTCGCGGCGGGCCCGGGTGGTCATCGACGCCGGGTCGGAGCCGTGGTCGGGCTCGGTCAGGCCGAAGCAGCCGATCGCCTCGCCGGTCGCCATCGACGGCAGCCAGCGCTGCTTCTGCTCCTCGCTGCCGTAGCGCCAGATGGCGTACATGGCCAGTGAGCCCTGCACCGAGACCAGGGAGCGGACGCCGGAGTCACCGGCCTCCAGCTCCAGGCAGGCCAGCCCGTACGCGACGGCCGACGCGCCGGCGCAGCCGTAGCCCGTCAGGTGCATGCCGAGCAGGCCGAGCTTGCCGAACTCGACGGCCAGCTCCCGGGCGGGCACCCGGCCCTCCTCGTACCAGCCGGCGACGTGCGGGCGGACCCGGTCGTCGACGAGCTGGCGCACGACGGCGCGGATCTGCCGCTCCTCCTCGGTGAGCGAGGAGTCCAGGTCGAGCAGGTCGGTACGGCTCATGGCAGCCACCTTAACGAAGCCTCAGGGGCCGGACGTCGGACGAGGCGCGGGCATCACGCGGCGCGGGCGACGCGAGCCCTCGTCACTCGATCGGCTCGGAGAGGACGAGCACCCGGGCGTGGATCTGGTTGCGCTGCTGGAGCGCCGCCCGCAGCGCGCGGTGCAGCCCGTCCTCCAGGTAGAGCCCGCCGTTCCACTGCACCACGTGCGGGAAGAGGTCGCCGTAGAAGGTCGAGTCCTCGGCGAGGAGCTTGTCCAGCGCCAGCTCGCGCTTGGTGGTGATCAATTGGTCCAGGCGCAGGGGCCGCGGCGGGATCTCCGCCCACTGCTTGAGCGTCAGGTTGTGCTCCGGGTAGGGACGCCCGTCCCGGACCGCTCTGAAGATCACGACGGCACGCTCCCCTCCCCCTAGGCCCGGCCGACCCACGACGCGGGGCCGGGTCGCGGCGTGGCACCGCGACCCGCGGTGCTGATGACCGTGCCAGCGTAGCGGGCTGCGGCACCTCGCGTTCTGCTCCCTGATGTCAGTTTCACTACCCACCGTCCGGTTCTCAACCGGGCGAAACGCCCGGAGCCGGTCAGCTCCACCGCCCGCGCCGGATCACCTCGTCCACCGGGCGCCGTCCCCGGCGCAGCGACGGTGACCGGTGGTCCGGCGCCCGATAACCCACGGTGACCGCCCCGATCGGCTCGTACTCGTCCGGCACGCCGAACGCCTCCCGGTAGGCGTCGAGGCGCTGCGGCGGGATGCCGAAGAAGCAGGCCCCCAGCCCCTCGTCCACGGCGGTCAGCAGCATCAGCAGGGCGGCGAAGCCGGTGTCGACGTACCAGTAGGGCACCGGCCAGCGCTCCGCCGAGCGGTCCGCCCAACCCTTGTCCGGCTCCGCGTACCGCTCCAGGTAGGCCGAGCGGTTCGCGTGCGGCACGACGATCAGCGGGGCTCGACGCATGCCGGCCAGCCAGCGCTCCCGGCCGCCCCCGTCGGGGGTGGCCGCCGCCCAGAACCGGTCCCGGTCCGCCGGCTCCTCCAGCACCAGGAACCCCCACCCCTGGGCGAAGCCGGCCGACGGCGCGTGGACCGCGTGGTCGAGCAGCCGCTCCACCACGTCGGGCGGCACAGGACGGTCCGGGTCGTAGTTGCGGACCATCCGGCGCCGCCGGACCACCTCGCTGAACTCCATGCGCTCCCCCGCTCAGACCCCGGGCCGTACGCCCCAGACACCCCGCCACGTCGCGCCCGACTTCAGGGTGATCACGTCCCGGCCGGAGCGGAACGCGTCCGGCGGGCAGGTCATCGGCTCCACCGCGACGGAACGGCGGCACCGCTGCCCGGGAAGCGCGTCGCCGGTGAACACCTGCCACCAGCCGAACTCCCGGTCCGCCCAGATCCGCACGCCCGCCGAGCCGTCCGGGGCGGACAGGGTGACCGCCGAGCCGCCGTCGTCGTCGCGGATCACGTCGCCGAAGGTGACGTCCAGCCGGGCGCGGCCGATCCGTCGGGGGCTGGTCCAGTCGTACTCGGTGCCGGCGACCTCGCTGGCACCGATCGGCAGCAGCCGGGAGTCCACCTGCAACCGCCTCCGGGCCGGCAGCCGCATCGACAGGTCGTCCACCGCCACCCCGGGCACGCGCAGGTACGGGTGCACGGCGAAGCCGAACGGCGCGGGCTCGGCACCGAGGTTGGTCGCCTCGTGCTCCGCGCGCAGCCCGTCCGGGCCGACGCTCCACCGGGTGCGCAGCCGCAGCGGCCACGGGTAGCCGGGCTGCGGCGGCAGGTCGTAGCCGACGGTCACCGCGTCGGGCGACCGGTCCAGCAGCCGCCACGGCACCCAACTGACCAGCCCGTGGATGGCCACACCCCGGTCCGGCTCGCTGAGCGTGAGCTGCAACAACCGGTCGCCGAAGGTGTAGCGGCCGTCGCGGATCCGGTTCGGCCACGGGGCCAGCACCTGCCCGGCGCAACCGGGGCACATCTCGTCGGCGTCGTACCCGTCGAGGTGGTCGACCCCGTCGTGCCGGTATGTCCGCACCCCGCCGCCCACCTCCACGATGACGGCCTCGTGGCCGGCGCCGGAAATGGCCCACTGTGCGCCCGAAGGCGACCGCTGGTCGGGGATGTCCATGCGGGCGACCCTAGCGGTACGCGCCGTGCGGTCGCTCGCCCCGACCCGGCCGGTCAGCCCCGTTCAGAGCCGGAGGCGGACGCCGCCCGGTAGCGCAGCAACGCCGGGAACGCCACCGCGAGCAGCACCGCCAGCGCCGCCGAGATCAGCCCGCCGCTGACCCAGGCGACCCCGCCGCCGAACCCGGCCGCGACCGCCCCGGCCCGCAGGTCACCCAGGCGCGGACCGCCCGCGATGACCACCGTGTTGACGCCCATGAGCCGGCCGCGCATCCGGTCCGGCGCGTAGACCAGCAGCATCGACTGCCGCAGGACCGCGCTGACCAGGTCGGCCGCCCCGGCCACCGCGAGCAGCAGCACCATCAGCCAGAGCTGGCCGGCGAGCCCGGCCACCGCCACGGCCAGGCCCCAGGCGACCACGGCCGCCACCAGCGCCAGGCCCTGCCGGCGCAGCCGGCCGATCCAGCCGGAGCTGAGCCCGCCGAGCATCGCGCCGAGCGCGATCGCGCTGTAGAGCCAGCCGACGGCCGCCCCGCCGCCGAACCGCTCCTCGGCGATCTCGGGAAAGAGCGCACGGGGCATGGCCAGCACCATCGCGATCAGGTCGATGGCGAAGGAGAGCAGCAGCACCGGCGTGGTGGACAGGTAGCGCAGCCCGTCGACGATGCTGGCCAGCCCGGCCCGCCGGGGAGCGTCGCCCCCGTCCGGGTCCGGCTCGGGCGGCATCGCCGGCAGCCGGAAGGTGGCCCAGACGGCGACGGTGAACAGCACGGCGTCGAGCGCGTACGCGATCGGCAGGCCGACCTCGGTGTCCCAGCGGGCGAAGATCAGGCCCGCGGCCAGCGGCCCGAAGACCGCCGCCGCGGTGTAGGTGGTGAAGTTCAGCGTGCTCGCCGCCGGCACCAGGTCCAGCGGCACCAGCCGGGGCAGGATCGCGTTGCGGGTGGGCGAGCTGATCGCGAAGGCGATCGACTGCACCGCCACCAGCACCAGCAGCAGCAGCGGGCTGCCGACCCCGAGCAGCGCCTGCGCCAGCAGGCCGAGCGTCGACGCCCACAACACCGCCGAGGTGGCCAGCAGCACCATGCGCCGGTCGCGCGCGTCGGCCACCGCGCCGCCCCAGAGCCCGAAGACCAGCAGCGGTACGAACGCCGCGATGCCGATCAGCCCGACCCAGAGCGAGTCCTCGGTCAGCGCGTACATCTCCACCGGCACGGCCACCGCGGTGAACTGCATGCCGAACATCGCGATGCCGTTGCCGAGCCACATCCGCCGGTACGCCGGCTCGGCCAGCGGGCGCAGGTCGATCGCGAACCGGCGCAGCCCGCGCGGCCGGGGTTCCTGGAGCTGGGTCACGGAGCCAGCCGCTCGACGGTCCACTCCCCGTCCCCGGCACGCCGGAACCGCAGCCGGTCGTGCAGCCGGCTGGCCCGGCCCTGCCAGAACTCCACGGAATCCGGCCGCACCCGCAGCCCGCCCCAGTGCGGCGGCGCCGGGATCGGCTCGACCTCGGCGAACCGCTCCGCCGCCGCCCGGTACGCCACGTCCAGCGCCGCCCGGTCGGGGACCACGCGGGACTGCGGGCTGGCCCAGGCGCCGAGCTGGGAGCCGCGCGGCCGGCTGGCGAAGTATTCCTCGGTCTCCGCCCGGTCGACCCGCTCCACCCGACCGGCGACCACCACCTGCCGCTGCATCGGGAACCACGGGAACACCAGACTCGCGTACGGGTTGGCGGCCGCCTCGGCGCCCTTGCGGGAGCCGTAGTTGGTGAAGAAGACGAAGCCCTCCGGGTCGTACCCCTTGAGCAGCACCGTCCGCGCGCTCGGCCGGCCGGCGGCGTCGGCGGTGCCGACCACCATCGCGTTCGGTTCGGGCAGCCCGGCGGCGACCGCGTCGGCGAACCAGCGGTCGAACTGGGTGTGCCAGTCGGCGGCCAGGTCCGCCTCGGAAAGGCCCAGGTCCGCGGCGTACTCGTTACGCATCGCGGACGGGGGCACTGTGTCGCCCGTCACTTTCTCTCCCTCCCCGTCGACCCGGCCCACGCCCTCCGAGCAGGCCAGCCCGCACCGCCCAGTGTCGCCGACGAGTCCGGGCCGCCCCGGGCGGGGGATGTCGCGTGCAGCACAGTCGCAGCGGGTCGCGGATCCGGTACCCAGCAGGCAAGATGTCACGAACACATCCCTGATGAGGGTCGCCTGGGGCGCTCGGCCGACTGGCCGGTGAGGGCTGGCCGGGCGCACCGAGCAGACCCAGGAGAGATGACATGGCCGATTTCAAACCCGGACTGGAGGGCGTCGTAGCCTTCGAGACCGAGATCGCCGAACCCGACCGCGAAGGCGGCGCGCTGCGCTATCGCGGGGTCGACATCGAGGATCTGATCGGCCAGGTCTCCTTCGGCAACGTGTGGGCGCTGCTGGTCGACGGGCGGTTCGGCCCGGGCCTGCCGCCGGCGGAGCCGTTCCCGGTGCCGGTGCACTCCGGCGACATCCGGGTGGACGTGCAGTCCGCGGTCGCGATGCTCGCGCCCTACTGGGGCCTCGACCAGCTCCTCGACATCTCCGACGAGCAGGCCCGCGAGGACCTCGCCCGGGTGTCGGTCACCGCACTGTCCTTCGTCGCCCAGTCCGCCCGCGGCCTCGGCCTGCCGGCGGTGCCGCAGAAGGAGATCGACAAGGCGTCCACCATCGTCGAGCGGTTCATGAAGCGCTGGCGCGGCGAGCCGGACCCGCGGCACGTCAAGGCCGTCGACGCCTACTTCATCTCGGCCGCCGAGCACGGCCTGAACGCCTCCACCTTCACCGCCCGGATCGTCGCCTCCACCGGCGCCGACGCCGCGGCCTGCATCTCCTCCGGCATCGGCGCCCTCTCCGGCCCGCTGCACGGCGGCGCCCCCTCCCGCGTGCTCAGCATGCTGGAGGCGGTCGAGCGCAGCGGCGACGCCGAGGGCTACGTGAAGGGCGTCCTCGACCGGGGCGAGCGGCTGATGGGCTTCGGCCACCGGGTCTACCGGGCCGAGGACCCGCGCGCCCGGGTGCTCCGCCGCACCGCCAAGGAACTGGGCGCGCCGCGCTTCGAGATCGCCGAGGCGCTGGAGAAGGCCGCGCTGGCCGAGCTGCAGGCCCGCCGCCCGGACCGGGTGCTCGCCACCAACGTCGAGTTCTGGTCGGCCGTGGTGCTCGACTTCGCCGAGGTGCCGGCGCACATGTTCACCTCGATGTTCACCTGCGCCCGGATGGGCGGCTGGAGCGCGCACATCCTGGAGCAGAAGAAGCTCCAGCGGCTGGTCCGCCCGTCGGCCCGCTACGTCGGCCCGGGCAGCCGCAAGCCCAGCGACGTCGAGGGCTGGGACGCCATCCCGCACGGCGTCTGAGATGTAAGGAAGGGCACCTTCTTATCGCCTCGTGCATAGGAAGGGGCCCTTCCTTGCACCTGGGCGGCGCGTGTTGTGGCGGATGACTCACGACCGGGTGTGGGACCAGCCGCCGAGCAGGCCGGCCCGGGTGGGAGGATGAAGGCCGGCAGAGTCGCCGGACCGGGCCCGGATCCCGGCCGCCCCGCGCGCCCGCGCGCGTCCGCCGTCGATCCGCGCCCGCCTGCAGACCGGGCCCGCCCTCGCCCATGCGGAAGGATCTCGACAACCGTGGCTGACGCACCGACCATCCGGATTCCCGACGACCTCAAGCCCGCCGACGGAAGGTTCGGCTGCGGGCCGTCCAAGGTCCGTCCGGCGGCGGTCTCCGCCCTCGCCGACGTGGCGACCAGCTACCTGGGCACCTCCCACCGGCAGAAGACCGTCCGGGACCAGGTCGCCCGGCTGCGCCGTGGCATCGCCGAGTTCTTCTCCCTGCCCGAGGGCTACGAGGTGGTGCTCGGCAACGGCGGCACCACCGCGTTCTGGGAGGTCGCGACGTTCGGCCTGGTCCGGGACCGGGCGCAGTTCGCCAGCTTCGGCGAGTTCGGCGCGAAGTTCGCCAAGTCCGTCAAGGACGCCCCCTTCCTCGGCGAGCCCACCATCCGCAAGTCGGAGGCCGGCACCGCCCCGAGCCTGGTGGCCGAGGCGGGGGTCGACGTCTACGCCACCCCGCACAACGAGACCTCGACCGGCGTCGCGGTGCCGATCAGCCGGGTGGCCGGCGCCGACCCGGGCGCGCTGCTGCTGGTCGACGCCACCTCCGGCGCCGGCGGGCTCGACGTCAACGTCGGCGAGACCGACGTCTACTACTTCGCCCCGCAGAAGTGCTTCGGCTCCGACGGGGGTCTCTGGCTGGCCCTGATGTCCCCGGCCGCCCTGGAGCGGGCCGGCGAGATCAAGGCGTCGGGCCGCTACGTCCCGGCCTTCCTCGACCTGGTCACCGCGATCGACAACTCGCGGCTGGAGCAGACCTACAACACCCCTGCCCTGGCCACCATCTTCCTGGCCGCCGAGCAGACCGACTGGATGAACGCGCAGGGCGGGCTGGCCTGGGCGGCCAAGCGCACGGCCGAGAGCGCCGCGATCGTCTACGGCTGGGCGGAGCGCTCCGACGTGGCGACGCCGTTCGTCGCCGACCCGGCGCTGCGGTCCAACGTGGTCGCCACCATCGACTTCGCCGACGGGGTCGACGCCACCGCGATCGCCAAGGCGCTGCGCGCCAACGGCATCGTGGACACCGAGCCCTACCGGAAGCTGGGCCGCAACCAGCTGCGGGTCGCGCTCTTCCCGGCCGTCGAGCCGGCCGACGTCGAGGCGCTGACCGCGTCCATCGACTACGTGGTCGAGCGGCTCTAGGTCGCCGTCACGTTCGGTGGCCGCCGGCCCGTACGGCGGCCACCGAACGTGATCATCGCCGCAGCTCAGTCACGACATGCGGGTGTCGCATCCCCCACCTCAGGGAAGATGCGCGTACGGTGGTGCGAGACGCCCGGGTGGCCGGCTCGTGGCGTGACGGCCAGCGAAGCGGGACGGAGGCAACGCTATGCGCCCAGTACGCTTCGTCGCCCTCTCCGAGGACGGCCAGGCCCTGGTGCTCGCCGACGAGGTCGGGCGCCTGCTCGCCCTGCCCATCGACGAGCGGATCGCCGGCGCGTTGCACGCCGAGCCCGGCGCCCCGCCGCTCGCCGTGGCCCCGGCGGCTTCCGCCGACCCGGTGCCCTCGCTCTCCCCACGGGACATCCAGGCGAAGATCCGCTCCGGCGAGTCCGCCGAGGACGTCGCCCGGATCGCCGGCGTGCCCGTCGACCGGGTGCTGCGCTACGCCGGCCCGGTGCTCCAGGAGCGGGCCATGCTCGCCCAGCACGCCCGGCGCACCCGGCTCAAGGGCGCGGAGAAGCCGACCCCGCTCGCCGAGGTCGTCAACGGCCGGCTGGCCCAGCACGGGATCGACACCGAGAAGATCTCCTGGGACGCGTGGCGCCGCGACGACGGCACCTGGCGGATCGTCGCGACCTGGCCGTCGGGCAAGGCGACCGCGCAGGCGGTCTGGGATCTCGACAAGACCCGGCAGGCGGTCACCCCGCACGACGACATGGCGCAATACCTGTGCGCCGAGCGGCCCACCCCGATCCTCGGGCAGGAGCCGGCGCCGGAGCGGGGCGGTCACGCGCTGCCCGGCCCGTCGCGGGGCGAGCCGAGCCGGGGCGGGCACGGCCTGCCGGCGCCGGCCGAGCACAGCCGGCCTGGCCGCGACCCGATCCGGGCCGGGCGGGACGCCCTGCTCGCCTCCCTCGACCGTCCGCTCGGCTCGACCTCGGGCCGCGGGCTCGACCCGCGCTCCCCGGCTGCCCTGGCGGGGCAGGATGCGCCCCGGCAGCGGCCGGTCGGCGGCGGCGCGGCGGCGCTGCTCGGCGGCGGGCAGGGTTCCGCGTTCGACGACGACTCGGACGCGCCCAAGGAGGTGCCGGCCGTGCCGTCCCTGGCGGTGCTCCGGCCCCGCCGCACGGGCGCGCCGGCGGCCTCGGCCGCCGAGTCTGCCGAGGCCGGGGGCAAGCCCCGCAAGCGCCTGCCGAGCTGGGACGACGTCCTCTTCGGCAGCGGGCCGGCGGCCCGCGAGTCCTCCTGACGCGTCGACTCCGGCGGCGAGCGTTCGCCGGAGTCGACGCGAGGCACTCGAAGTGCCGCCGTGGCAGGGTGGCCGTATGGAGTACACGAACCTGGGCCGCACCGGCCTGTCGGTCAGCCGTCTCTGCCTCGGCACCATGAACTTCGGGCCGCAGACGACCGAGCCGGACAGCTTCGCGATCATGGATCGGGCCCTCGATCAGGGCATCAACTTCTTCGACACCGCCAACGTCTACGGCTGGCAGACCGGCGAGGGGATCACCGAGCAGATCATCGGCCGCTGGTTCGCCCAGGGCGGCGGCCGGCGGGACAAGGTCGTCCTGGCCACCAAGGTCTACGGCAAGATGGGCGAGTGGCCCAACGAGCAGGGCCTGTCCGCCCGGCACATCATCCGGGCGTGCGAGGACTCGCTGCGCCGGTTGCAGACCGACACCATCGACCTCTACCAGATGCACCACGTCTCCCGGGCCACGCCGTGGGAGGAGATCTGGCAGGCCATGGAGACCCTGGTCGCCCAGGGCAAGGTGCTCTACGTCGGGTCGTCCAACTTCGCCGGCTGGCACATCTCGGTGGCGCAGGAGGCGGCGGCGAAGCGCCACTTCCTCGGCCTCGTCTCGGAGCAGTGCATCTACAACCTCCTCACCCGGCACGTCGAGCTGGAGGTGGTGCCCGCCGCGCAGCACCACGGGCTCGGCATCATCCCGTGGTCGCCGCTGCACGGCGGGCTGCTCGCCGGGGTGCTGCGGAAGATGGCCGAGGGCGGGGCCGCGCGCGGCGCCAGCGGCCGCTCCGCCGACGCGCTCGCCGAGCATCGGCCGACCATCGAGGCGTACGAGAAGCTCTGCGGCGAGCTGGGGCACGACCCGGCGGACGTGGCGCTCGGCTGGCTGCTGTCCCGGCCGGGGGTGACCGCCCCGATCATCGGGCCGCGCACCGCCGACCAGCTCGACCGCTCCCTGGGCGCCCTGTCCGTCAGCCTCGACGAGGACGCCTTCGCCCGGCTCGACCAGCTCTTCCCGCCCGTCGGCAACGGCGGCCCCGGCCCGGAGGCCTGGGCCTGGTAGCCACGCGCCACGGCGGAGCCGGCGGCAGGCGACCGCCGGCTTCACGGGTGGGCGCCGCCGGGGCCGGCGGCGCCCACCCGGGCTGACGCGGCCGGGCGGTCACCTGGGCACCGGCGGCCAATGGCTGGCGTGGTCGGGGTCAGACGGGGCAGGCCGGCCATCGGCTGGCGCGGCCGGGCGGTCAGACGAGCCACGCCGGCCATCGGCTGGCGCGGCCGGGCGGTCAGATGGGCCAGGCGGCCAAGCGGTCGTAGGTGGGGCGGGGGCCGGGGTGGCTGCGCATCAGCACCATCTCGGCGGCCGGCCACGCCGGGCCCTCGTAGCCGTCCAGGGTCGCCAGGTCCGCCGCCACGTCGACGTCGGGCACCCGGTCACCGGGTCGGGCGACCGTCAGGTGCGGGCGGAACGGCTTCTCGTCGTGTGGCAGGCGGGCGTGCCGCAGCCGGGAGCGGATCAGCCGGGCCAGTATCTGGAGCTGCTCCACCTCGCCCCGCAGGTCGACCCAGAGCACCGTGAACCGGCCCCGCCCGAAACGCCCGCCGCCGGCGATCCGGAGCCGGGGCGCGGCGGAACGGCCCTCCCGGGACCACTCGGCGGCCAGCCCCAGCGCGCTCGCCACGTCGACCAGCCGGTCCGCCTCGACGTCGCCGAGGAAGGCGAGGGTGACGTGGGCGGTGGCCGGGTCGGCGAGCCGGACGTTGATCCCGGAGGCGGCCGCCGCGCCGACCCGCAACCGGGCGACCTGCGCGCCGAGGTGCGCGATCGCCTCCGACGGCGGGTAGACCGCGACGAAGAGCCTCACGCCGGCCCGCCGCTCAGTGGTGGCGCTGCCGGTGACCGGCCCGGGCGGCGGGCAGGGTCAGCCCGGCGGCGTGCAGGAGGCCCTCCACCCGGACCCGCTCCAGCTCCAGGTCGACGCCCTCCAGCTCGGTCAGGTGCTCGGTGACGCCGAGCGCCCGGCAGGCCAGCCGGAGCCGGTCGTCGTACGCCCGGAGCACCGTGCCGTGCCAGACCGGCTGTCGGCCGTCGGTGCTGGCGCCCTGGCCGCGCAGGCGGCGCAGGTCGGCGGCGAGTTGTTCCAGCGGGCGCCGGTCGGGCCGGTCGAAGTCGGTGAGGTCGATGTCGCGGGTCAGCGCGTCGGCCTCGACGGCCCGGTCCAGCCGGGCGATGGTGCGCCGCTCCCGCCGGCGCTCACGCCACTCGGCCCACCCGCAGGCGACCCGGTCGATGATCTCGTCGGCGCAGAAGACCGCGGCGATCACCGCCGGCAGGCTGGCCACGCCCACGAAGGCCAGGACCAGCAGCACCCCGCGTCCGACCTCCACGCATCGACGCTAAGCCCGATCCCCCCGGGCCGCCACCGGATTGGCCGCATCCACGCCATCCGCAGGATGGGACGGATCGTCCCACCCCGGGCGGCGAGGGCGGTCAGCAGTCGGTGGAGGTGACGTAGAAGCGCGGCATCGGCAGGATGCGGAAGCGCAGCCGGGCGCCGGCGCGGCGGAGCTGCCAGGTGAGCGCGATCAGGGCGGTGGCCAGCGAGACGAGCCCGCCGATCCAGATGCTGGCGCCCGCGCCGTAGGTCTCCGCCACCCAGCCGATCAGCGGCGCACCGACCGGGTTGGTGCCGAGGAACACCAGCACCCACAGGGCCATCACCCGGCCCCGGAAGGCGGCGTCCGTGCCGAGCTGGACCCGCTGGTTGGCGGCCTGGGCGAAGAACACCATGAAGAACCCGGTGGGCAGCAGGAGCGCCACCACCATCCAGTACGCCGACGCGAGCCCGACCAGCGTGCCGAAGCTGGCGCAGCCGACCGCGGCGCCGAGCACCACCCAGACCGACGGGCGGCTGCGCCGCCCGGTGCCGGCCAGCGCCCCGACCAGCGCGCCGACCGCCAGCGCGGTGCTGAACAGCCCGAACGAGGCCGCCCCGGTCTGGAACACGGTCTTGGCGAGCGCGGCCAGGGTGAGCTGGAAGTTGAACAGCGACATGCCGATCACCGACATCACCGCCATCGGCAGCAGCAGGTCGGGGCGGCGCCAGACGTAGCGCAGGCCGTCGACGACCTTGGCCGAGGCCCGCTCGTCGCGCGGCGGCAGCGCCTCCCGGTGCAGCTCGGCCGGGCGCATCCGGACGACGTTGACCAGCGGGGCGATCGAGCTGAGCGCGGTGAACAGGAAGACCGGCCCCACGTCGAACGCGGCGATGGCCAGGCCGGCGACGGCCGGCCCGACGATCCGGGCGGAGTTGAACACGGCCGCGTTCAGCGAGAGCGCGTTCGGCAGCAGCGACGTGCCGACCAGTTCCGAGACGAACGCCTGCCGAACGGGGGTCTCCACGGCGTTGGCGACGCCGAGCAGGGCCGCGAACGCGAAGACGTGCCAGAGCTGAACGAGGCCGGTGATCACCAGCAGGCTCATCGCGAGCGCCAGCACGGTCCAGAACGCGTTGGCGACGAAGAGCAGCATCCGCTTGTCGTAACGGTCGGCGAGCCGCCCGGAGAGCAGGGTGAGCAGCAGGACGGGAGCGAACTGTAGGGCGGTGACCACGCCGAGTGCGGTAGCGGAGTTGTCGGAGAGCTCGAGGACGAGCCAGTCCTGGGCGATGAACATCATCCAGACACCGATCAGCTTGATCAGTTGCCCGGATGCGAAGAGCCGGTAGTTGCGGACCTGTAGGGACTGGAACATCGTGCTCAGCTTCGCCTGCACTCTTTGTGCGCCTCCTCGCGGTCGTACGCGTCATCGACAGCGGACGGCGCGGTGGTGCGAGGCGCGCGGGTCAGGCGCGGGCGAGCTGCTGAAGGATCTCGGCGGCCTGCCGCAGGGTGTCCCGTTCTGCTTCGGTCAGCTCGGCCAGCCGGTGGGCCAGCCACTCGTCGCGGACGCGCTCGAACTGGTCGAGCACCGCCCGTCCCCCCTCTGTCGCCGCGAGGATGACCTGCCGTCCGTCGGTCGGATGGGGGGTGCGCTGCACGAGGCCACGCTCCTCCAACTTCGCGACGATCTTGGTCATCGTCGGCGGCTGCACCCGTTCGACGTCGGCCAGTTCCCGGGGCGTCAACGCGCCCGCCAGCCGGAGGCTGGTGAGCGCGGAGAGCTGGGTGACCGTGAGGTCGCCGACCGGCCGGGCCTGGCGGACCCGTCGGTTGAGTCGGGTGATCGCATCACGCAGCTGTGGTGCGAGCTGCGCCGGTGGCACGCGTTTCGCCGTCACCGTCCGCTCCGTCACGATAGTTAGCTTAACTAATGAGCCTTGCTAATGAGCTGCGATATGACCATGCTCACGAGAAGTTTGCCCTGCTCCGGGCCGGCTACCCGATTCGGTCACCGGCCCGGAGCGGAGGGTGGTCAGAGCACCAGGGACTCGATCGGCCCGCGCAGGAAGTACAGCACGAAGAGGGCGGCCACCCCGTACAGCAGGGGGTGGATCTCCCGGGCCTTGCCCTTGGCGAGCTTCACCACCACGTACGTGATCAGGCCGGCGCCGATGCCATTGGAGATCGAGTACGTGAAGGGCATCAGGACGATCGTGAGGAACGCCGGGATGGCGATCTCGTAGTCGGACCAGTCGATCGTCCGCACCGCGGTCATCATCAGGAAGCCGACCACCACCAGCGCGGTGGAGGCCGCCTCGAACGGCACCACCACGACCAGCGGCGCCAGGAACATCGCCAGCAGGAACAGGCCGCCGGTGACCAGGTTGGCCGCGCCGGTACGGGCGCCCTCCGCCACACCGGCGGCGCTCTCGATGTACGACGTGTTGCTCGACGTGCTCGCCGCACCGCCGGCCGCCGCCGCGATCGAGTCGACCAGCAGGATCTCCTTGGCCCGCGGCGGGGTGCCCCGCTCGTCGAGCATGCTCCCCTCCTGCCCGACCGCGACCATCGTGCCCATGGTGTCGAAGAAGTCCGTGATCAGCAGGGTGAACACGAACATGAGGACGACGAGCCAGCCGGCCCGGCTCCACGAGTCGAACACGTTGAAGTTGCCGAGCAGCGACAGGTCCGGCACGTCCAGCCAGGTCTTCGGCAGCTCGGGGACGTTCAGCGCCCAACCCTTCGGGTTCGGCTTGCCGTCGACGAAGGACGGCCCGATGTTCGCCACCGCCTCGACGACGACCGCCAGCACGGTGGAGCCGAGGATGCCGATCAGGATCGCGCCCTTGACCCGGCGTACCAGCAGCACCACGGTCAACAGCAGGCCCACCACGAAGACCAGCATCGGCCAGCTGCCGAGGGTGCCGTCGAAGCCCAGGCCGACGGGGACGGTGGTGTTCGCCGAGTCCGGGACGCGGCGGACGAAGCCGGCGTCGACCAGCCCGATGATGGTCAGGAAGAGGCCGATGCCGACGCCGATCGCCGTCTTCATCTGCGTCGGCACCGAGCGGAACACCGCCGTACGCAGGCCGGTCAGCACCAGCACCGCGATGATCACACCCTCGATCACCACGAGGCCCATCGCGTCCGCCCAGGTCATCTCCGGAGCGATCTCGTACGCGACCAGCGCGTTGACGCCGAGACCGGCGGCGAGCGCGATCGGGAACCGGCCGACGACGCCCATCAGGATCGTCATCAGGCCGGCGACCAGGGCGGTGGCCGCCGCGAGGGCGGGGATGGGGAGCTTCTGGCCGTCGCCGTCGACGGCACCACCGATGATGAGCGGGTTGAGCACCACGATGTACGCCATCGTGAAGAAGGTCGCCAGGCCACCGCGCACCTCGCGGCTCATCGTCGAGCCACGGGCGGAGATCTCGAAGAACCGGTCGAAACCGTTACGCGGGTGAGCCGGATCGGGTGGTGTGCCGTTGTCGGGTGGAGCTACTGCCATCAGGTCCTCGCAGGTGATCTTCCGTTGTCGCGCCGCATCGTCGCAGATCACGGGCCAGCAGCGAAAGTTGATCGCGTACGCTTGCCGCGTGCCGAAGGAGCAGCCGCCGCGACCCGAGCCGCTCGACCCGCCGATGGTTCCGTTCGCCCTCGCCGGGATGGCGGCCTGGGCGCTCGCCGGGCTGGCGTTACTCGTCTTCTTCCGCGACTGGCTGACCGCGCACGGTCACCAGGACTGGTTGTGGATCTGCCTGGCCGGTTTCCTGTGGGGTTTCCCCGGTCTCGCCGTGATGATGCGGCACGACGCCAACCGACGCCGCCGCCGCGCCGGCCACTGACCTGCGCCGACGCCGATCCGCCGGCCCGGCGCCGCGGCCGGTCCCGTCAGGGGTGGCCGTACGGCTCCGCCGGCTCCGCGGCCTCCACCGAGCCCGGAGCCCGGCTGACCGACACGGGCTCCACCGCGCTGTCGTCGTAGACCGTCGGCATCTCGTCGACCGGGGTGTCGGCGGCCTCGATCAGGGTCTCCGAGTGCGCGCCGCAGCCGTGGTCGGCGCTGACCACCCGGCCGTCGTCGGGGGCGTAGAAGTTGCCGCAGGCGCCGAAGGACTGCCGCAGGGCGCCGGCGAGCGGCAGGTAGAAGCCGCAGGTCCCGCAGCGGGCGGCGGCGGGAGCGGCGACCGAGATCGCGGCGGAGGGGCCGTGGTCGCCGTCGTACCAGCGCTGGGCGGCCTCGCTGCGCCCCTCCCGGGAGAGCACCCGGGCCCGGCCGAGCCCCAGCTCCCAGGCGGTCTCCTCGACCGCCGGGTCGTCGGAGAGCACGTAGCCGGGCTGGAGCCGCTCGTCGTCCGCCGGCGTGGGCAGCAGGTCGCCGGGACCGAGGTCACCCGGCTTGAGCCGCTCCTGCCACGGCAGCCAGCCGGGCGCGAGCATCGCGTCCGCGCCGGGAAGCAGCACCGTCTCGCAGACGGTGACGTGTCGGCTGCGGGGCACCCGGGTGACGGTGACGGCCCACCGCCAGCCGCGGTAGCCGGCGAGCCGGCACTCGAAGTAGTGGGTGACGAGCCGGTCGCCCTCCGCAACAGCCTGCAGGTGGTCGCCGATGTCCGAGGCGTCGACCTCGGTGATGGCGTCGCGCGCCACCTCGACGGCGGCGGCGCAGACCTGGTCGAGACGAGCGGCGCGGGCGGAGGCGGGCCTGGTCACCCGACCATTGTTCCCCATGCGTACGGCCGACCGACAGGCACCCGCCGAGGACGTTCTGGCGCAGTGGTGCGGCGTACGCGGACCGGATGGGCAAGGATGGTGGGCATGCCGCTGTTCTCCCGCTCCGGGCGGTCCGTGCTCGGGCAGACCGTCGGCACCGGCATCAAGGCCGTCCGCCTGCTGTTCCGGGGCTCGGTCAGCGGTGGGCGCTGGATGACCCGCCGGGCCGGCCGGGCCCGCGCCCGGGGCGCCGGGGACGAGGTCGGCATGGTCCGCCTCTTCGACCTGCACGCGGTCTCCTGCGCCGGGGACACGCTGATCGCCATCGGCCTCGCCGGGACGATCTTCTTCAACGTCCCGCTCGGCGAGGCGCGCAGCAAGGTCGCCCTCTACCTGCTGGTGACCATGGTGCCGTTCGCCATGCTCGCCCCGGTGGTGGGCCCGCTGCTCGACCACTTCCGGCACGGCCGGCGGTACGCGCTGGCCGCCACCATGCTCGGCCGGGCCTTCCTGGCCTGGCTGATCTCCGACTACATCCACGGCTTCGGCCTCTACCCGGCGGCCTTCGGCGTGCTGGCGCTCTCCCGCGCGTACGGGGTGGCCCGCTCGGCGGCCGTGCCCCGGCTGCTCCCGGAGGGGCTCGGGCTGTCCCAGGTGGGCGCCCGGGCCAGCGTCTACGGCACGGTGGCCGGCGCGCTGGTCGCCCCGATCGGGCTGGCCGCCTTCTGGTTCGGGCCGCAGTGGCCGCTCCGGGTGGCCTCGGTCATCTTCCTGGTCGGCATGGTGATCTCCCTCCGGCTGCCCCCGAAGGCCGACTCGGAGCCGCCGGAGCGGGTGCCCCGGCCGCTGCGGGCGCTGGGTCGCCGCACCGGGGACCGCCCGCTGGGCCGGGGGCGGCCGGCGGGCCGACTCGTGATCGCCACCCTGATCGGCGCCGCGACGCTGCGCGCGGTCTACGGCTTCCTGCTGCTCTTCCTGGCCTTCGCGATCAAGGCGGGCGACCTGACCACCGTGGCCTTCGGTCGGGACCTCGGCGACGAGGCGGCGCTGGGCCTGGTCGGCGCGGCGCTCGCCGTGGGCACCTTCCTGGCCACCGCGGTCGGCACCCGGCTGCGCATCCACCGGCCCGCCGCGATCCAGTCCAGCGGCATGGTCGTCGTCGCCGGGGTGGCGATCCTCGCCGCGTTGAAGTTCTCGCTGCCCATGGTCGCCCTGCTCTGCCTGGTCGCCGCGCTGAACAGCGGCATCGCCAAGCTCGCCGTGGACGCCTCGATCCAGGAACGCATCCCGGAGCGGCTGCGGGCCAGCTCCTTCGCCCACTCGGAGACGGTGCTGATGCTCGCCTTCGTCGCCGGGGGCGGCCTGGGGCTCGTACCCTTCGACGGCCGGATCGTGATCGCCGCCGTCGCCGCCGTCGGCACCGTGGCCGCCGCCCGGGGCCTGGTGGTGGCCGGCCGGCTGCGCGCGGAGCGCCTGCTCGGC
Source organism: Micromonospora sp. NPDC049139 (assembly GCF_055586845.1). NCBI lineage: Bacteria > Bacillati > Actinomycetota > Actinomycetes > Micromonosporales > Micromonosporaceae > Micromonospora > Micromonospora sp. NPDC049139. The sequence goes on along the minus strand of NZ_JBVJHK010000005.1, from coordinate 406,739 downwards.
CGGCCGCTCGGCGACGACGAGCTGACCGACGGAACCGACGGGACCGACGAAACCGACCCCGATGCCCCGGGCGCCCCGGGCGCCCCGGGCACCGACGGTGCGGATTCCCCCGACCCGGAGGCCGGGCGCCGACACGACCCCACGCCCACCTCCCCCGCCCCGGCGCAGGGCGGCTCTCCGCTGGACGACCCCGGCCTGGCACCGCCGGGCTACCACATCTACCGGCCCTCGTCGGCCGTCGGCGGGCCGGGCGGGACGGACGACGAGACCCGCCGGGAGCCGCAGGGGCCGCTCTCGTGACCGGCCTGCTGGTGGTCACGGCGGTCCCCGCCGAGGCCGAGGCGATCCGCGCCGGCCTCGCCGACCAGACGACCACGGTGCTGCCGGTGGGGGTCGGGCCGGCCGTCGCCGCCGCCACCACGACCCGGCTGCTGGTGCTCGCCGAGGCCGCCGGCCGGCCCTACGGCGGCGTGGTCAGCGCGGGTGTGGCGGGGGGCTTCGCCGGCCGGGTGGAGGTGGGCGCCACGGTGTTGGGCACCGTGTCCGTGGCCGCCGACCTCGGCGCCGAGTCGCCGGCCGGCTTCATCCCCGTGGACGAGCTGGGCATGCCCCCGGACTGGCTGGGCGGCGCCACCGCGCTCGCCGCCGACCCGGGCCTGCTCGCCCGGCTGCGGGCCGCGCTTCCGACGGCCACCGTCGGCCCGGTGCTGACCGTCAGCACGGTCACCGGCACCGCCGCCAGCACCGACGCGCTACGCCGGCGGCACCCGGACGCGGTCGCCGAGGCCATGGAGGGGTACGGGGTGGGCGTCGCCGCCGCCCAGGCGGGCCTCCCGTTCGTCGAGCTGCGTACCGTCTCCAACCCGATCGGCCCCCGCGACCGCGACGCGTGGCGCATGCGCGAGGCGCTGGCCGCCCTGACCACCGCCGCCGCGGCCCTGACCTGACCCGTCTGGCCTGCCCGGCCTGCCTTCCCGCACGGCCGGACCGTCAGCCCGCGACCGCCGGCCGACGGTCGAGCCGCAGCGACCACGGTCGGTACGCCTCCAGTTCGTAGCCGCAGGCGAGCAGGAAGTCGCTCCCGCCGGCCCCGGCGGTCGCCAGCACGGTGCGGATACCGATCCTGTCCATCTCCTCCGCGAGGAGCTGGAGCAGCCGGCGGCCGATGCCCAGGAAGCGCAGCTGCGGTGCCACCACCACGCCGTCCAGCACCATCTCCCGCCGGCCGCCGCCGTCCTCACCCAGCAACAGATCCTCGCTCCGCTCGTGCGCCCGCAACTCGCCGACCGGCCCGCCACCGGGCAGTTCGGCCACGAATCGCCAACACCCGTCCGGCACGTCCTCGGTCACCCGGCGAAACTCCACGGCGGCGCGAAGCCGCTCCCGTACCCGTCGCTCGTCGCGCCGCCCGCGGTCGAGGTCGTACGTCCGCTCGGGCACCCGCACCGGCCACTGCTCCGGCGGTACGTACCAGTGCCCCCACCACGCGCCCGGCCAGTCCTTCAGCGTGCGGACCTCCCGGACGTCGAGGTGCGCGGGATAGCGGCGACCGCCCTCGTCGCGTCGTCCGTCGTGCGGGACGGCCGGCGGCACCGCGAGAGCGCCCGGCCCGACCGAGGACGGCGTTCCACCGTTGCCGTTGCCGTTGCGATCGCCGACACCGACGCCAACACCGACGAAGTCCGAAATGCCATCCGGAGCACCATCCCGAGCGCCGGTCGGAGGACCGTTCGCGATGCCGTTTGTGCTGCCGTTCGCGATGCCGTTTGTGCTGGTTCTTGCGATGCCATCTGGGAAGGCGTCTGCCATGTCGAGCCCGGCGTCTCGGACACCGACCACCAGTTCCCCGCCGGCGGCCCGGACCAACCGCTCCACCGTCCGCAACCTCGGATCGGCTCCCGGATCGGATTCGATCCGCGCCACGGTGCTCTTGGGCACGCCCGACCGCCGTGCCAGTTCCCGCTGGCTCAGGTCCGCCTGGCGCCGCAGTGCGCGCAGCGCCGCCCCCACGTCGATCGGCCCGCTCCGCTCCGTCACACCTCGATCGTCGCCATGGAGTGGGCCGACTTTCAACAACAGCCGCCCACCTGTGGAAAAGCCTGTGGATAACCGGCATGGTTGTGTGCAGCCGGATGCTCTTGGGCGGACCAGCGTGGCCCGAGCCGAGCTGGCGCCGATCTGCCCGCAGCGCGCCCGGCCCGGCGCAGCCACAACCACAGCCGCAGCCGATCCGGTGGCGCAGCCGGTCGCCGTTCACAGCCACAACCCAGTCACCGCACAGTCGCTGTCGAGCTGCCCCGCCTATGAGACCACCGGTGCGCACCGGCCCAGCGCTCCTGGCCGGGGGCGTGCCCCATCTGTGAGGGCAGCTCGACAGGGCCGAACGGGCGTGGTGACGCCACCGACGGTGCCGGCTCGGCACCGTTACCCGGTGACGCCACCGACGACCCGCTCGACACCGTGCCTCGTGTGCCTGTGGCCCGTGGCTGACGCCAGCGGGATACACCGCGCACCGCGCACCGCGCACCGCGCACCGCGGGCCGCGCACCGCGCACCGCGCACCGCGCACCGCGCACCGCGCACCGCGGGCCGTGGGCCGCGCACCGCGGGCCGTGGGCCGCGCACCGCGGGCCGTGGGCCGTGGGCCGTGGGCCGTGGGCCGTGGGCCGTGAGGCCAGCGGAACGCGGCTCGGCACCGTAGGTGTGTCCCGATCCGGTCGCGGACGGATCCACGTCGCGGGGCAGGTCACAGTCGCGGGGACCGGGCGGAGCCGACCCGCTGCGGGCGGGGATACCGTGGGGGCGTGGCGCTCTCGCTGGCGATCTCGCCCTGCCCCAACGACACGTTCGTCTTCCACGCCCTGGTGCACGGCCTCGTGCCCGACGCGCCACCGGTGGAGGTGACGTACGCCGACGTCGACGTGACCAACACGGCTGCCGAACGGGGCGCGTTCGACCTGGTGAAGGTGAGCTACGCCGCGCTGCCGTGGCTGTTGGAGGACTACCACCTGCTGCCCTGCGGCGGGGCGCTCGGCCGTGGCTGCGGCCCGCTGGTGCTGACCAGGGGCGACGGCGCCGGCCGACCCGACCGCCCGGGCAGCGCGGGGCACGCCGACCGCGCCGACCGAGCCGACCGCGCCGACCTGACCGGCGCGACCGTGGCGGTGCCCGGCGACCGGACGACGGCGTACCTGCTCTTCCGGCTCTGGGCGGCGGACCGGCCGCCGGCGCGGATCGAGGTGGTGCCGTTCCACGAGATCATGCCGGGCGTGGCCGCCGGCCGGTACGACGCCGGCCTGGTCATCCACGAGGCCCGGTTCACCTACCCGCGGCACGGCCTGACCGCCCTGGTGGACCTGGGCGAGTGGTGGGAGGCCGACACCGGCCTGCCCATCCCCCTCGGCGCCATCCTGGCCCGGCGCGGCGCGGTGGACCCGGAGGCCGCCGCCGGGTGGATCCGCGAGTCGGTCCGCCGGGCCTGGGCCGACCCGGCGGCGAGCCGCGACTACGTGCTGGCGCACGCGCAGGAGATGGAGCCCGACGTGGTGGACCGACACATCGACCTCTACGTCAACGAGTTCACCGCCGACCTGGGGGACGCCGGGTTCGCCGCCGTGGAGGCGCTGCTCGGTCGGGCCGCCGCCGCCGGGCTGGTGCCTCAGACCTCCAGCTCGCGCGCGACGGCGTGGACCAGCTGAGCGATCTTCTGCGCGGCCTTGCGGTCGGGGAAGCGGCCCCGGCGCAGGTCCGGCTGCACCTTCGCCTCCAGCACCTTGATCATGTCCTCGACGAGGCCGTGCAGCTCCTCGGCCGGCCGGCGGCGCAGCTCCGCCACCGACGGCGGGGCGTCGAGCAGCTTGACCCCCATCGCCTGCGCGCCCCGGCGGCTGTCCACCACGCTGAAGTCGACCCGCTGACCGCCCTTGAGGTCGGTGACACCCGCCGGCAGCGCGGTCTTGGGAAGGAACACGTCGCCACCCTCGTCGCTGGTGACAAACCCGTATCCCTTGGCCGCGTCAAACCACTTCACTCGACCCGTCGGCACCTGAGAACCCCTGCTTCGCTTGAGACGTCTACTGCCCCAAGGCTAGCCGGATCATCCCGTCCAGCGCCGCCGGGAATCCGGTGAGATCATCCAGCACCGCCTCCGCCCCGGCGGCGCGGAGTTCGTCGGCCGAACACGGGCCGGTCGAGACGGCGATGCCGGGCACGCCCGCCGCCCGCGCGGCCACCATGTCGGCCACGTGGTCGCCGACGTAGTGCGTGGCGCCGTGCTCGCGCAGCGCGGTCGCCTTCTCCTCGGCGAACAGGTCGCCGGCCAGCTCGTCGACCGCCAGTCCGAGGTGGTCGAGGTGCAGCCGGGCCAGGCGGCCCAGCTTGGAGGTGACCACCAGCACCCGGCCGCCGCGGGCGCGGATCGCGTCGATCGCCTCGCGGGCGCCGGGCAGCGGGACGGTGGGCGTGATCGCGTACGCCGGGTAGAGCTCGCGGTACGTGCGGACGGCCGCGTCGACCTGCTCCGGCGGGAACCAGCGGGCGATCTCGGTACGCAGCGGCGGGCCGAGCCGGGACACGGCGGCCTCAGCGTCCACGTGCACGCCCGTCCGGGCGGTCAGCGCCCGGTAGGCGGCGGCGATGCCGGGGCGCGAGTCGACCAGGGTCATGTCGAGGTCGAAGCCGACCGTCAGTGCGGGCATGCGGAGAAACCTACCCGCCCGTCCGCACGGGTCAGCCGGACGTCCGAGGGGCGGGAAGACCCCCTGCCGGGCTAGCGTGGAACGACGATGACCACCTCACTCGCCGACCACCTGCGGTCGCTGCCCGACGAGTCGCTCGCCGCCCTCCTCCAACTGCGGCCGGACCTCGTGGTGCCCGTGCCCGCCGACGTCTCCGCGCTCGCCATCCGGGCCCAGTCCCGGGTCTCGGTGGCCCGCGCGCTCGACGGGCTCGACCAGTTCACCCTGCAGATCCTGGACGCCGCCCGGCTCACCCGGGACCCGGCCGAGGGCACCACCTCCACCGCCTCGGTGCTCGCCATGGCCACCGCCGGGCCGCACCCGCCCGCCCCCACCTCCGTCCGCGCCGCCGTGAACCGGCTGCGGGCGCTCTTCCTGCTGCACGGCCCCGAGAGCGCCCTGCGCGTGGTGGAGAGCGTCGACGAGGTCTCCCCGTACCCGGCGGGGCTGGGCCGGCCGGCGGCGGAGCTGGACCCGCGGTCGGCGGCGCTCTGCGCGGACCCGGCGAAGCTGCGGCGGACGCTGCTGGCCGCGCCACCCTCGGCCCGGGCCATCCTGGAGCGGCTGGCCGCCGGCCCGCCGGTGGGCAGCGTGCCGGCGGGCGCGTTGCAGGCGCCGCCGGTCGGCGCGGAGGACGACCTGCCCCCGGACCCGACCAACGGCGGCGCGCCGACCGGCTCGCCGGTGCGCTGGCTGGTCGACCACCACCTGCTGGTGCTGGTCTCCGGCCCCAGCAAGGCCAGCGCCACCGGCACCGTCGAGCTGCCCCGGGAGGTCGGCCTGCTGCTGCGCCGGGACAGCGGCCCGCTCGGCCCGCTGCGGACCAGCCCGCCGCCGGTGGCCACGCCGCCGCGCGAGCCGAAGGCCGCCGACTCCGCCGGAGCCGGGCAGACCATGGAGGCGGTACGGCACACCGAGGCGCTGCTGGAGCAGCTCGCGGCCGAGCCGGCGCCCGTGCTGCGCTCCGGCGGCCTGGGCGTGCGCGACCTGCGCCGGCTGGCCCGCGCGGTCGGGGTGGACGAGCCGACGGCCGCCCTGCTGCTGGAGGCGGCGTACGCGGCGGGGCTGATCGGCGAGGTGGACCTGCCCGGGGCCACCACCACCCGCTACGGGGCCGACCAGCAGGTGCTGCCCACCGCCGGGTACGAGGTGTGGCGGGCCGGCACGCTGGCGCAGCGCTGGGAGCAGCTCGGCCGGGCCTGGCTGACGATGACCCGGCAGGTCGGGCTGATCGGGCAGCGCGACGATCGGGACCGGCCGATCACCGTGCTCTCGGCCGAGGCGGAACGGGCCGGGGCGCCGGCCGCCCGACGCGCGGTCCTCGGGGTGCTCGCCAACCTGGAGCCCGCCACCGCGCCCACCCCCGAGGAGGTGCAGTCGCTGCTCGACTGGCGGGCGCCGCGGCGCAGCCGGGGGCGGGAGGCCGCGCACCGCGAGGTGCTGACCGAGGCGGCGACGCTGGGCGTGACCGGGCTGGGGGCGCTCACCTCGTACGGGCGGCTGCTGCTCGCCGACGTCACCGCCGTCGACGAGCGGGGCGGGGACGACCCGCTCGGGCTGCGCGCGGACGCCGAGGACGGCGACGGGACCGGCGCGGTGCGCGCGCTGGACGCGTTGTTGCCCGCCCCGGTCGACCACTTCCTGGTGCAGGCCGACCTGACCGTCGTGGTGCCCGGCCCGCCCGATCCGGCCCTCGCCGCCGAGCTGGAGGTGGTGGCCGAGCACGAGTCGGCCGGGGGCGCCAGCGTGCACCGGGTCACCCCGGCCAGCGTGCGCCGGGCCCTGGACGCCGGCTACTCGGCCGACGACCTGCACGCCCTGTTCCGGCGCCGGTCCCGCACCCCCGTACCGCAGGGGCTGACGTACCTGGTGGACGACGTGGCCCGCAAGCACGGCGGGCTGCGGGTCGGCTCCGCCGGGGCGTACGTGCGCAGCGACGACGAGGCGCTGCTGACCGAGGTGCTCGCCGACCGGCGGCTGGAGTCGCTGGCCCTGCGCCGGCTCGCGCCGACGGTGCTGTCGACCCCGTACCAGGTGGGCCGGATGCTCACGGCCCTGCGCGAGGCCGGGTACGCCCCGGTGCCGGAGGACGCGAGCGGGGCGGCGGTGCTGTCCCGCCCGAAGACCCGCCGGGCCCCGGCCCGGGTGTCGGTGGCGACCCGGACCCTCGACCCGCTGACCGCGCCGAAGCTGTCCATGCCCCGCCTGCTGGGCGTGGTGGAGCAGATCCGGCGCGGCGACGCGGCGGCCCGGGCGGCGCGGCGCGCGCCGGCGGTGGTCCGGGGCGGTGCGGCGCGTACCGGGCCGGTGCCGGCGCACACCCACAGCGACGCCCTCGCCGTGCTCCAGCAGGCGGTGCGGGACAAGGCGCTGGTCTGGGTCGGGTACGTCGACGCGCACGGGGCGAACGCGTCCCGGCTGGTCCGGCCGGTCTCGATCGGCGCGGGTTACCTGCGCGCCGAGGACGAGCGGACGGAGATGCTGCACACCTTCGCCCTGCACCGGATCACGGCGGCGGTGCTGGAGGACTGAGCGTCGCGCCCGTCCCCCACCGGTCGTTCCTCCGGCAGGGCCGGCGACCTCGGGCCGGGTCAGCGCCGGCTGCGGCGTACCGTCCCGACGACGGAGACGACCAGCAGCAGCGCGAATCCGGCGCCGGCCGACTCGCCGACCGAGTCGACGAAGCCCTGTTCGAGCACCAGCCAGCCGAAGAGGAACCAGCCGAGGAGCACCGCCGCGGCGGCCGCGTACGCGACGACGGTGACGGTGGAGACCCCCTCGTCCGGCGACCGGTCGCGCTCGGCACTGTGCTCCGGTCTCGCTTCCCGGTCGACCGTCATCTCCAGCCTCCCCGTCGGTCCGACGCCTGGCATTCCAGCGTGTCACTCGGGTGACCGGAGTGACAGGGGATAAAACCCCGATCGGACGACATGTGCGCCGCGGACGGGCCGGGACCCCGGGGCGGCGGCTCAGGTGCCGGGGCGCCGCCCGACCAGCACCACCCGGCTGCCGACCTTGCCCAGCTCCCAGTACCGGACCGCGTCGGCGTGCAGCAGGTTGACGCAGCCGTGCGAGCCGATCGCCTTGTTGTGCAGGTAGGTCGTGGTCTCGTGGAAGCCCATCCCCTGGGTGAAGTGCTGCCAGTACGGGAGCCAGACCTCGTACGGGTCGGACCACTCCTTGATGTTGCGATAGTTGATCTTGAAGGTGCCGGCCGGGGTGCGGTAGCCGGGCATCCCCGTCCGGGTGACCGTCGGCTTCACGAGCACCTTGCCGTTGCGCATCACCCAGGTCGTCTGCCGGGTCAGGTCGATGCAGAAGGTGGTGCCCGAGCCGGCCTTGCAGCGCGCCGTGTCGGTGGTGGCGAGCCGCTTCGCCACGTCGTGGGTGGTGGGCCCCGCGCGGCCGTGGGCGGGGCGGATGTCGTACCGCTTCTGGAACTTCTTGATCGCGGCGCAGTCGGCGGCGGACTGGCGGCCGTCCACGGTCAGCGTCCCGAAACCGCCCAGCCGGGCGAGGTACGCCTCCACCGCGCGCTGGTGCTCCCCCTGCGGGCAGCCGGCGGCCGACGGCGACGTGGTGGGCTTCGGCGCGGGCCGGGTCGGCCTCGGACGGTTCGGCGCGGGCTTCACCGCCGGCTTCGCCGTCGCCGTGCCGGCCCGCTGGTCCGGCCCGGGCGCACCGCTCGCCCCCGTTAGCTGCTCCGTGGCACCGACCGGGACGGGACCCCCGCCCCCACCTCCGTCGGCCCGCGGCTCGAACGCGCACGCACCGGCGCCGACCAGCGTGGCCACTGCCAGGGCGACGAGCCGGGTGGTGATCCGGACGTGTTTCATGGCGCCTCCCGTGACAGGTGTCCTATTGCTAGACGTTGCGAGTACCGCTCCGGTTGCGCCCCGTGTCCAGATTTTTCTGGCGTCACCCGGATACGTGCAAGACTGGTGGGTCGGCCCGGGGCGGGTCAGTCACCTCCCGGACAGCCGGCGACCCGAGGCGGAGGAGAGGCACTGGCGTGAGCGGTGGACCCCTGATCGTGCAGTCGGACAAGACCCTGCTGCTGGAGATCGACCACCCCGACGCGCAGGCGTGCCGGATGGCCATCGCGCCCTTCGCGGAGCTGGAGCGCTCCCCGGAACACGTGCACACCTACCGGCTGACCCCGCTCGGGTTGTGGAACGCGCGCGCCGCCGGGCACGACGCCGAGGCCGTGGTGGACGCGCTGATCAAGTACTCGCGGTACCCGGTGCCGCACGCGCTGCTGGTCGACGTGGCCGAGACGATGGACCGGTACGGCCGGCTCCAGCTCGCCAACGACCCGGCGCACGGGCTGGTGCTGCGGGCCCTGGACCGGGTGGTGCTGATCGAGGTCGCCAAGAGCAAGAAGCTCGCCGGGATGCTCGGCGCGAAGATCGACGACGACACGATCGCGGTGCACCCGTCCGAGCGGGGCCGGCTCAAGCAGGCGCTGCTCAAGCTGGGCTGGCCGGCAGAGGACCTGGCCGGCTACGTCGACGGCGAGGCGCACCCGATCGAGCTGGCCGAGGCCGGCAAGGACGGCGGCAAGCCGTGGACGCTGCGGTCGTACCAGCGGGAGGCCGTGGAGGCGTTCTGGGCCGGCGGGTCGGGCGTGGTGGTGCTCCCCTGCGGCGCGGGCAAGACGCTGGTCGGGGCGGCGGCGATGGCCGAGGCGAAGGCCACCACGCTGATCCTGGTCACCAACACGGTCGCCGGGCGGCAGTGGAAGCGCGAGCTGATCGCCCGCACCTCCCTGACGGAGGAGGAGATCGGGGAATACTCGGGCGAGCGCAAGGAGATCCGCCCGGTCACCATCGCCACGTACCAGGTGCTCACCTCGCGGCGCGGCGGCGCGTTCACCCACCTGGACCTGTTCGGGGCGCGCGACTGGGGCCTGGTCGTCTACGACGAGGTGCACCTGCTGCCCGCGCCGATCTTCCGGTTCACCGCGGACCTCCAGGCCCGCCGCCGGCTGGGGCTGACGGCGACGCTGGTCCGCGAGGACGGCCGGGAGGGCGACGTGTTCAGCCTGATCGGCCCGAAGCGGTACGACGCGCCGTGGAAGGACATCGAGTCGCAGGGCTGGATCGCCCCGGCCCAGTGCACCGAGGTACGCGTGACGCTCACCGACGCGGAACGCATGTCGTACGCGACGGCGGAGGCCGAGGAGCGCTACCGGATGGCGGCGACCGCCCGCACGAAGCTGCCCGTGGTCAAGGCGCTGGTGGATCGGCACCCGGGCGAGCAGACGCTGGTGATCGGCGGCTACATCGAGCAGCTGCACCAGCTCGGCGAATACCTCGACGCGCCGATCGTGCAGGGCTCGACCACCAACAAGGAACGGGAGCGGCTCTTCGACGCGTTCCGCTCCGGGGAGATCCGCACCCTCGTCATCTCGAAGGTCGGCAACTTCTCCATCGACCTGCCCGAGGCGGCGGTGGCGATCCAGGTCTCCGGCACGTTCGGCTCCCGTCAGGAGGAGGCGCAGCGGCTCGGGCGGGTGCTGCGGCCCAAGGCCGACGGCCGGCAGGCGCACTTCTACACGGTCGTCTCCCGGGACACCATCGACACCGAGTACGCCGCCCACCGCCAGCGCTTCCTGGCGGAGCAGGGGTACGCGTACACGATCGTCGACGCCGACGACGTCCTCGGCCCGAAACTCCCGACGATCGACTGACTCCCGTCACCTGTCGAGCCGTCGGGAGACCTCGCGGGGAGCACAGGTCCCTCCGGTCGACGTGGTGGACCTGGACCCCGGCTCAGCGGTGTGGCCCGACGCTGACGAATGACTGATCTCTGCCCGGGTACGCGGGCTGCGATACCGGCGACGGATTCGGGCCCGTGGCCCCGCACCGCCACCACGCTGGGCCACGACCCGGCGCGATTCGCGATGGCCGATCCGACATACGCGAGAAGAGGCATGCGATGAGGGACAGGATCCTCCAAGCTCTGAAGAGGCAGACAAAGTCAATCATGGTGCGCCGTAGGCGCAGGGATTCCATGATCAGCAAGCGGGGCCGCTCCAGAAGGCCCGGCAGGCTCTTCCAATAAGCGCGCATACGAAAGGGGTTGACGAGCCGCTACCGCGGCCCGTCAACCCACACGCGTCATCAAGGCCCGCCCGGGTGCTGGCCCGGCTCAGCGCCCGCGTCGAGCCGGGCGGCGTCACCGTCTCGGCCGAGGACCAGCAGGGCGTACGCCACTGGGTCTTCTGCGACCGGCCACTTGCCCGGCGACGCGCGGTGCACCCTGCCGACCAACCACACCGCGCCCTGCTCCCGCCGCCCCTGACGAACCCGCAACCAACCCGAGTAAGAGACGACCCGCCGTCCATCCGCGACCCGGCCCACTCCGACCGCGCGTTGCTCCGGCCAAATCTTGGACAGTTTCCGTTCCCTGGGAACGACAACTGTCCAAGATTGCCAAGCCGGCGGGGGCAGGGGCGGCGCAGCGGCGCCGATGTGGTCCCGACCGCTGAGCACGCGCGGGGCGGGCGGCGGGGCGTTGGGGGCCGACGGGCGAGCCGGCGCGGACGGGCCCGTGCTCGGGGCTGCCGGGTGGCTACGGCCGGCGGACCCGGTAGTAGAGGCGGGGACGTCGCCGTTCTCGTACCAGCGGAAGAGCAGGTCGAAGCCGCTCTCGCCCGGACCGGAGACGTAGCCGTCCAGCGACATGCTCGCCTCGGTGTAGACCCCGGCCATCAGAGCACCCGGGTGATCTGCTCGGCGGCGATCCGGGCTTCCAGGGTCGCCGGGTCGAGGTTGGCGCAGAGCACCACCGACGCGCCGACGGACAGCGGTGCCAGCAGCCAGTACACCGGCTGCTCGTGCTCGGCGACGTCGACCAGCAGCCGGTCGCCGGCCCGCAGGTCGAGCCGCTCGGCCACGGCCCGCGCGACGCTGCCCCACTGGCGGTAGCTCGTGCCGTCCGGGCTGGCCGCGTCGGCGCTGGTCAACGGGGCGGACGCGGGCAGCGCGTCGGTGTGCCGGGCCACCTCGGCGAGCCAGTCCAGGTAGCCCAGGGGCACCTCGGCCAACGGGGTGGACCCGAGCCCGAGGACGTAGCGGTGCCGGCCCTCGGGCACGTCCTCCAGCCAGTCGTCCAGCCGCTTCGCGCTGACGAAGACCGCGTCGAACGGCTCGTTGTCGCCCGGCCCGAGCTGCGGCAGCCCGGCGGTCGCCCGGGGGCGGAACGACACCGCCACCCCGGCCGACCAGGCGCCCAGCAGCACGGCGGCGGTCTGCCAGTGGGCCGGGAGCAGCACCGCGGCCCGGTCGCCGACGCCCAGCCCACAGCCCTCGCGCAGCAGCCCGGCGGCCCGCGCCGCCCAGCCGCCCAGCTCCGTGGCGGTCAGGTCGACCCGCTCACCGGTCGCGTCGTCGAGATACGTCAGCAGCGGCCGGTCCATCTCGGTGGGCCGGTCACCGGTCGGCGACTCCCGGACGAGGGCATCGGTCAGGATCATCACGCACTCCTCGGGCAGGCTCAGGCCACCCTACTCAACCAGCGTCGGACCGGCATTCCACTGACGCGCCGGCGAGGATCCACTGAGGACCCGTCACACCGGCAGCTCGGGGCCACCGTCGAGCAGCGGGGCGAGCAGGTCGCCGTCCTTCTCCACCCGCTTGAGCACTTCGCCCGCCACGTACGGCTTGGTGGCCGGCCGCTTCCCGGCCGCGCCTGCCTCGACCTCGTCCCAGGTCAGCGGGGTGGACACGGACGGCACCGACTGGGCCCGCAGCGAGTACGGCGACACGGTCGTCTTGGCCGCGTTGTTCTGGCTCCAGTCGATGAAGACCTTGCCGGGCCGCAGGTTCTTCGCCATCTTCGACACGACCAGTTTCGGGTGCGCCCGTTCCAGTTCCTGGGCGATCCGCTTGGCGTAGGCGGACACGTCCTCGGCGTCCTGCGTGCCGGCGATCGGGCAGCAGAGCTGCATGCCCTTCTTCCCGGACGTCTTCGGGTAGCTGTCGATGCCGTCCTCGGCGAGCCGGTCCCGCATCAGCAACGCCACCTGGCAGCACTGGCGCAGCGCCGCCGGCGGCCCCGGATCCAGGTCGACCACCATCATGTCCGGGTGCTCACCGATCTTCCACTGTGGGGTGTGCAGCTCCAGCGCGGCGAGGTTGGCCAGCCAGACCAGGGTGGGCAGGTCGTCGGCGACCACGTAGTCGATGGTCTCCCGGCCTTTGCTCGACCCGGGCGCGGGCAGCGTCTCGGTGCGTACCCAGCGGGGGGTTGCGGCCGGGGCGTTCTTCTCGAAGAACGAGCCGCCGGTGACCCCGTTGGGGAAGCGGATCCGGGTCAGCGCCCGGCCTTGCAGGTGCGGCAGGAGCACCGGGGCGATGCGGGTGTAGTAGTCGATCACCTCGCCCTTGGTGAACCCCGCGTCGGGATAGAGCACCTTGTCCAGGTTGGACACCTCCAGCGAGCGCCCCTCGACGTCCACCTTCAACCGCTCACCCGGCATCGTCGACCTCCTCGGCGGGCTTGTCCGGTCGCAGCCGGAGCACCCGGGGGAACCGCAACCGCCCGTCCGGGGTGCGCTGGCCGTACTTCACCTCCACCACGACCCTCGGTGTTACCCAGATCGCGCCCCGCGCATCCTCGCGCGGCAGGGCGTCGGCGAACGGCGACCCGCCGGTGCGCAGCGGCTCCAGCTCACGGAGCAGTTCCCGCTCGATGGCCGCGCCGATGCCGCCGCCGACCCGCCCCCGGTAGGTGAGCCGCCCGTCCGGGCGCGGCACCCCGACCAGCAGGCCGCCGATCTTCCGCGCCCCGGGCCGCCAGCCGCCGACCACGAAGTCGCCGGTCACCTCCAGCTTGACCTTCACCCAGTCCGGCGAGCGCACCCCCGGGCGGTAGACCGAGTCGACCCGCTTGGCCATCACCCCCTCCAGGCCGTGCTCGCCCGCCGCCTCGTAGGTGGCCAGGCCGTCGGGGAAGACCGGCGACACCGCCCACCGGGCGCCGCCGAGCGCCAGGCCGTCCAGGGCCTCCCGCCGGCGGGCGTACGACCAGCCGGTCAGGTCCTCGCCGTCGAGCCGGAGCAGGTCGAAGATCATGTACGTCACCGGGATGCTCGCCGCCAGCCGGGCGGCCTTGTTCCGGTCGCGGACGTGCATCCGCTCCGCCAGGGCGGTGAACGAGGGCTGGCCGTGCTCGCCGAGCAGCACCACCTCGCCGTCGAGCAGCGCGTCGCCCACCTGCTTCTGGAGGGTGGCCAGCTCGGGGTACGCGACGGTGATCTCGACGCCGGAGCGGGCGTACAGGTGCTGCCGGCCGCCGGAGATGTCGGCGAGCGCGCGCACGCCGTCCCACTTGAACTCGTACGCCCAGCCGGCACCCGCCGGGAGCTGCCCGGTCATCGCGAGCATCGGCTTGAGCGGCGCGCCGGGCACCCCATGACTGTACTTGCGCACGGAAGCGCTCGCGTGGCCTTCGATCTTTTGGGATCCTGGACAGTACCGGCGAGAGGAGCACGGGATGCGGGCCATCTGGAAGGGAGCGGTCTCGTTCGGGCTGGTCTCCATCGGCGTGCGGGTCTACTCGGCCACCGAGGAGAAGGACATCCGCTTCCACCAGGTGCACCGGGAGGACGGCGGCCGGATCCGCTACAAGCGCACCTGTCAGGTCTGCGGCGAGGAGGTCACCTACGACGACATCGCCAAGGGCTACGACATCGGCGGCGGCGAGATGGTGATCCTGACCGACGAGGACTTCGCCGACCTGCCGCTCTCCACCTCGCACGCGATCGACGTGCTGGAGTTCGTCCCCGCCGAGCAGGTCGACCCGATCCTCTACAACAAGGCCTATTTCCTGGAGCCCGAGGGCACCGCCACGAAGCCGTACGTGCTGCTGCGCGACGCGCTCGCCGACTCGGAGCGGGTGGCGATCGTCAAGGTGGCGCTGCGCCAGCGGGAGCAGCTCGCCACGCTCCGGGTCCGGGAGGGCGTGCTGCTGCTCAACACGATGCTCTGGCCGGACGAGATCCGTAGTCCCGACTTCGGCTTCCTGGACGAAGACCTGAAGGTCCGCCCGCCGGAGCTGGCCATGGCCAGCTCACTGATCGACTCGATGGCCGGCGAGTTCGAGCCGGACGCCTTCACCGACGACTACCGGGCGGCCCTCCAGGAGGTCATCGACGCGAAGGTGGAGGGTCGCGAGGTGGTCCAGCCGGAGGAGGTCGAGGAGGCCCCGGCCGCGGCGGTGGACCTGATGGCGGCGCTGAAGGCGTCCGTGGAACGGGCCAAGGCCGCCCGGGGCGAGGCGCCGGCCGGCGGTGGCGGCGAGCCGACCCCGATCTCGGCGGCCCGCTCCGCCCAGAAAAAGGCCGCCGAGAAGAAGGCCGCCAAGGCGCCGGCCAAGAAGGCCGCCGAGAAGAAGGCGGCGCCCAAGAAGACGGCCGCGAAGAAGGCCGCCCCGAAAGAGGCCGCCGAGGGCGAGAAGAAGCCCGCGACGAAGAAGGCGGCCCCGAAGAAGGCGGCCCGCAAGACCGCCTGACCCGCGCCGGTTCGCACCCGTACCGCCCCGCGCGAGCTGATCTCGCGCTCGCCAATTCGTTAGCAGGGGGCCCTTCCTCTACCGGAAACGTTAATAAGGTGCCCTTCCTTACAGCCGAGGTTGCCTTGACGCCGGTGGCAAGGTCTAGCGTCGGTCGCGTCGGACGAGGGAGGTCGGATGCTGATCGGTGAGCTGGCGGAACGCGCCGGCACGAGCACCCGGGCCCTGCGCTACTACGAGACGCACGGCCTGGTCCGGGCGGCCCGCTCGGCCAACGGCTACCGCGTCTACGACGAGGCGGAGCTGCACGTCGTACGCGAGATCCGGGCCCTGCTCGCGGTGGGCTTCGGGCTCGACGACATCCGCCCGTTCGTCGCCTGCCTCCGGGCCGGCAACGCCTCCGGTCACGTCTGCCCGGACTCCGTCGCGGTGCTGCGGCGGAAGCTGGCCGAGGTCGACGCCGGCATCGACCGACTGCACGCGGTCCGGCAGGAGCTGCGGGACCAGCTCGCCCACGCCATCGCCCACCGGGAGGAAACATGCTCGAGACTGCGCCGGACGGCTCGCTGACCGCCGTCACCGACGACACCTTCGCCGCCGTGGTGCTCGCCGCCGACCGGCCGGTGGTGGTCGACTTCTGGGCCGACTGGTGCCCGCCGTGCCGGGCGATCTCCCGCAGCCTCGCCGAGCTGGCCGGGGAGTTCGCCGGGCGGATGGTCTTCGCCACGATCGACACCGACGCGAACCCGGACACCACGCGCACGTACGGCGTGTTGTCCCTGCCCACCCTCCTGGTCTTCCGCCGGGGCGAGGTGGTCGGCTCGATCGTCGGGGCGCGGCCGAAGCACCACTTGCGGCAGTCCCTGACCCGGCACCTGGCCGACTGAGCCCGCGCGCGTCGGCCGGCCGCCGCCCTGCCCCGGGCGTTCCTGCCGGTGCTGGTGGGGCGGGGGTGACCCGCGTGGTGGAAGCGGGACGGCCGAGGCGGCACGGTGGGCGTCGGGGCGGGTACCGTGTGCGTCGGCTTTCCCCCCGGCACTCCGATGCCGGCCACACCTTCGCAGCAGGGAGTCGACGCCGTGAGCGAGCGTACGCAGAACCGAGCCCAGAAGTCGGAGCGGCGGCTGGCCGCCCAGTTGGCGGCGCAGAAGGCGGCCGAGGCGAAGCGTCGCCGGCAGGCCTGGGCCGGCGGGCTCGCCGGCGTCGCCGTGGTCGCGGTGCTGATCACCGTCTTCGTGACGATCGGGCAGAACGACGACGACTCGAAGGAGCAGGCAGCGGGCACCCCGTCGGCGTCCGCCACCGCCCCGGCGGCCGACGCGCCCCCCGCCCCGCAGCTCCCGGCGGGTGCGGACCCGGCCCTGGGCAGCAAGCCGACGGTCGCCGCCGGCAAGGGCGAGCTGAAGAAGCTCACCGTGACCCCGCTGATCAAGGGCACCGGGCCGGCGGTTCAGAAGGGCCAGACGATCACCACGAACTACGTGGGCGTGTTCTACAAGGACGGCAAGGAGTTCGACTCGTCGTGGAGCGGCGGCCAGCCGGCCTCCTTCGCGATCGGCGTCGGCCAGGTCATCCCCGGCTGGGACCAGGGCCTGGTCGGGGTGACCGTCGGCAGCCGCGTGCAGCTCGACATCCCGGCCGAGCTGGCGTACGGCAACGACGCCTCCAGCGGGCGGCCGACCGGTCCGCTGCGCTTCGTCGTGGACGTGCTCGCGGCCCAGTGACCCGGGTGCCCGGCCCGGTTCGCCCGGGTTGTCGCCCCGGTGTGATGCAGTAGCCCACAAGGGGCTTCCGGCCCTTCACCCACCGGCAGTAGGTTCGGCGTCACCCCGGGCGGTCCGGCCGGCCGGGGTGACAACCGGACCGGACGCGGAGGTGCACGTGACGGCGCTGGACGACGCGGGGCGGACCGCCCGGGTGATGTGGACGCACTTCGAACCGGTCCACGCGGTCACCTACTTCCATCCCCGGGCCCGGGCCGCCTTCGAGGCGGTCGGGCTGCGCGGCTTCTGGCGCGGCTACTTCGCCGGCCGGGCGGCGCCGCTCGGGCCCGTCGACGCCGCGCCGGTGGTCGGGTCGTTCTTCAGCTTCGCCCCGCACACCGTGGCGCGGGCGCTGCCGGCGGTCTGGCGGCTCGCCACCCCGCAGGAGGCGCTGCGCGCCCGGCTCACCGGCGCGGTGCAGGCGCTGGCCGAGCTGACCTACGAGCTGCCCGAGTCGCACCTGGTCGAGGCGGCCGAGCTGCTGGAGGCGGCCGCCGCCGAGGTGGAGCCCGCCGGCCGGGTGCTCGGCGCGGCCAATGCCGCCCTGCCGCGCGGCGAATACCCGCTGGCCCGGCTGTGGCAGGCCGCCACGACGCTGCGGGAGCACCGGGGCGACGGGCACGTCGGGGCGCTGGTCGCGGCCGACCTCGACCCGGTGGAGACGCTCGCCTGGCGGGTCGCGGTCGGCATGTCGCCGCTGAACCTGACCGGGCGGGGCTGGGCCGAGGAGCAGTGGGTCGCCGCCCGTGCCCGGCTGGCCGAGCGGGGCTGGCTCACCGCCGAGGGCGAGGCGACCGCGCAGGGCCGGGCCCGGTTCCAGGCGATCGAGGACGCCACCGACGCCGCCGCCGCGCGGCCGTGGCGGGCGCTGGGCCGGGAGCGCACCGACCGGCTCCGGGAGCTGCTCGAACCGATCGCCCGCGCCGGCCACTCCGTCATCCCGGAGGGAAACCCGATCGGCCTGCCCACCCCGCAGAGCTGACCGCCGCCCGCCAGAGACGGCGGGGGTCCTGGCCCGCCCGGGGACGGCGCGGGTCGCCGTCCGGCGAGTCGGCCCGGTCGGCACCCGTCCGGGACGGCGCGGGTCGGTGCCCGATGGGGCAGGATGGGGCCGTGGCGGATGCGGTGATCTTCGACCTGGACGGCGTGATCGTGGATTCGGAGCCGGTCTGGGAGGAGGTGCGGCGGGCGTACGTGGCGGCGCACGGCGGGACCTGGCAGGCCGACACGCAGCGCCGGCTGATGGGCATGAGCACCGGCGAGTGGGCCCGGTACCTCAGCGGGGAACTGGGCGTCGACCGGAGCGCCGAGCAGGTCGCCACCGAGGTGGTCGAGGAGATGACCCGGCGGTACGCGGCGCGCGTACCGCTGATCGACGGGGCCGACGAGGTGGTGCGCCGGCTGGCCGGGCGGTGGCCGCTGGGGCTGGCCAGCTCGTCGCCGACCCGGCTGATCGCGGCGGCGCTGGCCGCGACGGGCCTGTCCGACGTGTTCGGCGCGACGCTGTCGACCGAGGAGACCGAGCGGGGCAAGCCGGCGCCGGACGTCTACCTGGCGGTCGCCGGGCGGCTGGGCGTCGACCCGGCCCGCTGCGTAGCCGTGGAGGACTCGTCCAACGGCGTCCGGTCAGCAGCCGCCGCCGGGATGACGGTGGTGGCGGTGCCGCACGGGTCGTACCCGCTGGACCCGGACGCCGAGCGGCTCGCGGCGGTGGTGCTGGGCGCGGTGGACGAACTGAGCCCCGACACGGTGGACCGGCTCGGGTAGCGGCTCAGGCCGGGCGGGCGACCACGCCCAGCAGCGGCGTCGGCCGGTCGACCCGGGCGATCTCCGCGACGGTCCAGCCCGCGGCGCCCATGCGGTCGGTGAGCCGGTCGACGAGCGGGGCCAGCCGGGCGGGGTGCGGCGGCTCGTAGACCAGGTGCAGCACGCCGTCGGGGGCCAGCAGGCCGGCGAGGCGGCGGAACTCGGCCGTGGGCGGCCGGGTCCAGAACAGGTTGACGTTGACCGCGAGAATCCGGTCGTAGCGTTCACCGGACGAGTCCAGGGTGGACAGGTCGGCGTGCCGGAAGACGGCCCGGCCGGCGGCGACCTGCGCGGCGTTGCGCTGGGCGGCGGCCCGCAGCGCGGTGGCGGACCGGTCGACCGCGACGACCCGGGCGACCGCCGGCACCGCGCAGATGAGCGCGACGGCCACGCCGTTGCCGCAGCCGATCTCCAGCACCCGGTGGCCGGCGCGCAGGTCGAGCCGGTCCACGGCCCAGCGCAGCCGCTCCGGCACCGGCCTGGTCGCCACCCGGTCAGCGTAGCCACGCCGGGCCCGTCAGACCCGCCCGACTCGGGCCCGACCTCGGCACGCGTCGCCGCGCGGTCCCGCAGCTCCCCGGTGCCGGCCGGTTCGGCGTCAGCCCCCAGCCCGTCCCGCATGACCACTCCCTCCCTCCGGTCACCCGGTTGCACGGTTTCCGGCCCCGCCGGGATCGGCATGAGCGCGGGTCCGCCGGGTACGGCAGCCGACGGCGCCCCGCGCCGGGGCCGCCGGGTGAGGAGACGGGGATGAAGGCGATCGTGTACGAGCGCACCGGCGACGCCTCGGTGCTGCAACTGGTCGACCGGCCGGTGCCGGAGCCGGGTCCCGGCGAGGTCCTGGTGCGGGTGGCGGTCTCCGGGGTGAACCCGACGGACTGGAAGTCGCGCCGGCAGGGGCCGCTGCCGGACGGCTGGCAGACGCCGGGGCAGGACGGCGCCGGGGTGATCGAGTCGGTCGGCGAGGGTGTCGACCGGGAGCTGACCGGCGAGCGGGTCTGGCTGTGGGAGGCCGCCTGGCAGCGTCCGTGGGGCACCGCAGCCGAGTACACGGTGGTGCCGGTCCGGCAGGCGGTGCCCCTCGGCGACGCCTCCTTCGACGTGGGAGCCTGCCTGGGCATCCCCTTCCTCACCGCGCACCGGTGCCTGACGGCCGGGGAGTACACGCCGGACCGGCTGCACGCCGGGTCGCTCAGCGACCACACGGTGCTCGTGCAGGGCGGGGCGGGGGCGGTGGGCAACGCGGCCATCCAGCTCGCGCGGTGGGCGGACGCCTGCGTGGTCGCCACGGTCAGCAGCCCCGAGAAGGCGCAGCTCGCGGCGGCGGCCGGCGCGTCCTTCGTGGTCAACTACCGCGAGCAGGACGTGGTCGAGGAGGTCCGCAAGATCGCGCCCGACGGGGTGCACACGATCGTCGAGGTCTCCGCGGCGCGCAACGCCGCGACCGACGTGCAACTGCTCGGGCGCGGCGGCGCGGTGTGCGTCTACGCCGACGACGGCGGGGACGAGGTGACTCTGCCGATCCGGCCGTCGATGGTGCCGAACGCGCGCTGGCAGTTCGTGCTCGTCTACACGGAGCCGAAGGCGGCCAAGGCCCAGGCGGTGGTGGACGTGGCCGCCGCGGCGGCGCAGGGCGGCATCCGGGTGGGCGAGGACGCGGGCCTGCCGCTGCACCACCACCCGCTCTCGGCGACCGCCGCCGCGCACCGGGCGGTGGAGAACTCGGTGGTCGGGAAGGTGCTCATCAGCACCAGCGCCGCAGGGTGACGGCCCGTCGGCCAGGATGGGATCAGCCGCCCGAAACCCCTCTGAGCTGGGCGAATTTCCCCATCGCCGGGACAGAGGCGAACAACTTTCGCAACAATGGTGGTGCGGGTCGCCCCGCAAGGAGCGGGCGGCCCCGGCGCGGTGCGAACGCCGGGGCCGCCCCTGGGGAGGGATGTCTCAGGAGTGCGTCCCTTACCCCAACAGGCGACGGTGCGCCTGAAAACGTTACGGGGCCGTCAGCTCCCGCACACTCAGCTCACCCTCGGCGTACCGCGAGCGGACCACCTTCTTGTCGAACTTGCCGACGCTGGTCTTCGGCACCGCGTCGATGACCGCCCAGCGCTCCGGCAACTGCCAGCGGGCCACCGACCCGGCCAGGAACTCCCGCAGCTCCTCCGGGCCGGCCGACGCCCCCTCGCGGAGGACGACGGTGGCCAGGGGCCGCTCCCCCCAGCGCTCGTCGGGCACCCCGACCACGCAGGCCTCCAGCACGGCCGGGTGGGCCATCAGCGCGTTCTCCAGTTCGACCGAGGAGATCCACTCGCCGCCGGACTTGATCACGTCCTTGGACCGGTCGGTGAGGGTGATGTAGCCGTCCGGCGAGAGGGTGCCGACGTCGCCGGTGCGCAGCCAGCCGTCGCGGAACTTCTCCTCGTCCGGGGTGTCGTCGCCGAGGTAGCGGGCGGTCACCCAGGGCCCCCGGACCTCCAGCTCGCCCACGGACGTGCCGTCGGCGGGCATCGGCTCGCCCAGCGGGCCGACGATCCGGGCCTCGACCCCGGCCGGCACCCGGCCCTGGGTGTAGCGGTAGCGCCAGGCGTCGTCGCCGGTCGCCCCGGCCGGCGGGCGGGCCACCGAACCGAGCGGCGACATCTCGGTCATCCCCCAGGCGTGCACGATGTCGATGCCGTGCCGATCGCCGAACGCGTGCATCAGCGCCGGTGGACAGGCCGACCCGCCGACGATCACCTCCTTCAGCGAGGAGGTGTCCACCTCGTGGCCGTCCAGGTGGGCCAGCAGGTCGTTCCAGATGGTCGGCACCGCCCCGGCCAGGGTGGGCCGCTCGGCGGCGATCATGTCGGCGATCGGCGCGGCCTGGAGGAACCGGTCCGGCATGATCACCGACGCACCGGAGATGAACGCCGCGTACGGCAGCCCCCAGGCCATGGCGTGGAACATCGGCACGATGACCAGCTCGCGGGTGGTCGGGCCGAGGCCGAACGACTCCGGCATGCAGACCTGCAGCGAGTGCAGGTATATCGACCGGTGCGAGTAGGCGACGCCCTTGGGGTTGCCGGTGGTCCCGGAGGTGTAGCAGAGGGCGGCGGCGGCGCGCTCGTCCACCTCCGGCCAGTCGTAGACGTCGGGCCGATCGGCCAGCAGCGCGTCCCAGTGGTGTACGGCGATCCGGTCGCCGGCCGCGGCCACCAGCGGGGTCGGGTCCCCGCCGCCGACCACCACCACGTGCCGCACCGTGGTCATCTCGCCGATCACCCGGGCGAGCAGCGGGATGAGCGTCGAGTCGACCAGCACCACCCGGTCCTCGGCGTGGTTGGCGATGTAGGCGACCTGCTCCGGGAAGAGCCGGATGTTGAGGGTGTGCAGCACGGCGCCCATGCTCGGCACCGCGAAGTAGGCCACGAGGTGCTCGTTGTTGTTCCACATGAAGGTGGCGACCCGCTCGTCGCCGGTGACCCCGCACTCGTCGCGCAGCGCGTGGGCCAGCCGGGCGGCCGTCCGCCCGACCTCGGCGTACGTCATGCGGCGCGGTTCGCCGCCGGTCCACGTGACGACCTCGGCCGTGCCGTGCACGGTCGAACCGTGGGTGAGGATCCGCGCGACCTGGAGGGGGGCGTCCATCATCGTGCTACGCATGGGTAACAAATTAGTGTCGCCGGTCACACCTTGGGAACCCTGGAAAACCCGTCCGCCCCCGGCCGGCCCCGTAAATTGTCCGGGTGAGCATCTCCTGGGCCGATTCGTACGTGGGCCAGTTGCGCGCCCTGGCCGGTGACCGGACGCTGATGTTCGTCGGGGCCCGCGCCGTGGTCCGCGACAACGCCGGGCGCGTCCTGCTGATCCAGCGCTCCGACAACCACCAGTGGGCCCTGCCGGCCGGGGCGATGGAGCTGGGCGAGTCGATCGCCGACTGCGCCGTCCGCGAGGTGCGCGAGGAGACCGGCCTGCGCGCCCTGCGGGTCAGCGCCTTCGCCCTCTACACCGGCCCGGACCGCACCCACACCAACATGTACGGCCACACGTACCAGATCTTCACGACCGCCTTCCGCGTCGAGGAGTGGGACGGCAACCTGGCCCGGGCCACCGACGAGACCGTCGACGCCGGCTTCTTCCACCGGGAGCAGTTCCCGGCCCCGCTCTCCACGAGCGTCCCCGAGACCCTCGCCGACCTCGACGTCTTCGAGCAGACCAACCGCCTGATCCTCAAGTGAGGTGTAAGGAAGGGCCCCTTCCTATCCAAAAACGATAGGAAGGGGCCCTTCCTTACACCTCAGGCCTGGGCCGGGCGCTGGTTCGCGCACCCGGGTCACAGCATGGTCTGGCTCTTCGCCTCCATCTCGGCGGCGGCCTCCTCCTTCGACTCCCGGGACAGCGGCTTGCCGCCCGGCGCCGGGGCCTCGCCACCGAGGCCGTCCGTGCCGCCCGTGGTGCCGCCGGGGCCCGCCCCGCGCAGCTTCTCGTTCGGCAGCGCGAGGGTGACCAGCACCGCCACGATCGCGATCAGCCCGGTGGTCAGGAAAACCAGGTGCAGCGACTCGACGAACGACACCTGGACGGCCGCGCGGACGGGGGCGGGCAGGGCCAGGATGGTGGCCGGGTCGTTGACCGAGACGTTCGCTCCGCCGCTCGCCGCCACCGCGGCCTGCTGCTGCGGCGACAACTGGGCGATCGCCCCCGGCAGCCGGTCGGCCAGCTCGGACGTGAGCCGCGACGACAGCACCGCACCGAGGATGGCGACGCCGAACGACCCGCCCAGCGACCGGAAGAACGTCGCCGACGAGGTGCCGGCGCCCAGGTCCCGCATCGAGACGGCGTTCTGCACGGCCAGGATCAGCGACTGCATGCAGAGGCCCAGCCCGACACCGATCACCACCATGAAGCCGAAGGCCGCCCAGAGCGAGGTGCCCACCTCCAGCCGGGTGAACAGCAGCATGCCGACCACCAGCACCGCCGCACCGGCAACGGGGAACCACTTGTACCGCCCGATCCGACTCATCGCCCGGCCGGTCAGCACCGAGGTGACGATGATGCCGGCCATCATCGGCAGCATCAGCAGGCCGCTGCGGGTCGGCGAGGCGCCCTTGACGATCTGGAGGTAGAGCGGGATGAAGATGATCGACCCGAACATCACCAGGCCGAGCACGAAGCCGGCGCTGTTGGCCAGGGCGAAGGTGGCGCTGCGGAACAGCCGCAGCGGCAGGATCGGCTCGGCCACCCGGGCCTCCTGGAGCACGAAGAGCACGCCGAGCACCACGCCCGCGACGAAGAGCCCGATGATCACGCCGGAGCCCCAGGCGTACTCGTTGCCGCCCCAGCTCAGCGCGAGCAGCAGGCAGCTCACCCCGGCGACCAGCAGCGCCGCGCCGAGCCAGTCGATCGCGTGGTCGCGCCGGGTGAACGGGATCAGCCGCATCACCCGGGAACAGACCACGATCGCCAGGATCGCCAGCGGCACGTTGACGTAGAAGATCCACCGCCAGTCGGTCTCGGCGAAGTAGCCGCCGACCAGCGGCCCGGCGACCGAGGAGAGACCGAAGACCGCCCCGAACAGCCCCTGGTAGCGACCGCGTTCCCGGGGCGTGACCACGTCCGAGATGATGGTGAACGCCAGCGTCATCAGGCCGCCGGCGCCGAGACCCTGGATCCCGCGGGTGACGATGAGCTGGGTCATGTCCTGCGACAGGCCGGCCAGCAGCGAGCCGAGCAGGAACGTGCCGATGGAGAAGAGGAACACCGGGCGACGCCCGTACAGGTCGGCCATCTTGCCGTAGAGCGGCGTCGAGGCGGTGGAGGCGAGCAGGTACGCGGTGACCACCCACGAGTAGTGGTTGATCCCGCCCAGCTCGCCGACGATCGTCGGCAGGGCGGTGCCGACGATCGTCTGGTCGAGCGCGGCCAGCAGCATGCCGGTCATCAGGCCGAACATGAGCAGCCGGATCTGCCGCCTGTTGAGCACCGGGGCTTCCGTGGTCATCCCAGGTCCTTTCCCCGCCCACCCGAAACATGCGTGCCGGCTGGTGGCCGGCCGGGTCGACCGTGCGGTGGGCCGGCGGTGCCGGCCGTCGGCCCGCCGACCGCCACACGGTCGACGAGGGGTCACCGGGACGGGTGCGGCCCCTCGGCGAACTCCTCGACGATCTTCGCGCAGAAGGCCGGCAGGTCGCCGGGCTTTCGGCTGCTGACCAGCCCGCCGTCCGTGACGACCTGCTCGTCGACCCAGGTCGCGCCCGCGTTGGTCAGGTCGGTGCGCAGGCTCGGCCAGGAGGTCATCCGGCGGCCCCGCACCACGTCCGCCTCGATCAGCGTCCACGGGCCGTGGCAGATCACCCCGACCGGTTTGCCGGCGTCGAAGAACCCCCTGACGAAGCGCACCGCGTCCGGGTCGGTCCGCAGGAAGTCCGGGTTCGCCACCCCGCCGGGCAACACCAGCGCGTCGTAGCCGCCCGCGTCCGCGTCGGCCACGGTCACGTCCACGTCGTACGCGGTGGACTGGTCCAGGTGGTCGAAGGACCGGATCGTGCCGGGCCTGAGCGAGACCAGCACCGCCGTGGCGCCGGCCCGCTCCACCGCCTCGCGGGGCTGGACGTACTCGACCTCCTCCACGCCGTCGGCGGCCAGGAACGCGATTCGCCTGCCCTGAAGTGTCGTCGCTGTCATGTCGGTGTCCTCTCCTCTCCGGGGTACCGTCCGTCCCTTCCCGGGGCCCGGTGCCCGAAACCCGCGCCCAGGGGGTGCGCAGGTTTGACGGGGGTGCCGAGGGGGACCCCGGGAGGCATGGCAGCAGCAGCGGAACAGCGCCGGCTCGCCACCGTGGTGGAGGGCTGGCTGGGGCGTCCGGTCCTGGTCATCGGCGACGCCATGCTCGACGACTGGCGGTTCGCCGAGTCCGACCGGCTCTGCCGGGAGGCGCCCGCCCCCGTCCTCACCCTGCGCCGGCGGATCTCGGCGGCCGGCGGGGCGGCGAACACCGCGGTGAACGTCGCCGCGCTCGGGGGCCGGGCGGTGCTGGTCGCACCGGTCGGCGCGGACGTCGCCGGGGACGAGTTGCACGACTGTCTGGACCGGGCCGGCGTCTGGGACCGTACGGTCAACCAGCCCGGCCGCCCGACGCCGGTGAAGCGGCGCATGCTGGCCGGCAACCAGATCCTGCTGCGCGAGGACTCCGGCGACCCGGACGACGCGCTCGACGACGACGGGGTGGCCCGGCTGCTCACGGCACTGGACTGCGCCACCGAGGAGCTGCGCGCCGCCGCCGGTGGCGAGGCGCCCACCCTGGTGGTCTGCGACTACGGCCTGGGGGCGCTGCCCGCTCCGGTGCGCGCCTGGCTGGTCGCCCACCGGGAGCGGTACGCGACGGTCGCCCTGGACGCCCACGACCTGGCCGACTGGCGGGGCCTCGCCCCGACCGTGGTGACCCCGAGCTTCGCCGAGGCGACCCGGCTGCTCGCCCGGGCCGCCGGCACGCGGCCGGCCCACGCGACCGAGCTGCACCTGGACCACCCCGACGGCGATCCGGCCGACGGCCCCTCCGAGCTCACGGTGGGCGCCGCGCCGGGCGGCCTCGGGCCGCTCCACGGCACCCGCCACCCCGACGCGACGGGCCTGACCGGGAACGCCGGTGGCCTGCCCGGGGCCCACCCGGCCGGAGACGCCGGCGGCGTGGCCGGGACCCACCTGACCGGAAACGCCGGCGTGGCCGGGACCGGCCCGGCCGGCGGCGGAACGGGACCGACCGGGCACGGGGCGGGCCCCGTCCGCGCCGGTGTCGGGCCGACCGGCGAGCCGACGCCCGGCGAGGGCCGGGTGGCGATGACCGGGGACGGGCTCACCGTGACCGGGACCGGCGTCACCGTCAACGCCACGGCCGGCGAGGGCGTCGACCGGGCGGTGCTGGCCGAGTCCCGTCTCGCCGAGCTGCGCGCACACACCGGCGCCGACGTGGTGGCGGTGACCCTGGACACGGAGGGGGCGGTGGTCGGCGGGGCCGACGGCGAGCCCCGGCGCAGCCACAGCACCCCGGTGCCCGCCAGCCACGCGGTCGGGGCGGGGGACGCGTACCTGGCGGCGATGACGCTGGCGCTGGCCGCCGACGCGCCGCTGCCGACCGCCGCCCAACTGGCCCAGCTCGCCGCGACCATCACCGTCTCCGACACCGGCACCTGCGTGTGCCGCCGGGAGGACCTGCTCGCGGCCCTGGACGTGCCGGTCGACGGGGCGGGCCACCGGTCGCTGGTCGGGGCCGACGAACTGGCCGCGCTCGCCGCGGAGCACCGCCGGGCGGGTCGCTCGATCGTCTTCACCAACGGCTGCTTCGACGTGCTGCACCGCGGCCACGTGCGCTACCTGGAACAGGCCCGGGCGCTCGGTGACCTGCTGGTGGTGGCGGTCAATTCCGACGGCAGCGTACGCCGGCTCAAGGGCCCGGACCGGCCGGTGAACCCGGTCGAGGACCGGATCGCGCTGTTGGCCGCGCTGGCCTGCGTCGACCACGTGGTGGTCTTCGAGGAGGACTCCCCGGCAGGTCTCATCGAGACCGTCCGCCCCGACGTGTACGTCAAGGGCGGCGACTACCCGCCGGAGATGGTGCCGGAGGGCCCGCTGGTCCGCCGGCTCGGCGGGCAGGTCCGCACCCTCGGGTACGTGCCGGACCGGTCCACCTCGGCGATCATCGACCGGATCCGGTCGCACAGCCAGGAACCCCAGGGGGACTCCTCCCTGACGAGCAAGCCGTCGTGAGCCGCCCGCTCGACCTCGGCACGGCCGAGCGGTTCCGCGCCGAGCGGCTGCTCGACGTGCTGATCCCGACCCGCAACCGCCCGGCCGAGCTGGCGGTCACGCTCTCCGGGCTGGCCGCCCAGGAGGGCGTGCCCGGCTTCGGGGTGGTGGTCAGCGACCAGTCCGACGGCGACGCCGCGTACCGGCATCCGGCGTCGGCCACCATGGTCCGGGCGCTGCGCCACCGGGGGCACCCGGTGCTGCTGACCCGCCGGCTGCCCCGGCGCGGGCTGGCCGAGCACCGGGCCTACCTGCTGGCCGCCTCCGCCGCCCGGTACGTGCTCTGCCTCGACGACGACGTCTGGCTGGAACCGGGCACCCTGGGCCGGCTGGTCACCGCCATCGAGGAGCTGGGCTGCGGCTTCGTCGGCAACGCCGTGCACGGGCTGTCGTACGCCGACGACGTCCGGCCGGACACGCACCGGCACTACGAGGAGTGGACCGGGCGGCCCACGCCGGAACGGATCCGACCGGGCACCCCCGAGTGGGACCGGGCGTCGATCCACTCGGCGGCGAACCTGCTGCACGTCACGCGGAAGCTCGACCTGCCGCCGGGGGCCTGGCGGGCGTACAAGGTGTCCTGGGTCGGGGGCTGCGTGCTCTACGACCGGGCCAAGCTCCTCGATTCCGGCGGGTTCGACTTCTGGCGGCGGGTGCAGGAGAAGCACCAGGGCGAGGACGTCGCCGCCCAGCTCGCCGTGTTGGCGCGCCACGGGGGTGCCGGCGTCCTGCCCAGCGGCGCGTACCACCTGGAGTCGCCGACCACCGTCACGGACCGGGACGTGGAGGCGTGGGAGGTCGTGCTCGCCGAGGAGGACGCGGCCCAGCCGGCCTGAACCCGCGACCGGCGGCCGTGCTCAGGGCGCGCCGGGCTCGGGGTGCAGCAGCTCGCGGGCCGCCTCCACCACCTCCACCACCGGCACGTCGGTGACGAACGAATCCCGGTGCGGGCACTCGCCGTCGCCGGGGCGGTGCGGGTAGATGCCGGGGGTGCAGTCCACTCCGCAGACCGGGCAGAGCACCGTCCACGAGGCGATCGGCCGGTGCCGGCCGCGCAGCAGGTTCGCCACGTTGATCAGGTTGCCGACCCAGTAGATGCCGACGGTCGCGGTGCCCACGGCGGCGGCGAGGTGCAGCGGCCCGGTGTCGTTGGAGATCACCAGTTCGCAGCCGGCGTAACAGCCCGCCAGCCCGCCGAGGCTGAGCGTGCCCACCTGCGGGCGGACCGGCACCCCGGCCGCCGCGACCACCCGGTCGACCACCTCCTGCTCCGCGGGGGTGCCGGTGACCAGCACCTCGTACCCGTCGCCGACCAGGTCGCGGGCGACCCCGGCGAAGCGTTCGGCGGGCCAGCGCCGGCGGGTGTCCGTCGCGCCGGGGTGCAGCGCGACCCTGGGCCGCTGCGCTGGGCCGAGCACCTCGGCCGCTTCGGCCCGGTCGGCGTCGGTGACGGCCAGCGCCGGGACGACCGTGGTGGCCGGCGCGCCCACCAGCGCGGCCACCTCCAGGTAGCGGACCACCTCGTGCTGGTAGTAGACGTACCGGATCCAGCGGTCCAGCGGCGGCGCGTCCTCGGCGCGCAGCCCGGCGGTGACCCGGGCGCCGAGCGCGCCGACGAACGGGTTGGAGTTGGCGCCCCCGCCGTGCACCTGCAGCGCCAGGTCGAAGCGCTCCTTGCGCGCCGTGGCGAGGAAGCCGTCCGTCGACGACTCCGGCTCGTCCGGCTCGGGGTGGCGGATCCCGGGCGCGGGCGGCACCACCAGGACCCGGTCCACCGGGCCGGGCCGGTCGCGCCAGAGTTTCGCGTGCCACGGCGCGCCGAGCAGCACGATCTCCGCTTCCGGGTACGCGGCGCGCAGCGCGTCCAGCGCCGGCAGGACGAAGATGAAGTCGCCGAGCGCGTTGGCGCGCAGCACGGCGATCCGCTCGACGTCGGGCACGCGCCCGGCGACCGGGCCGAGCACGTCCGGGGTGACCACGGGCCCCGCTACGGCCGGTCGGTCTCGCCGACGGCGATGTCCGGGTGGTGCATCTCCCGGTCGGCGGCCGGGTCGACGACGGTCCGCGTGCCCACGGGGGCACCGGGGCGGCCGACGGTGATGGTGCGGGGTGCGGGGCGGGCGGCCCGGGGCAGCCGGACCCGGAGCAGGCCGTGGTCCATCACCGCGTCGATGGCGTCCGGGTCCACGCGGGCGGGCAGGTCGACCCGGTACTCGAAGCCCCGCGTCTCGAAGCCGCCGGGGATGCCCTGGTCGGCGTTGACCTCGGCCTCGGAGCGGGCCCGGACGCACAGCTCGCGGTCGTCCAGCTCGACCGCCACCTCCTCCGGCGCCACCCCGGGCAGCCGCACCACGACCTCCCAGCCGTCGGCGGTCTCGGCCAGCTCGACGTCCGGCGGCCCGGCCCGCCCGCCGACCAGCCGGCGCAGCTCGGAGCGCAGGGACTGCAACTCGCCCATCGGGTCCCAGCCCTGCTGCCGCCCGCGCCAGCCCCGGCCGGACCCGCCGCCCTGCTCGCTCATGCCGACCCTCCGCTGCTCGCTCATCGCACCTCTCCGATCCGGTGGGTGGCCGCCGAGGACCGCAGTGAGCTGGGCGCGTCCAGGCCGGCGTCCCGGTCCACACCGACGCCGAGCCGGTCGACCAGTTCCCCACCGAGCCAGGCGCTGATGCCGAGGATGGCCAGTGCGACCACCTCGATGGCGATCAGCGCGCCGCCGGCAGCCCGGGAGTCGGCGTTGAGCCGCACCACCCAGGTCGCCGCGAACAGCAGGATCACGGCGAGGTTGGCGGCGGCATGGCTCAGCCCCACCCGCTTGGCGCGGGTCCCCGACGGGATGGCCAGGAGGTCGAACGTCCCGGCCGCCGCGGCCAGCAGGCCGCCGACCAGGCCGACGGTGATGTTCCAGTACGCGACCTCGCCGAGGAAGTCCGGCCCGCCGACGGTGTCGACCACGTCGAACAGGACCGCGGTGACCAGCAGGGCCACCGGGAACATCACCAGCATCGGGTGGACGGGGTGGCCCAGCACCTTGAGTCGGCTCTCCATCCGGGCCTCCACTGCTCGGTCTGTCCGGGCGCCTCGGGTGAGGCGGTACCCCCGCCGCCGATGGGCAAACCTCGCGCCGGCCGCCGCCCCCTAGGCTGGCGGGCGGCGGCCACGCCGCCACCGGAATCAACGCACGGGGGAGGGTCACGTGACGGTGGAGATCACGTCGCACGAGGAACTGCGCGAGCTGCTGGGGGCGCCGATGCCGCGGGCGCTGGCCAAGGAACGGCCCGTCCTGCACGAACGGGACCGGCAGTGGCTCGCCGCGTCACCGTTCTGCCTGGTGGCGACGGCCGGCGCGGACGGCAGCTGCGACGTCTCGCCGAAGGGCGACCCGCCCGGCTTCGCGCTGGTGCTGGACGACCGGACCATCGCGATCCCCGAGCGACCGGGCAACCGGCGCGCCGACGGCTACCGCAACATCCTCGACAATCCGCACGTCGGGCTGCTCTTCCTGATCCCGGGGCGCACCGACACGCTGCGGATCAACGGCCGGGCGCGGCTGGTCCGGGACGCCCCGTGGTTCGACGACATGGTGGTGAAGGGTCACCGCCCGATCCTCGCCGTGGTCGTGGAGATCGAGCAGATCTTCTACCACTGCGCCAAGGCGTTCCTGCGCTCGCAGCTCTGGCAGCCGGAGAGCTGGCAGCCGGACGCGCTGCCGTCCCGGGCCCGGCTGATCAAGGAGGTCGAGAACCCGGCCGAGAGTCTGGCCGACCTGGAGCGCCACTACGGCCCGAGCTACGCCGCCACGATCTATTCCTGACGGCCGTCCCGGTGCGGTTTCGGCCGCCTCGCCTCCGCCATTGCTAAAGACATCTTTATAAAGATAGCTTTAGGGTATGTCCCTACCCGAGGTGAAGCTCTCCGACCCCAAGGCCCTGCGCGGCTACGCGCACCCGCTGCGGATGGCCCTGATCGGGCTGCTGCGGCAGCAGGGCCCGTTGACCGCCACCCAGGCCGCCGAGCGCCTCGGCGAGAGCGTGCCGAACTGCTCGTTCCACCTGCGACAGCTCGCCAAGTACGGGCTGGCCGAGCGGGCGCCGGGCACCGACGCCCGGGAACGGCCATGGCGGGCCACCGCCCTCAACACCTTTTGGGACGACGCCTCCGACGACCCCCAGACGCGCGCGGCCGTCGACGAGCTGAACGCCGTCCAGCTCGCCCTCTACACCCGCCGCGCCGAGGAGTTCCTGAGCCGACGGGCCGACGAGCCGACGGAATGGCGGGCGGTCACGGGGTTCAGCGACCGGCCTGTGCACGTCACCCCCGACGAGATGGCCGAGCTGACCGCGCGGATCGAAGCCCTGCTCGCGGAGTACGACGACCGGATCACCGACCCGACGAAACGTCCGGCCGGCAGCCGGAAGGTCAGCCTCATGCACCTGGCCGTCCTCACCGATCCGCCGCCAGCCGGAGCCTCCGCCGGCGAGCAGGGCGGTGCGCGATGAGCGCCGAGGCGACCGCCACCCCGGTCACCGCCCCGCCCGGCAGCCCGTCCCGACGCGGTCCGCTGCCCCGGCTGCTGCGCGACAGGGTGTTCCGCCGGTACTGGTCGGCGCAGACCGTGTCGTACTTCGGCGACGAGATCTCCGCTCTGGCCCTGCCGCTGCTGGCCGTGCTGGTGTTCCAGGCCACGCCCGCCGAGATGGGCTACCTGACCGCCGCCGCGCTCGTCCCGAACCTGCTCTTCTCGCTGCTCGCCGGCGCCTGGGTGGACCGGTACCCGCACAAGCGCCGACTCATGATCCTCACCGACCTCGGCCGGGCGCTGCTGCTCACCGCCGTGCCGGTCGCCTACCTGCTGGGCGTGCTCACCCTGACCCAGCTCTACGTGGTGGCCTTCGCGGTCGGCACGTTCGCCGTGCTCTTCGAGGTCGCCCGGGGGCCGCTCTTCGTCTCCATCGTGGCCCGACCCGACTACGTCGAGGCGAACACCCTGGTCAACGGCAGCCGGGCGATGTCCCACGTGGCCGGGCCAAGCATCGGCGGGGTCCTCGTGCAGGTGCTCACCGCGCCGATCGCCCTGATCGCCGACGCCCTGTCGTACGTCGTGTCCGCGTACTTCCTGATGCGGATCCAGCCGACGGAGCCGGCGCCCGCCCGCGGCGGCCTGGCCCTCGGCGGTGGGCTGGGCTTCATCGCGCGGACACCGATGATACGCGCGATCCTGCTCGGCACCACCACGCTCAACCTGTTCAACTTCATGCTGGCCGCGCTGTTCGTGCTCTACGCCACGCAGGAACTCGGCCTCTCGCCCGGCCTGCTGGGCGCGGTGCTGGGCGCGGGCGCGGTGGGTGGCCTGATCGGCGCGGCGCTGACCGGCCCGCTGGTCCGCCGCTTCGGCGTCGGGCTGACGCTGCTGGCCGGGTTCGTCCTCTTCCCTGCCCCCATGCTGCTCATTCCGCTCGCCGGCGGGCCGACACCGCTGGTCGTCGGGATGCTCTTCGCCGCGGAGTTCCTCGCCGCGATCGGGGTGATGCTGCTCGACATCACGACCGGCTCGGTGCAGACGGCGCTGACCCCGCAGACGCTGCTGGCCCGGGTGGCCGGAGCTCGGCGCACCATCAACTACGGCATCCGGCCGATCGGCGCGCTGCTCGGCGGCGCGCTCGGCAGCACCCTCGGCGTACGGCCGGCACTGTGGATCGCGACGGCGGGCGCCCTCGCCGGGGTGCTCTGGGTGTTCTTCTCGCCGGTCCGCCACCTCCGTGACCTGCCGGAACAGGCCGACTGACGGGGCCGGACGTTTGAGGTGGCCGCCGAGGGTACTGCTATCGGGGACGGCCCGGCGCGTCACACGGCGCCATTCTCTGGACACGGGTCGAAGGAAGGACGGACCTCCCATGCCCACGCGAAGCAGCTCGGGGTCGACCGCGACCAAGAACCCCCCGGGCAACCAGACGCCGAACACCCCGGACATCAACGAGAGCGAGATCGCCCGGATGAAGGTCGACGACCTGCGCGACCGACTGCGTCGGCGCGGGGTCACCGACACCGCCGACATGAAGAAGGACGATCTGGTCGAGGCCCTGGTCACGAGCCTCCGGGACGCCTCGGACTCCTCCGGCTCCTCGTCCGGCGGCATCCGGACCGGCGCGCAGACCGCCACGTCGGTCAGGTACTCGCAGGTCATCGACTCGGTGGACGACGAGCCGGAGCGGCCGGGTCGCAGCCTGGTCACCACCGACCACGAGGTCATCCGGCAGTGGGCCGAGGCCCGCAAGGGCGTGCCGTGCACCGTCGACGGCACCGACCACGACGGCCACGCGGGCGTGCTGCGCTTCGACTTCCCCGCCAACGGCCGCGAGGACCGGCTGCGTGAGATCAGCTGGGAGGAGTGGTTCGAGGCCTTCGACAAGCGCCGGTTGAACTTCATCTACCAGGAGGAACGCGCCGACGGGCGGCAGAGCAACTTCTTCCGGCTGGACAGCCCGGACCGCGAGGACGGCTGAGCCCCTCGTACCGGACGGCAGGCCCGGGTCGGCATCCCGCCGGCCCGGCCGCCGCGTGTCGACGGCACGTCCTCGCCCGGCTCGCCGACATCGGGCGCGCTGTCCGATGTGGTGTTCCGCCAGGTCCGGCGATTGAGCGTCATCACCGGGGGTAGGAGTTCACACGGACGAGGGACGGCTCTCCCCTCCGACGAGAGCAGTTCGACCAACGAGGAGGATCACCCGTGACCACGAAGGTCGAGAAGTCCATCGAAGTGCAGGTTCCGGTCAGTACCGCGTACAACCAGTGGACGCAGTTCGAGGAGTTCCCCCAGTTCATGGGGGGCGTCCGCGAGGTGCGCCAGCTCGACGACCGACGGATGCACTGGGTCGCCGAGATCGCGGGCGTCAAGCGCGAGTGGGACGCGACGGTGCTGGAGCAGGTGCCCGACCAGAAGGTGGCGTGGGCGGCCACCGAGGGCGCGACCAACGCGGGGGCGGTCTACTTCCAGCCCGTCGGCCCCGACCGCACCATGGTCCGGCTGCACCTGGAGTACGAGCCCGAGGGCATGATCGAGAAGGCCGGCGACAAGCTGAACCTCGTCGAGCGGCAGGCCGAGTCCGACCTGCGGAAGTTCAAGTCGTACATCGAGGAGTGCGGCGTGGAGACCGGGGCCTGGCGCGGCACGGTCGACGGCGGTCTCGGGGTCGGCACGCCGGGCGTCGAGCACGCCGCGGGCACGCGCGGCGACAGCGGCAAGGCCGGGGTGTCCGGCAAGGCCGTGGCCGCGGGCGCCGCAGCGGCCGGGGCGGCGGCGGCCGGGGCCGCCGCGGCCGCGAAGCGCCGCTCCGACACCGACGAGGACGGCCGTCCGGCCACGGGGACCGACGCGGGGTACGTGGTGCCCGAGGTCGAGGTGGTGCCGGATGCCGGGGCCGCCGGCTACCCGCACCGCACGCTCTGAACCTTTCCCGTACGCCCAGGAGCGCCAGCGACCGGCCCAGGTCCCCGTGACCTGGGCCGTCGCTCGTGCCCATCCCGGCCCCCGCGGCCCGGCCGCCCGCCGCCCTGTCCGCGCCGGCCCTGCGGGGGATGCTGGGACGGCCGGGTGGCGCGCTGTCCCTTTCGCGGGCGGCGTCAGGCCGTCTCCGCGGACACCATCCACAGGTGGCCGTCCGGATCGGCGAAGGCACCCGCGTAGCCCCACGGCTGCTGGCCCGGCTCGACGACCACCTCCGCGCCGGCGGCCCGGGCCCGCTCGACGAGCTGGGCCGCTTCGGCCGACGTCGTCGCCGACAGGCTGAGGACGCACTCGCTCTGCCCGCGCCGGGCGACCTCGTGACGGCCGATGACCCAGCCGAAGCCGCCAGCCGGCACCAGCATGACCCGGAGACCGTCGTTGAGCGCGAACTGCAACGGCTCGGGGATGCCGTCCTCCGCGAGCTCCCCGATGGCGTCCAGGCCGAGCCCTTCGGAATAGAAGCGGTACGAGGTCGGGCGGTCAGCGATCGGCAGGCTGACGACGACCGGTGCGTACTGCATGAGCTGCCTCCAGAGGTTGACGGACGACGTGAGTCGTCAGGGTGGACGCCGACGGGCGCGGAAACTCACCGCCCCAGTTGCGCCCGGAGGCCGTACCGGTCGATCTGGATCCAGTACTCCACGATCAGCCCGTCGACCACCCGACAGACCGCGCTGGTCAACTGGCTCACCGACGCGCCCCGGTGGGCGCGAGACCGTCGACCTCCCCGACGCGGTGGGGACTGCGCTCGACCACGGCCGGGGCCTCGGCCTGCACCTGGCGGGCCGTCCCCGTCGGGGCCATGAAGCGCCCGGCCTGGGAAGGGTCGACGTCGGACCGGACCACTGTGCATCACGACAGTATTCCCGCAGGTCACCGGGATCGCGGCGCGACCGGCCCCCTCGGTCACTCGCGCCAGCCCGCCGCGTTCGTGCAAGACTCCCGCGAGATGCCGGAGCCGGTGTCCGGCCACCCGCCGAACCGCTTGTTGTGCAGGTGGGCGAAGAAGTAGCACATGCTCTCGCACGTGCCGTCCGGCACGGCCACGGCGGGGTCGGCGTTCACCGCCTCGTAGAACTCGCGCCCGAGCGCGACGATGTGACCCCGGGCGTAGAGGAAGCCGTCGTCGGACCCGTCGGTCACCTCGTGGACGTCCGCCCGGTCGATGTCGTGCAGCTTGCGCTCGACCACCCGGTCGAGATCGGTCAGCTCCTGGCTGGACAGATCCGCCGAGAGCTGGCGGAGGTTGTCGAGGAACGGGTTGAGCCACGCGTCGATGGCGTAGAGGCTGTCACCATCGTCGTCGGCTCCCGGGTCGCGGGTCAGGAGCGCCCGGCGGAGCGCGGCGGGCTCGGCACCCAGCCGCTCCCAGGCGGCCTCGACGAGAGCCCAGAACCGGGCCTCGTCGTCGGCGCTGGGCAGCTTGGCGATACCACTGGCAGGATCAGTCACGGCGGGAGCGTAGCGACCGCGACCGACAACCTCGCCCCGCCGAGACGACACCGCAGATCGAGGACGCCGGCGAAGCTCCGGCCGCCGGTCGATCGCTTCGGTGGGTACCGAAGTGTCACGCCCGTACCGTCGGCGACCATGACGACGACGACCAGCTCTCCCGCCGCCACCGAGCATCTGACGATCAGCCCGAAGGTCCTGTACTTCGGGACCCCGGTGGTGCTGCTGAGCACCGAGAACGACGACGCCAGCCCGAACCTCGCACCCATCTCCTCGGCGTGGGCTCTCGGCCACGTCGTGGTGCTCGGACTCGGTTGCGAGGGCCAGAGCGCCGCCAACCTCGCCTCGCGCCCCGAGATGGTGATCAACTTTCCCGCCGCGCACCAGTGGGAAGCCGTCGAACGCCTCGCCCCGCTGACCGGCCGGCACCCGGTACCGGTCCAGAAGCGTGACCGCTTCCGCCACGAACCGGCGAAGTTCGAGGCCGCCGGGCTGCGCCCGCAGCCATCGCAACACGTGCGACCACCCCGGGTGGCCGACTGCCCGCTGCAACTGGAGGCCCGCGCCGCGCACGTCCGCGCCGACGCGGGCGGCGACTTCCTGATCGTCGAGGCCCACGTCCTGGCCGTGCACGCCGACGCCCGCATCGTCGTGCCGGGAACCGACCACGTCGACCCGAAGTCCTGGAACCCGCTGATCTACAACTTCCGCCACTACTTCGGCCTCGGCGACCAACTCGGTCACAGCTTCCGCTCCGAGACGCCCGCGGTGTGACCGCCGACGGCGTTGACGATCCGCCCGCCCCGCGCTCGTGGCCGGGGCCGCCTCTCATTCAGGCGGAACCGGCGCGGGGTGACGGCCGCCGCCACTAGCGTCGGGACCATGCCCGCCCGTCCGTCCCGATGGTCGATGCCGCCGCGGGTGCTGGAGGCACCGTCGTACCTGCAGGCGTTCGTGCTCTCCGGGGTGATGACGGTGCTGGTGACGCGGGCCTTCCTCCAGGCGGCCGGCTTTCCGCGGCTCGGCGGCGGCGGGCTCCACATCGCGCACGTGCTCTGGGGCGGGCTGCTGATGACCGCCGCCCTGGGTGTCGCGCTGGTCTTCCTCGGCAGCGCCCCGCGCATCCTGGGCGCGATCCTGGGCGGGACAGGGTTCGGGCTCTTCATCGACGAGGTGGGCAAGTTCGTCACGGCCGGAACCGACTACTTCTACGCCCCGGCCGCCGGCATCATCTACGGCGCCTTCGCCCTGCTGGTCGTGATCACCCAGGCGATCCGCGGGCGGACCAGGCTTTCCGGCCCGGAGCGGACGGCCAACGCGCTGTACACGGTCGTCGGCGGGCTCCGCACGGGGCTCACCGATCGGCGTCGCACAGCGGTCATGCGTCAGGTCGACGGCTGCGGCCCGGACGTCGAGGAGGCGGTGGCGAAGCTGTTGGACGCCGTACCCCGGCGTGAGCCGCCCGGCACCCGGTTCTGGCAGCCCTGGCTCAGCCGGGCCCGCCGGGCGGTGATCTGGGTGACCACCCACCGGTGGGTGGTGTCGCTGGTGGTGCTCTACCTGGTGGGCGAGCCGTTCGTCGTCGTGCTCACGGTCGTGCAGGACGCGGTCACCGGCCTGTTGCCCGACCAGCGGGAGTGGCGGGCGGTGGTCGGGGTCTCGGTCTCCGCGCTGATCACCGCGGTGTTCGGCATCCGCGGGGCGTTGCTGCTACCGCACGACCGGGTTCGAGCCTTCCGACTGTTCAAACTAGCGCTGCTCGTGGACCTGCTGTTCGGGCAGATCTTCAGCTTCACCGTCGATCAGTTCGGGGCGCTCTCCGCGCTCTGCGTGGACCTCTTCCTGCTCGCGGTGGTGACGGCCGAGTACCGCCGGCTCTGCCGGCAGGCACCGACGTCACGCAAGTGAGGTGCGGCTGACCGGCTTCGGCTGGTCGCTCCGCCACCTGATCGGCGGCGGCCTGAAGAAGCGGCGAAGCCGCTCGTTGACGGGACTTCTGCACCGTCGCGCGGTGCCGCCCAGGACGTGTTTGCCCCCACCGCTCCTGCACACAGCGTGCGGCCTCCCGATTCTGGTCGGGAGGCCGCCGTCGACTGAAATTCAAGCGCGGGAAGTGTGGGAACCGGCGATCAACGGACGAGGCGGATTTCCACCGGACCGGTGAAAGCACCGCCGTCGAAATCCGAAGCTGTGGCCACGGCCAGGCCCGGGTGGTAGGGCGAACCGCTTCGCGACTGCACGAGAATCTGCGATGTCTGCGTGAAAGAACTGCAGACGCTGAAGAGGAAGCCGAAGCCCTCCACGAGTTGAGTCCCTCTGGCCTGCGCGACGTAGACCTCGATGTTGGCGGGTTCGGAGGGGGTGCACTGATAGGTGACCGAGACGGTCACGAAGACCCCCTGGGAGCTGACTTGTGCTGTCGGAGCAAGCTCGATCTGCGAGACAGCGGCTGAGGCAGGAGTGGGGTAAACCAGGACCGCAACGAGGCATACGACACTTGCCAACAGCGCCGACACTCGTCTTTTCATGATCCAACTCACCTTCCTTACGACTACCCGCCCCGTACACAATTTCGGGGCATCGGTCGGCGTCGTTCAGGCATCACGCTACTCGTGACACTCCGTGATCGGCCTGACCAAGCAGACGGCGGTAGCCGACTGATCGGCTCGGCTTGCTTTTGGATGATCGGCCGATGCCACGTGCTCATCCGAGCCTCGAACCGCGCATCACTCTCCCTCACCGGACCGCAACCGCTCGGAAACCTGCCCAGCATCGCCGGCCGGGCTGACCGATGCCGGCCGGGAGGTCGCCAGCAGGTCGGCCCGGCCCACTTTGCGGGCCGCCTTGACGTGTACGCGGGGCTGTCCGGTGACGACCTGGACGCGGTCACCAACCGGCTGGACGAGGCGACCGCGGCGCGGGATGCGGACCGTCCGCGGCTAACAGGCAGACTTCTGGACGAAGGTGCTCTTACCGCTTTCGGAGCCTGGTCTCAGCAACCCTGACCTTCACGTAGACGCCATCCTTGCCGGCGACGTCGGTTGGAATCTCCACCTGGGCGTCGATGCCGCCTCTCTGAAGCGTGATCGACCATCCTGAGTCCGACAGGGACCACTCTGCGACTCGCATGGTGGCAACGTCTGGAAAGTCGACCACCTCGGCTTGGGT
This sequence comes from Micromonospora sp. NPDC049139, assembly GCF_055586845.1. Lineage (NCBI taxonomy): Bacteria > Bacillati > Actinomycetota > Actinomycetes > Micromonosporales > Micromonosporaceae > Micromonospora > Micromonospora sp. NPDC049139. The sequence continues at coordinate 367,011 of NZ_JBVJHK010000005.1, read as the reverse complement.
GACTCGGTCTTGCAGAGCTTTTCGCGCGATCTCTACTGCTTGGGCTTGGCTGAGGGGCTTGGCTTCGCCGCCGGGGTCGCGGTGAAGTAGGCGTGAGATGGCGACCTTGAACGCGTCGTAGGCTGAGTTGCCCAGCATGCCGGCACCAACGGCACCGCTGATCCACACCATTGCCGTGGCGAGCATCTCGACGGTGACTACGTCGCCGCCACCCAATTGGGCGACTTCGGGATCGCGGTCGGCCGAGTCGCTTGCTGATCTGAACTCGGCGAGCAAGTCCATCAATTCGTCCATGCTCACCGGAGGTTGGGTATGAGGGCCGTCGTCGTGGGATTCGGGCAGCGAGGAAGGGTCGCTACTCATGCCTCAATGCTAGCGGGGCCAAGTACGGCGCTCCTCCGCCAGATGTGCTGCACGCCCTCGACCGCGCCGGGCATCTGGCGACCCAGCGCGAGGCGCTCGACCGGGCGGTCTCGGCGCTGATGGAGGGCAACCTCGCGGCGCTACTGCAACCCAACAGCGCAACCCAGGGGCCCTCGGCCTGACTTCCCCGGACCTGACGAAGGCCCCGCGACCTTGGCGTTTCGCCTGGTCACGGGGCCTTCGCCTCGCTGGAGCCGCCTGACGGAATCGAACCGTCGACCTACGCATTACGAGTGCGTCGCTCTAGCCGACTGAGCTAAGGCGGCAACGATCGTCAAGTGTACGGCACGACCGGCCGCCCGGCCGAGCGGCATCCCCCACCCGCCCGGCCGACCCGGACATCCGGGGCCGATCCGTCGTTCCCCGGACAGCGATGGCGGCGGGTCCGGACTACGCTGCGGCGGGTGACGGACGATCGTTCCCCCGACGACGACCCGCAGGACGGCGCGGCGGCGAGCCCGCACGCGAGCGAGGCGGCCGGCGGGCGGGCGGCGCGCCGACCGCGCAGCACCGATCCGCACGAGCTGGGCTTCACCCCGCGCAAGCCGGTGCCGTGGCTCGCGCCCTTCCTGCTGATCAGCACCGGCATCCGTACGCTGCTGGCGATGCTCTTCGGGGCGTACCTGGACAAGCGGGAGCTGCAGAACGCGTTCGGTGACGGGGTCTTCCGCCAGGTCGGGCCGGACGGCGGGCTCTGGCTGGACTACGTGGCCGACCTGGGCGACGGCTTCAACGCCACCTACTCGGTGGCCTACCTGATCGCCCAGCGCGAGCTGGAGGTGGACGGGCACCGGCTGCCCCGGGCGCAGACCCTGGTGATGGGCGGCGACCAGGTCTACCCGTCGGCGGCGTACGAGGCGTACGAGGACCGGTGCAAGGGGCCCTACCAGGCTGCCCTGCCCGTCAGCCCGCCGGAGCGGCCGACGCTCTTCGCGGTCCCCGGCAACCACGACTGGTACGACGGGCTGACCGCCTTCCTGCGGCTGTTCGTCCGGTCCCGGGACCGGCACTTCGGCGGCTGGGACACCGGCCAGTCCCGCTCGTACTTCGCCGTCGAGCTGCCCGCCGACTGGTGGCTGCTCGGCCTCGACGACCAGTCCGGCTCGTACCTGGACGACCCGCAGCTCACCTACTTCGACAAGGTCGCCGAGCGGCTGGGCCCGCAGAGCCGGGTGATCCTGACCGTGCCCGCGCCGACCTGGGTCAAGGCCGTCGACCACCCCACGGCGTACGACTCGATCGACTACTTCATCCGCACGATCATCGGGCCCACCGGGGCGCAGGTGCGGCTGCTGATCTCCGGCGACCTGCACCACTACGCCCGGTACGCCGGCCCGGACCGGCAGTTGATCACCTGCGGCGGCGGGGGTGCGTACCTCTACCCGACGCACAAGCTCCCGGAGCGGATCGAGGTGCCCCCGCGTGACACCCTCGCCCGGCGGGCCAGCACCTCCCGCCCGTACGACCTGGCCGGCCGCTTTCCGGACGCCGCCCGCTCCCGGCGGTACGGCTGGGGGATCTTTCCCCGGCTGCCGCTGCGCAATCCGGGCTTCACCACCCTGCTCGGCACCCTGCACACGCTGCTGATGCTGGCGATGGCCGGCGTCGTGAGCAACCGGACCGGCACCGAGCAGCGACTGTTCAGCGTGCCGCTGGTGGCGATGCTGGTCGTCACGGTGCTCGCCGCGGCGTTCTTCGCCAAGCCGCCCAGCTCGGGCGGGAAGCGGCACGCGCGGCACTGGATCCTCGGCGTGGGTCACGGCCTGGCCCACGTCGGGCTCGCCGCCGCCGGCACCTGGGCCTGGCTGGCCCTGCCTCTCTACGACTGGCCGTGGCCGCTGCCGGCCGTCGCCGCGGCGGTGGTCTACGGCCCGGTGAGCGGGCTGGTGGCGAGCCAGCTCGTGGCCGCGTACCTGCTGGTGGCGGGCGCGTTCGGGGTGAACGTCAACGAGCTCTTCGCCGGCCAGGGCATCGAGGACGCGAAGGCGTTCCTGCGGCTGCGCATCGACCCCGACGGCACGCTGACGATCTATCCGATCGCGGTCGACCGCGTCGCCCGCCACTGGCAGGTCAACCCCGACCAGTCCCCCGAGTCCTCCTGGCTGGCGCCGAAGCACCCCCTCCGCCCCCGCCTGGCCGAACCCCCCACCACCCTCACCTGACCACCCCACCCGGGCGACCCACGCCGCCGGCCGCCGGCCTCGTTGATCATGAAGTTGTTGCCGCGACACGCCGCTGGGGTGGCAACAACTTCATGATCAACCGAGCGGGGCGCATGGGGAGAGGGGGCGGGGGCGGGGGGCGGGGCGGGGGTTAGGGGTTGTAGTGCTGGTCGTGGGCCTGGCGGGGGCCGCAGACCGAGGCGCGGGAGCAGGAGCAGCGGGAGCCGTCGGCGTCCAGGCGGACCGTGACGGAGTCGCGCGGGACGCTGTGGCCGACCACCCGGCCGTCGCCCTCCGGCGTCGACACCCGCGCGCCGATCGCCGGGGCGGATTCCTGGAACCGCTGGTAAAGAGGATGCTCGTACTTGAGGCAGCACATCAGCCGACCGCACGCGCCGGAGATTCGCAGCGGGTTGAGCGGCAGGTCCTGCTCCTTGGCCATCCGGATGGTCACCGGTTCGAAGTCGGTGAGGAAGGTGGCGCAGCAGAGGTCGCGGCCGCAGGAGCCGATGCCGCCCTGCACCCGCGCCGAGTCCCGGGCGGAGAGCTGGCGCAGCTCGACCCGGCAGTGCAGGGTGGCCCCCAGGTCGCGGACCAGCGAGCGGAAGTCCACGCGGTGCGGGGCGGTGAAGTAGATGGTGCTCCGCTCGCCGCTCCCCTCGCCGGAGCCGAGCACGTGGTCGACCGCCACCACCTTCATCGGCAGGCCGTGCTCCCGGATCAGCCGCTTCGCCGCGACCTTCGCCTCGGCCTTGCGCCGGCGCACCGCCTCGTCGCGGCGCAGGTCCTCGTCCTGCGCCAGCCCGGCCAGCCGGGGGAAGCCCGCCGTGTCCTCGGAGACCCACTGCGCGGCCCAGACACACTCGGCCACCTCGGGCCCGTCGTCGGTCGGCACCAGCACCTTGTCGCCGACCTGCGGGCGCAGCTCGCCCGGGTCGAGGTAGTAGAGGCGCCCGTACCGCTGGAAGCTGACCGCGCAGAGCATGCCCATGCCTCTCACCCTACGACGGCCGAGCGGCTGCGGCCGGGCCGGCCGTCGCCGCCCGACTACGCCGTGCAGCGATCCACAGTGGTCGAATCGACCGATCCGCAGGCCACCCCGTCGTGCCGTCCCCCCTCGCCCGGACGGTTGATTCCGCTGCCCCGTACGGGACAAACGAGCACCGGAGGCGTTGAGTGGAGGCAGACCTGCGGGGGGTGCAGGGGGAAAGGCCACGGCGTCGCCGCCGGAGCCCGGCGGACCGGGCCCTGGGCGCGACGCCGTGCGCCGTGCCGGGGTCCGTCACGGAAACGCCGGGCGCGCCACCCGGACGGGGGCGGTCGGGAACTACCAGCCGACCCGGGTGGGGGCGTCGTAGCGGGGACGGTCGGTCACCGGCTCCCACCAGCGGGACTCGGCCAGGCTCGGCCCCCACTGGCGCAGCAGCGTCTCCGCCCCGTCGTACGCGACGCAGAGCACCGCCAACACCCGCGCGGCGATCTCGGCGGCCTCGGTCCCGCCCGGCCCGGCCGGCCCCTGGTGCACCGGTCCACCGCCCGGCACCGAGGTCGCCGCGACCACAGCCACCGCTTCGGCGGAGCGCAGCACGTCGGCCAGCGCCCGGGCCAGCGCCAGCCGGCTGCCCTCCACCCAGTCGGCGAGCGCGTCGGCGTAACCGGCGGTCGACTCCAGCCGCCCGACCAGGCTCTCCGGCCCCTCGTCGAGATGGCGCAGCAGGGCCGCCCGGGACTGCCCGTAGGCCGACGCTGCCGGACCGGACCAGAGCACCGGATCGGCCAGCGCGGCGGAGGCGGCGTCGTAGCCCCGGACGAGCCGGCGCGCCGCGTGGCCGGCGCCCGCCAGCGGCGCCGGGTGCAGGTCGAGGAAGTTCCGGACCGCCTCGCCGGGGAGCACCTGCATGCGGCGCAGCAGCGGCCAGACGCGGTGGCCCTCGGGCGCCCCGGCGGCGAGCAGCGTGTCGACCCGGCCCAGCAGGTCGAGCCCGGGCTCGGCGAGCCGGTCCAGCGTGTCCATCACGCCTCCCCGGTCAGCCGGTGGCGGGCGGCGCGGTCGGCGTCGGCGTAGTGGTCGGCGGCGGCCCGCACCGCCGCCGCCGCGACCGCCAGCCGCTGCGCCACGGCGTGCGCCTCCCGGGCCCGGTCGCCGGTGGCCGCGATCCACTGCCGGTGCAGGGCCCGCCCGATCTCGCCGGGCCGGCCGGGGGCGTCGGCGCCGAACGCGGCCTGCGGCGGGTCGCCGGCGGTGACCGTGCGGGACACGGCCGTCATGGTCTCGCTCGCCTGGTCGAGCCGGGCGGCGAGGGCGTGCAGGGTGTCCATGTCAGGCTCCCGCCAGCGGACGGTAGGCGGCGAAGGTCTCGTTGTGCAGCTTCTCCCGGGCCCACTGGGCGGCATCCGCCGCCGCGGTGACCGCGGCCTGCACCGAGCCGGCGACGTCCCGGGGGCTGCGGGTGTGCAGCGGGCCGAGGAACCGGACGTCGGTGATCCGCCCGCCGGCGGTGACCACCACCTCGACCAGCCCGTCGGGCGACCGGACGGTGACCTCGACGGTCGCCACCGCCCGTTCGAACTCGGCCTGGAGGGACTCGATCCGGCGGTAACGCCGCACCGCCTCCTCGATCCAGGCCTCGTCGATCTCCCCCCGCGACATCGGCGGACTCCTCCCGGACAGCCATCACTGAGCGTGCCGCCACCGTCACGGCACACCGGACCGTACCGCACAGCAATTGCGGCTGTCGATGCCTGTGGACAACCGACGCGGCCGACGGAATCCGGCCCGGTGCCGAACGGGGTAGGTCAGCCCTTCCAGAGCGCGAGCATCATCGCCTCGACGGCGATCCGGGGCTTGACGTTCGCCTCGATCGCCGCCCGGCACGCCAGTACCGCCTCCAGACGGCGCAGCGCCCCCTCGGCGTCCCACTTCTGCGCGCCCGCCCCGGCCAGCGCGGCGGTGTCGGTGTGCACCGGCGCCACGGGGGCGCGCAGCGCCATGGTGAGCGCGTCCCGGTAGAAGCCGGCCAGGTCGACCAGGGCGCGGTCGAGCGCGTCCCGCTGCGCCCGGGTGGCCCGCGACTTCTGCCGCTTCTCCAGGTCCTTGAGCTGGCCGGCGGCGCCCCGGATCGCGCCGGCCGCGCCCCGCCCGGTGCCGCCGGCGCCGAGTGCCGTCTCCAGCGCCGCCCGCTCGGTCGCGTCGGTCTCCGCCACCGACGCCGCCGCCTCCGCCTCCGCCGCCTCGATGAGCGCCGACGCCGCGTCGAACGCGGCCCCCACGCCGGTCAGCCGGCGCGGCACCGCGAGCACCGCCTCCCGGCGGGTGCGCGCCTCCGGGTCGCGGGCCAGGCGGCGGGCCCGGCCCACGTGCCCCTGCGCGGCCGCCGCCGCCCACTGCGCCACGTCGGGCGCCACGCCGTCCCGGCGGGCCAGCACCTCGGCCACCGCCTCGGCCGCCGGCTGCCGCAGCGGTACGACCCGACAGCGCGACCGGATGGTCACCGAGATGTCGTCCGGGTGGGTGGACGGGGCACAGAGCAGGAAGACCGTACGCGGCGGCGGCTCCTCGATGGCCTTGAGCAGCGCGTTGCCGGCGGCCTCCGTGAGCCGGTCCGCGTCCTCGATGATCACCACCTGCCACCGCCCGCCCGACGGGGTGCTGGCGGCGCGCAGCACCAGCGCCCGCATCTCGTTGACGCCGATGGAGAGCCCCTCCGGCACCACCAGCCGGACGTCGGCGTGCGTGCCGGCCATGGTGGTGTGGCAGCCGGGGCACTGGCCGCAGCCGGTGCCGTACGCGCACTGCAGGGCGGCGGCGAAGGCCCGGGCCGCCACCGACCGGCCCGACCCGGGCGGCCCGGTGAAGATCCAGGCGTGCGTCATCCCCGCCCCGGGATCGACGGCGGCACCCGCCCCCGCGCCCCCGGCACCCGCGCCCTCGGCCTCCTCGGCGAGCGCGTCGAACTCGTCCCCGGCGGCGGTCGTGGGCGGGACGACGGCGGCGCGCAGCACGGCCGCCGCCGAGGCGGCGGCGCGGCGCAGCGTGTCGACCGCCTCGTCCTGCCCGACCAGGTCGGCGAAGACGTCCGGCATCAGGTCCGATGCTCCATCGTCACCAGCTCCGATTCGGATAACTCCGGCTGCACCGAGGTGTCCGGCCCCTGGGCGGGGCGCGGGTGCACGATGCCGCCGGGGGCGCCCAGCATCTCCTCGACCCGCCGGGCCACCTGCTCGGCGATCTCCTCGACCGGGCGGGACGCGTCGAGCACCAGGTAGCGCTTCGGGTCGGCGGCGGCGAGGTCGAGGAAGGCGTACCGGACCCGCTCGTGGAAGGCGACCGACTCGGCCTCCACGTGGTCGGCCGCCTCGGCGCGGGACGCCACCCGGGACAGGCCGGTGTGCGGGTCGACGTCGAGCAGCACCACGAGGTCGGGCTTGAGCCCGCCGGTGGCCCAGGAGGACAGCCAGGAGACCTCGTCGACGGGGAGCGTCCGCCCCGCCCCCTGGTACGCCAGGGACGAGTCGACGTACCGGTCGCTGATCACCACCGCGCCGCGGACGAGCGCCGGCCGGACGACGGTGGCCACGTGGTGCGCCCGGTCGGCGGCGTAGAGCAGCGCCTCGGCGCGCGGCGACGGTACGTCGGACCCGGGCGCGCCGAGCAGCAGCGACCGGATCCGCTCGCCGACGGCGGTGGCGCCCGGCTCGCGGGTGACCACCACGTCGCGCCCCTGCCCGCCCAGCCGCTCGGCGAGCGCGGCGAGCTGGGTGGACTTGCCGGCGCCCTCGCCGCCCTCGAAGACCACGAAGAGGCCGGCGGAGACGAACGATTCGGCGGGCATCAGCGGGCGACCCCGGACGGAGCCCCAGAGGTCGGCCAGGACGGGGACGCCCTTCTTGTCGTCCATCTGCCCGAACGCGCTGATCCCGGCGAAGATGCCGGCGGCACCGGCGGCGAGCAGCAGCAGTCGGGTGGACGAGATCGAGACGCCCAGGTCGGCCAGTTCCAGCCGGCGCGAGCCGCCGACGCCGGCGAGCAGGCTGCTGAGGCCGATCGCGAGGATCAGCACCAGCCGGGTGCCGATCTGCACCACCGCGAAGACCCGGCCCCGCACCTCGTCGGCGATCTCCCCGCCGAGCAGGGTGGTGCCGGAGAGGAACGCCATCCCGGCGCCCGCGCCGACCAGGACCGCGCCGACCATCGCCATGGACAGGTGGATGGCGAAGGCCAGGGCCATCACCGACGCGCTGGCCAGCACGATGCTCATGCCGAACCAGCGCCGCCGGGACATGTCCTTGACGATCATCGGGCCGAGCCCGATGCCGAGCGCGAGGCCGATGAAGATGGCTCCGAAGAGCAGGTAGAAGGCGGCGTCGCCGGCGCCGAGCGAGGTGGCGAAGAACTTGGCGGTGCCGATCACGATGCCGCCGCCGGCGAACGCGCCGAAGATGCCGAGCACCAGGCCGCGGACCAGCGGGGTCTGGCCGATGTAGCGCCAGCCCTCCTTGAACTGGCGCAGCATGCCCTGCTCCGCGCCGCTCCGCTCCGCGGCCTGCCCCTGGCTGATCTCCTTGATGCCGTACGCCACCACCAGCGCGGTGGCCAGCCGGGAGAACGCGTTGAACCAGAGCGCCAGATCGGCCGGCTCCGCCCAGTTGGGCGTCGAGCCCCCGGTGGCCGCCCGCACGATGCCGTCGAGCGCGGCGAGGATCAGCGCGGCGAGGACCGGCGTGAGGCCGTACGTGGTGATCAGCGTCAGCTGGTTGGCGGCCTCCAACCGGGCGCGCGGGATCAGGTTGGGGACCGCGGCCTCCTTGGCCGGGATCCACAGCAGCGTGAGCGACTCGATCAGGAAGGTGGCGATCGCCGCCCAGGCGACCACCGCCCCGCCGGGGGCGCCGAGCAGCGCGGCCAGCGGGATCGAGGCGAAGAGCAGGAACCGCAGGATGTCGCAGATGACCATCGTCCAGCGCCGGTCGAAGCGGTCGGCCAGCACGCCGGCAACCGGGCCGAGCACCAGCGCCGGCAGCAGCCGGATGGCGATGACGCCACCGAACGCGGCGCCCTGGGCGGTGCTCCCCTCGACCTGGGAGGCGGCGAAGACCGACGTGGCGAGCAGGCCGAACCAGTCGCCGAACGACGCCGCGCCGAGCACGATCCAGAGCCGGCGGAACGGCGTGATCCGCAGCACCGACCGGATGCCGGCGTAGCCGGACAGGTCGGCAACAGGCTGGTCGGCGGTGCCGCCGGGCTTGTTCGATGACGGCGACACGCCGGGCGACTCGCCGTTGAACTGGCTTTCGATGGCCGTACCTCCACGTGCCGGCCCATCGCTGGGCAGTCCCGGTGGAACACTCTAGACCCGGTGGGGGACCTTCCCCGCCGCGACATTCTCCTGCTCGCCGAGCCTAGGCCGCCGCGGCCACCGCCGTCAGCCCGGACAGACGCGAGGGTATTTCGCATTCACTCCCAGACAGTTAGCGTGCAGACGTGGCCACCGAAAGCGACAGACTCCGTGAGCGGCTCGACCGGGCGACCGCACACCTCGACCCGCCGTACGCCGTGGTCGACCTCGCCACCTTCGACGGCAACGCCGACGCGCTGGCCGGCCGCGCCGGCGGCAAGCCGGTCCGTGTCGCCAGCAAGTCGGTCCGCGCCCGGGAGCTGATCGGCCGGGCGCTGGGGCGGCCGGGCTGGCACGGAGTGATGGCCTTCACCCTGCCCGAGGCGATCTGGCTGGTCCGCGCCGGCGTGACCGACGACGCGCTGGTGGCGTACCCCACCGTCGACCGGCGAGCGCTCGCCGAGCTCGCCGCCGACCCGGCGCTCGCCGCCGCCGTCACGCTGATGGTCGACGGCACCGACCAACTCGACCTCGTCGACGCCGTGCGCGCCCCCGGCGGGCGTCCCGAGCTGCGGGTCTGCCTCGACCTGGACGCCTCCTGGCGACCGCTGGGCGGGCGGGTGCACATCGGGGTGCGCCGCTCGCCGGTGCACAGCGCCCGGGCGGCCGGCGCGCTCGCCGCCACCGTCGCGGGCCGCGCCGGCTTCCGGCTCGTCGGGCTGATGTCGTACGAGGCGCAGATCGCCGGCCTCGGGGACGCGCCGCCCAGGCGGGCGGTGCTCGGCTCCGCGATCCGGCTGGCCCAGCGCGGGTCGTACCGCGAGTTGCTGGCCCGCCGGGCCGCGGCGGTGGCCGCCGTACGCGAACACGCCGACCTGGAGTTCGTCAACGGCGGCGGCACCGGCAGCGTGGCCGCGACCAGCGCCGATCCCGCGGTCACCGAGGTCACCGCGGGATCGGGCCTGTACGGGCCGACGCTGTTCGACGCCTACCGTGCCTGGCGCCCCACCCCGGCGGCGTTCTTCGCCTGCGCGGTGGTCCGCCGCCCGGCGCCCGGCCTGGCCACCGTGCTCGGCGGCGGCTGGGTCGCCTCCGGCCCGGCGGAGAACAGCCGGCTGCCCCGCCCGTGGCTGCCCGGCGGGCTGAAGCTGGTCGGCACCGAGGGGGCCGGCGAGGTGCAGACCCCGCTGGCCGGCGCGGCGGCCGCCACCCTGCGGGTCGGCGACCGGGTCTGGTTCCGGCACGCGAAGGCCGGCGAACTGTGCGAGCACGTCAACGAGTTGCACCTGGTCGAGGGGGATGCGGTCGTGGCCACCGTGCCCACCTATCGGGGCGAGGGCCACGCCTTCCTCTGAGACTCACCGGCCCGGCGCACCCCGGGCCGTCCTGCCGCTTTCCGCCGCCCGGCGCACCCCGGCCGTCGTGCCCCGCCCACCCCGGCCGTTCCGTCTTTCCGCACCTGTCGCCCGGCGCACCCCGGGTACGTCCTACGCACCGTGTCGTCCCGCGCCCCGCTTCTCGCCCGGCGCACCCCGGGCCTTCGCGTCCGGAACCGCCACCCACGCACCCGGGCCGGCGGTCCGGGGTCAGCCCGGCCGGCGATCCGGGTCAGCCGGGCTGACCGGCGTCGGCCGGGGCGTCGACCTGCCGGTGCAGGTAATCCCGGATCAGCGCCTTCGCCTCGGCCAGCACCCGCTCGTCACCCTCCGGCTGCCGACGGAACGCCAGCTTGATCAGCGCGTCGGCCGTCTCCACGGCGACCTCCAGGTGGAACCGGAGGTCGGGGACGTCGGTCAGGCCGAAGCGCTCGCCGAGCACGCGGGCCAGCTGGTCCGCGATCACCCCGTTGTTGTCCCGCTGCTCATCGAGCAGGTGCAGGTCGACCACGTCGCCGAAGTGCAGGGTACGGAATCCCGGGACGGTGCGGTGCATCGTGATGTACTCGTCGATCCCCGCGTCGACCCCGTCCCACCAGTGGGTCAGGTCGTCGGAGGCGAAACGCTCGTCGAGCCGCTGGAGGTAGGACTCCATCGTGCGCAGGGTGAGCGCCTGCACGATCGCCCGCTTGTCCGGAAAGAACTGGTACACCGACCCGATCGCCACCTCGGCACGCTCGGCGAGCAGGGTCGTGGTGAGCCCCTCGTACCCCACCTCGTCGACGAGTTCGGCGCAGGCGTCCAGCATCCGCTGGACCCGAGCGACACTTCGACCCTGCACCGGTACGCGGCGCAGCGGCCCGGCTGTGGCGGCTGGTGTGGACACTCGGCGCCACCCCCCTTCGACGGATGAACATATCTGCACGTCACGAGTTCGTGACTACCGGTACAACGAGCAAGACTCGATTGCGGTATTTACCTGCGACAACGTTCCTGATATGAAGTCAGTTCACATTCATGTCGAGGAGTGTGCATGGTCGGCACCGCAGCGTCCACCGCCGCCTGGTCCAACTGGGCCGGCAACCAGCGCGCCACCGCCACCGCCATCCTGCGCCCCACCTCTCTCTCCGACGTCACCGATGCCATCCGCGCCGCCGCGACGGCCGGAGACCGGATCCGGGTGGTCGGCAGCGGCCACTCCTTCACCGGCGTCGCGGTCGCCGACGGACGGCGGATGGAACTGACCGCACTGGACACCGGCGTACGCGTCGACGTCGACCGTCGACTGGTCACCGTACCGGCCGGGATCACCCTGTGCGCGCTCAACGACCTGCTCGCCGCGCACGGTCTCGCGCTGCCCAACCTTGGCGACATCGACGCGCAGACCATCGCCGGAGCGATCTCCACCGGCACCCACGGCACCGGTGCCGCGTACGGCTGCCTGTCGACGTTCGTCGAGGCGCTCACCCTCGTCACCGGCACCGGCGAGGTGCTGCGCTGCTCCGCCGACGAGAACCCCGACGTCTTCGCCGCCGCCCGCGTCTCCCTGGGCGCCCTCGGCGTGCTGGTCGAGGTCACCCTGCGCTGCGTGGACGCCTTCGTGCTGCACGCGCACGAGCGGCCGGCGCCGCTGGACGCCGTGCTGGCCGACCTGCCGACGCTGGTCGAGGGGCACGACCACGCGGAGTTCTACTGGTTCCCGTACACCGACCGGGTGCAGGTCAAGACCAACGACCGGGTGCCCGTCGACGACCGGCCGCTGCCCCGGTGGCGCGGGTGGCTGGACGACGACTTCCTCTCCAACACCGTCTTCGAGGGCGCCTGCCGGCTCGGCCGCGCCGTGCCGGCGCTCGCGCCGAAGATCAGCGCGATCTCCGCGCGGGCGCTCACCGAACGCCACTACACGGGCCGCTCCGACAGGGTGTTCTGCACCCCGCGCCGGGTCCGCTTCGTGGAGATGGAGTACGGGCTGCCGCGCGAGGCGCTCGGCGAGGTGCTCGGCGCGCTCCGGCGGATCGTGGACGGCCTGCCCTTCAAGGTGCTCTTCCCGGTGGAGGTGCGGTTCACCGCCGCCGACGACATCTGGCTCTCCCACGGGTACGGGCGCGAGTCGGCGTACGTGGCGATCCACCAGTACGTCGGCATGCCGTACGAGCCGTACTTCCGCGCGTTCGAGCAGGTCGCGGAGGGGTTGGGCGGTCGCCCGCACTGGGGCAAGCTGCACTGGCGGGACGCCGGGTCGCTGGCCCCCGCGTACCCCCGCTTCCCGGACTTCCTGGCAGTACGCGACCGCCTGGACCCCGACCGTCTCTTCACCAACCCACACCTCACCCGAATCCTCGGCTGAGCTGAGTTGAGCGGCTGCGGGGAGGATCTTGGAAGGCGATGGCCCCTCCAGGGGCCGACGACTTCCAAGATCTCAAGGAGCGTTCTTCATCCCGGCCAGCCCGCCCTGCGGAGTGCTGCGCGGAGTTGGGCGATGACCTCGGCGGGGTGGGCACGAAGGGCCCAGGACGGGAAGCGGAGGACGCGGTCTCCCTCGGCCCACAGGTCGTTCTGTCGACGCATGTCAGCCCAGGCGGCACGCGGGTCGATATGCTGACCACCGTCGATCTCGACGTGGACCCTCCACTCCTCGAAGTACGCGTCGAGGTAGCGGCGCCGCCCGCTGGCGTCACGCCGGATCATCTGCCGGATCGGTTCGGGCAGCCGTGCACGGCGCACCAGGCCGAGGAAGTCCAGCTCGGCCAGGGAATGCGCACCGCCGGCCGCGTCGGTGGCGACGCCCAGGATCAGCTTCCGGCGACGCAGTCGGGGCATCCGGTCGAGGACCTCGCGCAGGTCCTCGTCGCGCACGATCCTCTGCTGGAAGCCTGCCGCGACAATCGCCCGGGCCTCCGCGTCGGTGCCCGCCCACTGCGCCGCGTCCACGATCGAACGGGCCGGCATGGTCCGACGCGGCTGCCCGACCGCAAGCACGTCCCGCTCAGGCAGATGGGTCGTCCGGTGCACCGTTACACCCTGCGGAGGGTCCCGCCGTCGGGCGGCCGGTAGCAGGAGATGGATGGGCCGGCCGGGAAAGCCGTGCAGCCCTCCCGCCTGGGCGGCGGTCAGCCCCCCGAGCAGCGCGCCCGGCCCGGCGGCCAGTACTGCGATCCACCGGAGCTGTGCGGGGCCGATCGGCCCGTTGTGGGCGACGAAGACAGCGCGGTGAACCTGTCGCCACCGCCCGGTCGCCACCCGGTGCCTGAGCGCCTTTCGGGACAGGTGTCGTAGCGCCTGGTCGAGGCTGACTACCTCGTCCTGCCGGAAGAGCAAGCAGGTCAGGTCGTCGGCGTCGTTCCCCGGCACCGGCCGGGTCAACGCCGCGAGCGAGGCTCTTGAACGCGGACTCACGCCCCCACCATGCCCGTCCGGCACCGGTGTCAGCTGCCCCTGTGGACAACGTCAAGATCTTGGAAAGCGGCGGCCCCTGGCGAGGCCGCCGCTTTCCAAGATCCTTACGTCAGTGGCCCGACGGGGCAGGTCAGTCGGCGGTGGTGGTGGCCCTGCGGGGGGCCGCCTTCTTGGCCGGGGCCTTCTTCGCCGGGGTGGCCTTGGCCGTCGTCGTGCTCTTGGCGGCCGTGGACTTGGTCGCCGCGGCCGTCTTCTTCGTCGCCGTCGCCTTCGTCGCCGCGGCCTTCTTGGCGGGCGCCTTCTTCGCGGCGGCCTTCTTCTTCGGCGCCGGGCCCTTCGCGCGCTTCTCGGCGAGCATCTCGGAGGCTTCCTCGATGCTCAGCGCCTCCGGGGTCTGGCCCCGGCGCAGCGACGCGTTGGTCTCCCCGTCCGTGACGTACGGGCCGAACCGACCGTCCTTGATGACCAGCGGCTTCTCGGTCAGCGGGTCGACGCCCATCTCCCGCAGGGGCGGCGCGGCAGCCCGACGCTGGCGGGTCTTCGGGGCGGCCAGCAGGGCCAGCGCCTCGTCCAGCGTGACGCTGAACATCCTGTCCTCGGAGTCCAGCGAGCGGAACTCGTCGCCGCGCTTGACGTACGGGCCGTAGCGGCCGTTGTTCGCGAAGACCTCGACGCCGTCCGGGGCCACGCCGACCAGCCGGGGCAGGCTGAGCAGCTTCAGCGCCTCGTCGAGGGTGAGCGAGTCCGGCGACTGCGAGCGCAGCAGCGACGACTTGCGCTCGCCGCTGGCCACGTACGGGCCGAAGCGACCCGACTTGAGCAGGATCGGCTCGCCGGTGGCCGGGTCGTCGCCGAGCTTCCGCTCGCCCCCGCCCCCGAGGAACAGCTCGTGCACCTTCTCCGGGGTCAGCTCGTCCGGCGCCAGCCCCTCGGGGATCGGCGCCCGGTCGCCCTGGCCGCCGCCCTCCTCGCCCTCCGCGGCGGGCGCCGGCGGCTCGCCCGGCACCGCCCGCTGGAGGTACGGGCCGTAGCGGCCGACCCGGACGACGACCTCGCGGCCGTCGTCGTCGGTGAACAGCGGGATCGAGTTGACGCTGCGCGCGTCGATCTCGCTGAGGTTCTCGGTGACCAGCTTCTTCAGGCCGCCGGAGCGGGCGATGTCCCGGTCGCCGGCGCCGTTGGCGCTGCCGAAGTAGAACGCGGTGAGGAAGTCGACCGCCGCGTGGTCGCCGCCGGCGATCTCGTCCAGCTCGTTCTCCATGCTGGCCGTGAAGTCGTAGTCGACCAGGCGCGGGTAGTGCCGCTCCAGCAGGCCGATCACGGCGAACGCCAGGAACGACGGGATCATCGCCTGGCCGCGCTTGAAGACGTACCCGCGGTCCTGGATGGTCTGCATGATCGACGCGTACGTCGAGGGACGGCCGATGCCCAGCTCTTCGAGGGCCTTGACCAGCGACGCCTCGGTGTAGCGCGACGGTGGCTGGGTGTGGTGGCCCTGCGCGGCCAGCTCGTCGGCGGTGAGCGGCTGGTCCTTGACGAGGGTGGGCAGCCGGCGCTCGGCGTCCTCGGCCTCGGCGTTCTCGTCGTCGCTCGACTCGACGTACGCGCGCAGGAAGCCCGGGTCCGTGATGGTCTTGCCGGTGGCGCCGAAGTCGGCCTCCTCCTGCGCCGAGGAGACGGCGCGGATGCGCACCGAGACGCTGGAGCCGACGGCGTCGGTCATCTGCGAGGCGATGGTGCGCCGCCAGATCAACTCGTAGAGCTTGAACTCCTCGGCCGACAACTCCTTGGCCACGTCGCCCGGGGTGCGGAAGTTGTCCCCCGCCGGGCGGATCGCCTCGTGCGCCTCCTGCGCGTTCTTCACCTTGCCGGTGTAGCGGCGCGGCTCCGGCGGCACGCTGCGCTCGCCGTACAGCTCGACGATCTGCCGGCGGGCCGCCGCGATGGCGGTCTCCGACAGGTTCACCGAGTCGGTACGCATGTAGGTGATGTAGCCGTTCTCGTAGAGGCGCTGCGCGGTGCGCATCGTCTGCTGCGACGAGAACCGCAGCTTGCGGGCCGCCTCCTGCTGGAGGGTGGAGGTGATGAACGGCGCGTACGGGCGACGCCGGTAGGGCTTCTCCTCGACGCGGGTGACGGTGAACGGCCGGCCCTCCAGGCGGGCCGCGAGCCCCCGGGCCCCGCCCTCGTCCAGGTGCACCACCCCGGCGCCGGGCTTCACGCGACCCGTGGTCGGCTCGAAGTCCTTGCCGGTGGCGATGCGGTCGCCGTTCAGCGCGACCAGGGTGGCGTTGAAGTTGCGCGGCCCCTCGCCGGCGTTCGCCACGGCGAGGGTGGCCAGGATGTCCCAGTATTCCGCCGTGCGGAAGGCCATCCGCTGCCGTTCCCGCTCCACCACGATCCGGGTCGCCACGGACTGCACCCGGCCCGCCGAGAGCTTCGGCATGACCTTCTTCCACAGCACCGGGGAGACCTCGTAGCCGTAGAGCCGGTCGAGGATGCGCCGGGCCTCCTGGGCGTCGACCAGGTCCCGGTCGATCTCGCGGGGGTTGGCCACCGCCGCCTGGATCGCCGGCTTGGTGATCTCGTGGAAGACCATCCGCTTGACCGGCACCTTGGGCTTGAGGGTCTCCACCAGGTGCCAGGCGATCGCCTCGCCCTCGCGGTCCTCGTCCGTCGCCAGGAAGATCTCGTCGACCTCCTTGGCCAGCTTCACCAGCTTGCTGATCTGCTGCTTGCGGTCGGCGGAGACCACGTAGAGGGCGTGGAAGCCGTTGTCGACGTCCACCCCGAGCCGCGCCCACGGCTCGCCCTTGTACTTCGCCGGCACGTCGGCGGCGTTGCGTGGAAGGTCCCGGACGTGGCCGAAGCTGGCCTCCACGACGTATCCCGGGCCGAGGTAGCCCGAGATCGTCTTGGCCTTCGCCGGTGACTCGACGATGACCAGGCGGGTGGTTCCAGCGTTGCTCGGCACGTTTCTCCCCGACCTCACTCCTGCTCGCAGCCGCGCGGTGCCCGGTTCGGGCCCACTTCCGACCCGCCGACCCCCGGCGGCCCGGACGTCCAACGTAACGCGCCGCCCGCGTTTCGGGTTTCGCGGGCGGCAAACCGCCCCCGGCGGGGCGGCACCTTCTCTCCGGCGGTGCTGGCGGTGCCGGACGGCGCCACCGTACACCGTGCGTGTGCCGGGAGGCGGGACACTGTGACGATGGCGAACCGTCGGTCGAGGCGCCACCCGGCCGTTTTCCTGCGGATTTCCGCGTCCGGCTGTCCCGGATCGGACACCGGCGGGGCGGGGGCGGGCCGGGTCAGGGGTGGCCGGGCCAGGCCGCCGGCGGGGCGGCGGGCGGCGGGTCCCCGACCAGCTCGGCCAGGCGGGCGAGCCGGCGGCGGCCGGTGATCCGGTACGCCGGGCCGCCGTCGGCCGGCCCCAGGAGGGCCCCGGACAGGCCGACCGCGGCGAGCGCCCCGCCGACCGGCTCCCAGCACTCCTCGTCGGCCACGCCGAGCCGGAGCAGGTAGCCGGGCGGCTCGGCCACCCCCGCCGCGGCGAGCCAGAGCCGCAGCCGCCGACCGTTGAGGTGGAACCCGGCGGGCGGGCGCTTGCCGGAGCCGCGCAGCCAGGCCACCGCGAGCGGCTTCAGGGTGCGGGCGTACGAGGTGCGCACCGCGTGCCGCCCGTCGGCGGTCGCCTCCCAGGTGGCCGCCACCCCGCGCAGCGCCAGCTCGGCAACGAGCACGTGCACGCGCCAGGCGGCGTCCACCACCACCGAGAGGCGGGCCGTCCCGCCCATCCGGACCACCTCGCCCGGACCGGCGAGCAGCCCGGCGAGGTCGGCGAGGGACGGGTCCGCCGCCTCGGCGGCGAAGAACGGCAGTTGCCGGGCGGAGTCGTCGACGTCGCCCGGCGGGGGCGGGGCGACCCGCCGGGGCGCCGGCGCCACCCGGTCCGGCTCGGGTGCCGGGAACAGCGCGGGCGGCGTCAGGCCGTCCGACTCACCGGTCCCGCTCAGCGACACTCCGGCACCTCGTCGAAGGCCCGTTTCAACTCCTCCGAGTTGAGCCGGCTGGTGTCGAGCGCGCTGGCGTCGTACTCCTTGTTCAGGGTGTCCACGGCGGCCCGGACGCCGTCGTAGAAGGCGGCGGGCTGGCCGGTGCTCAGCCCGTCGATGGTGTCGCGGGCCCGGCCGTACGCGTCGCGCATCTTCTCCAGGGACGCGCGGAAGCCGGCGGAGACCTCCGCACCGTGCTCGGCCTCCGGGATGCCGGCCTGCTCGACCTTGCGCCGGGCGGTCTCGCTGGCCTGCTCCGCGCCACCGAAGAGCCGCACCAGGTTCTCCTTCGCCTGCGCCGGGGTGGTCTGGGCGGTCATCTGCTGGTCGGTGCTGCTGGTCAGCTTGCTGATCTCGGCCCGCCACGGGGTGAGCGCCGAGCAGACCGACGCCGCCCACGCCTGCGGGCTGGGGCCGCCACCGCAGCCGGCGGCCACGAGGACGAGCGTGGCCAGGACCACCGTGAGCTTTCCGGCGGTTGCCGCCCGGCACGTGCGCATGCGAAGCAGCGTACGGCCTGTGTCGAGCCGGGGCACCGGTCAGGTTTACCGCGGCGGCACGGACGGTCCCCGGCCGGCCACGCGGGCCGACCGGGGACCGGATGCCGGACGGATCAGGCGTTGACCGTCTCCGGTCGCTGGTCCGGGCTGCCCGTGCCGGTGCCGGCACCGGAGTCCGACATCGCCACGCCCTTGCGCTTGCTGAACACCACCGCCGCGACGACGATCAGCGTCGCCACCACGGCGATGCCGACCCGCAGGGCGGTGTTCTTCTCGTCGCCCACGCTCCAGGCCACCACGGCCGGCGCGATCAGCAGCGAGACCAGGTTCATCACCTTGATCAGCGGGTTGATCGCCGGGCCGGCGGTGTCCTTGAACGGGTCGCCGACGGTGTCGCCGATGACGGTCGCGGCGTGCGACTCGGAGCCCTTGCCGCCGTACGCGCCGTCCTCGACGAGCTTCTTCGCGTTGTCCCAGGCGCCGCCCGAGTTGGCCAGGAAGACCGCCATCAGCGTGCCGGCCCCGATCGCCCCGGCCAGGTACGCCGCGAGCGCACCCGGCCCGAGGCCGAAGCCGACCGCGATCGGGGCGAGGATGGCGAGCAGGCCGGGGGTCATCAGCTCCCGCTGCGCGTCTCGCGTGCAGATGTCGACGACCTTGCCGTACTCGGGACGCTGGGTGCGGTCCATGATCCCGGGCAGCTCGCGGAACTGCCGGCGGACCTCCATCACGACCGCGCCGGCCGAGCGGGAGACCGCGTTGATGGCCAGCCCGGAGAAGAGGAAGACCACCGCCGCGCCGATGATCAGGCCGACCAGGTTGCGCGGGTTCGCCACGTTCAGCGAGTTGAGGATCTCGGCGCCGACGTCGCCCACCCCCGCGTCGGAGTACGCGGTGCGCAGCGTGTCGGTGTAGGAGCCGAAGAGCGCCGTCGCGGCGAGCACGGCCGTGGCGATCGCGATGCCCTTGGTGATCGCCTTGGTGGTGTTGCCGACCGCGTCCAGCTCGGTCAGCGTCCGGGCGCCGTGCTCGTCGATGTCGCCGGACATCTCCGCCACGCCCTGGGCGTTGTCGGAGATCGGGCCGAACGTGTCCATCGCGACGATCACACCGACCGTGGTGAGCAGGCCGGTGCCGGCCAGCGCCACGGCGAACAGCGAGAGCGTGATGGAGCTGCCGCCGAGCAGGAACGCGCCGAACACGCCGGCGCCGATCAGCAGCGCCGAGTAGACCGCCGACTCCAGGCCGACGCTGATGCCGGCGAGGATGACGGTGGCGGGGCCGGTCTGGGAGCTCTTGCCGATGTCCTGCACCGGGCGCCGGTCGGTCTCGGTGAAGTAGCCGGTCAGCGCCTGGATCGCGGCGGCCAGCACGATGCCGATGACGACCGCGCCGATGGCGACGACCCGCGGGTTCTCGTCGACGTCGGTGAGCCCGCCCTCCAGCTCGGCGAAGGTGGCCGGCAGGTACGCGTACGTGGCGACCGCGACCAGCACCGCGGACAGCAGCGCGGAGATGTAGAAGGCCCGGTTGATCGCGGTCAGGCCGCTGCGGTCCGAGGCGCGCAGCCGGGTGATGAAGACGCCGACGATCGCGATGAGCACGCCGATGGTGGAGATGATCAGCGGGAAGACCAGGCCCTGCTCGCCGAAGGCGGCGCGGCCGAGGATCAGCGCGGCGACCAGGGTCACGGCGTACGACTCGAAGAGGTCGGCGGCCATGCCGGCGCAGTCGCCGACGTTGTCGCCCACGTTGTCGGCGATGGTGGCGGCGTTGCGCGGGTCGTCCTCGGGGATGCCCTGCTCGACCTTGCCGACCAGGTCGGCGCCCACGTCGGCGGCCTTGGTGAAGATGCCGCCACCGACCCGCATGAACATGGCGAGCAGCGCCGCGCCGAAGCCGAAGCCCTCCAGCACCGTCGGCGCGTCGCCCCGGAAGAAGAGCACGACCAGCGCGGCACCGAAGAGGCCGAGCCCGACGGTGAGGAAGCCGACGACGCCGCCGGTGCGGAAGGCGATCTTCATGGCGCCCTCGCGGCCGCCCTGCCGTTCCCGGGCGGCGGCGGCGACGCGCAGGTTGGCCCGGGTGGCCAGCCACATGCCGGCACCGCCGATGAACGCGCTGAACAGCGCGCCGACGACGAAGAAGGCGGAGCGCCCGATCTTCACCGCCGTCTCGCTGCCGTCGGTGTCGTGCACCGGCAGCAGGAAGAGCAGCACCACGGCGATGACCACGAAGATCGCCAGGGTGCGGAACTGCCGGAGCAGGTAGGCCGAGGCGCCCTCCTGGACCGCGCCGGAGATCTCCTGCATGTTGGTGGTGCCCTTGCCGGCGGCCAGTACGGCCTTCGTCAGTGCGGCGGCGAAGGCGAGCGCCACCAGCGCGATCACCGCGGCGATGACGACGTACGTGACGTTGTTTCCGGTGAGGGAGATCCCGCCGCCCTCGGCGGCCAAGGTGTCGGACATCTGTGTCCTCCTGTACCGAACGCTCGCGCCGGCCGGTGGAGACGCACCGACCCGGCGCCTGGATGCGGATTCGCAAGCGCGCGCCAACCCACCCCGGCGGATCAGCGATGACACCGTTCCCGCTGGTTGCGGGATGCGATCACTTGCTGACAACCCGCGTACTGTAGCCCTCCGCAGTGTCGGAGGTCACACCGAGGGGGCACCCTGTCTCGATGATCTTCGTCGCTGTGTTATGAGGAAAAATCTGATATAGGAGTCCGTCCATGACAAGGAGGCCGCGTCCCTTCCCGGGACGCGGCCTGACGGCGTGCGACACCCTCTGCCGGAGGGCGGTGGAGGTGCGGCTCGACCCCTCGCCGGGGCCGGGCGGATCAGCTTCGGCGGCCCACGGGCCAGACCATCCGCACCTCGGTGCCGATGCCCTCGTCGACCGGGCGGACCTGCAGGTCCTCGACGAAGCCGGCGAGCAGCGCGAAGCCGACGCCGGTGGTGAGGTCGTCCTCGTTCAGCGATTCGTTGGCGAGCTGGTCGGCGTCCAGCGCGGCCAGGCCGAGGCCGGCCTCGATCGGCGCGCGGTCGACGACCCGCACCGCGTACGCCCCGCTGTCGGACATCTCGACGAGCACCGGGTCGGGCACGCCGTACTGCCGGTGCAGGGCGACCGCACGCGTGCACGCCTCGCCGATGGCGAGGCGCACCTCGTCGAGCAGGTCCTCGCGGACCCCGGCGCGCCGGGCGACCGCCACACCGACCAGGCGCGCGGTGCGCACGTGCACCGGGGCCGGCGAGAAGGAGAGCCGGACCGTGGCCATCACGCGCCAGCGCCGGCCGGGCCCGCGCCGATCGCCGCGTCGACCGTGGGATGCAACGGGAAGACCTGGTCGAGCGCGGTGATCCGGAAGATCTTGAGCAGCGGCTCCTTGTCGCAGACCAGCGCGAACGAACCGCCGGCCGAGCGCAGCCGCTTGAGCGCGCCCACCAGCACGCCCAGGCCGGTGGAGTCGAGGAAGTCCACCCGGCCGAGGTCGACCACGACGTGGCGGGCCCCGCCGTCGATCAGTTCGAGGAGCCGTTCCCGCAGCCGGGGGGCGGTGTAGACGTCCACCTCACCGCCGACCTCAAGCACTGTGTGCTCGCCCACGGTGCGGGTCGCCAGCGACAGCTCCATCGGTCCTCCCTCGCAAGAGCCGTAAACTCTCCTGGGCATCTAACCATCCCCGCCGGATACGGCTCTGCTCACCGGCGAAGGCATCCCCATACCCCGCTTTTCATCTCCGAACACCAGTGCGAGAGTGCAGGACGTGACCTCCGACAGCTTCAGCTCGGCGCGTCTGACGCCGCGCGACGACCTGAAGCCGTCGTCCGACAGCTCCGGCTCGACGCCCCCGACGCCGCGCGACGACCTGAAGCCGTCGTCCGACAGCTCCGGCTCGGCAC
This sequence comes from Micromonospora sp. NPDC049139, assembly GCF_055586845.1. Lineage (NCBI taxonomy): Bacteria > Bacillati > Actinomycetota > Actinomycetes > Micromonosporales > Micromonosporaceae > Micromonospora > Micromonospora sp. NPDC049139. The sequence continues at coordinate 344,862 of NZ_JBVJHK010000005.1, read as the reverse complement.
GTCTGACGCCGCGCGACGACCTGAAGCCGTCGTCCGCAGCCACCGTATCCGCAGGCACCGGTCCCGGGCGATCGCCGGCTGACCTGCTGGGCCGGCTGCGCGCCCGCAACGGCGTCGATCCGGTCACCCACGTCGAACGGGTCCCGGCCCGGGCCGGCGAGCCCGCCCCGTGGCCGGGCTGGGCGCCGGAGGAGTTGCGCGCGGCGTTCGCCCGGCGTGGCGTGGTCGCGCCCTGGCGGCATCAGGCCGAGGCCGCCACCCTGGCGTACGACGGCCAGCACGTGGTGGTCGCCACCGGCACCGCGTCCGGCAAGTCCCTGGCCTACCAGCTCCCCGCGCTGGCCACCCTGCTCGCCGACCCCCGGGCCACCGTGCTCTACCTGGCGCCGACGAAGGCGCTCGCCGCCGACCAGTTGCGCTCCGTCGCCGCGCTGGAGCTGGAGGGCGTACGCCCCGCCTGCTACGACGGCGACACCCCGCGCGCCGAGCGGGAGTGGATCCGGCGGCACTCGCGGTTCGTGCTGACCAACCCGGACATGCTGCACCACGGCATCCTGCCCGGCCACGCCCAGTGGTCCGGGTTCCTGCGCCGGCTCGCGTACGTGGTGATCGACGAGTGCCACACCTACCGGGGGGTCTTCGGCTCGCACGTCGCGCACGTGCTGCGCCGGCTACGGAGATTGAGCGGCGCTTCGGGCCGATCCACCTCCCCCGCGCTCGCAGGCTCGCGCAAGGCGCCCGTCTTCGTGCTGGCCTCGGCGACCTCCGGCGACCCGGCGGCGGCGGCCGGGCGGCTCACCGGGCTGCCCGTCGCCGCCGTCACGGAGGACACCTCGCCGCGCGGCGGGGTGACCTTCGCGCTCTGGGAGCCGCCGCTGCTGCCGCCGGACTCCCACGCGGACCAGCAGGCGGACCTCACCCAGGTCCGCCGGTCGGCGCTGCGGGAGACGGCCGACCTGCTCGCCGACACGGTCGCCGAGGGGGTACGCACACTGGCCTTCGTGCGCTCCCGGCGCGGCGCCGAGGTGGTCGCCGCGAACACCCGCCGCGCCCTCGACGAGGCGGTGCCCGGCCTCGGCGACCGGGTGGCCGCCTACCGGGCCGGGTACCTGCGCGAGGAGCGACGCGAGCTGGAACGCGCGCTGCTGCACGGTGACCTGCTCGGGCTGGCCTCGACCAACGCGCTGGAGCTGGGCGTCGACCTGATCGGGCTCGACGCGGTGCTGATCTGCGGTTACCCGGGCACGCGGGCCTCGCTGTGGCAGCAGGCCGGCCGGGCCGGGCGCTCCGGGCAGGAGGCGCTCGCCGTGCTGGTCGCCCGGGACGACCCGCTCGACACCTATCTGGTGCACCATCCGGAGGCGCTGTTCGGGCGGCCGGTGGAGGCGACCGTGCTCGACCCCGCCAACCCGTACGTGCTGGCCCCGCAGCTCGCCCGCGCGGCCGTCGAGGCGCCGCTGACCCCTGCCGACCTGGAACTCTTCGGCGACGGGGCCAAGGAGGCGGTGGACCAGCTCGTGGCGGCGGGGGCGCTGCGACAGCGGCCGACCGGCTGGTACTGGCGGCACCGGGAACGGCCGGAGGTGGACCTGCGCGGCGAGGGCGGCGCGCCGGTCTGCGTGGTGGAGGCGGCGACCGGGCGGCTGCTCGGCACCGTCGACGGCGGCTCGTCGCACTTCCTGCTCCACCCCGGCGCGGTCTACCTGCACCAGGGCGTCTCGTACGTGGTCGACTCGCTCGACCTGGCCGACGGGTGCGCGCTGGTGCACCCCGAGGAGCCGGACTGGTCCACCCATGCCCGGGACGTCACGTCGCTGTCGGTGGTGTCGGTCCGCTCGTACGTGGACGCCGGGCCCGTCGGCCTCTTCCTCGGCGAGGTCGACGTGACCAGCCAGGTGGTGTCGTACCAGCGACGACGGATCGCCTCCGGCGAGGTCATCGACACGCGCCCGCTGGACCTACCGGCCCGGGAGCTGCGCACCGTGGCGGTCTGGTTCACCCTGTCGCCGCAGTCCCTGGTGGCCGCCGGCGTGGAGCCGGCCGACGTACCGGGCGCACTGCACGCCGCCGAGCACGCCGCGATCGGGCTGCTGCCGCTCACCGCCACCTGCGACCGCTGGGACATCGGCGGGCTCTCCACCGCCGTGCACCCGGACACCGAGGCGCCGACGGTCTTCGTCTACGACGGGCACCCCGGCGGGGCGGGATTCGCCGAGCGCGCGTACGGCACGGCCGCGGCCTGGCTGCGGGCCACCCGGGACGCGATCGCGGAGTGCGGCTGCGAGGCGGGCTGCCCGTCCTGCGTGCAGTCCCCGAAGTGCGGCAACGGCAACAACCCGCTCTCGAAGCCGGACGCGGTGAAGGTGCTGGACGTGGTGCTCGCCAACCTGCCCGACGGCGTACCGGCGCCCCGCCGGTCCGGGGATGCCGGCGGCACCCCGGATCCTCGCGCCGCTGCTCCGGGTGACGCTGCCGTCCGGGACTGACCAGCCGCCGTGCGCGCTGCCGTCCCACGCGGGGCGGATTCCGGCGGCGCGATCTCGCGGCGCGATCTGGCGGCACAATCTGGCGGCACAATCTCGCGGCACAATCTCGCGGCGCGATCTCGCGGCGGCTCGGGAGGTGGGTTCTGGCGACGAGTTCGGGCGACGAGTTCGGGCGGCGGGCTCCGGCGAGGGGTTCGGGGTGGCGGAGGCGCGGGTGACGACGGGGCCGCTCGCTACCAGAGGGCCGGCGGGACGGTTGAGCCTGTGCGACACTCCGGCCCACCCCTCGAAGGAGATTCAATGCAGCCCGACACCTTGCAGTCCCAGCAGCAGTTCCACATCCGGCAGCGGATCCGGATGATGGTCAACCAGTACGAGGTCCACGCCGTCGCACCGGACGGCTCCGAAGGCGGGATGCTGGCGTTCGCCCAGCAGAAGCGGCTCGCCTTCAAGGAGCAGGTGACGATCTACACCGACGACTCGAAGCAGCAGCCGCTGCTCGGCTTCAAGGCCCGCCAGCGCCTCGACATCGGCGCCACGTACGACGTGACCGACCACGCCGGCAACCCGATCGGCCAGTTCCGCAAGGACTTCGCCCAGTCGCTGCTCCGGTCCACGTGGCACGTGGAGCAGGCCGGCCTGCCGCAGATCACCGGCCAGGAACGCAGCATGCCGGTGGCGCTGCTGCGGCGCTTCGTCGACTCACTGTCCTGGCTGCCGTACCACTTCGACTTCGTCGCCGACGGCCAGCCCGTCTTCTCGGTGATCAAGCAGTGGGGCCTGCGCGACCGGTACGTCGTCCAGGTGCAGCACCCGCAGATCGACCGCCGACTCGTGATCGCGATGGCCGTCGCCCTCGACGCCCTCCAGGCACGCTGACCCGCCGGTGCCGGGCTACGCCTGGCGGCGCTCGACGGCGACCTGAGGTGCCGAATCACGGCGACCTGAGGTGCCGAATCACGGCGGCGCGAGGTGCCGAATCACGGCGGCGCGAGGCGGCGTTCCCGCCACCCCGCCCGGCTCCTTGCCGACCTGGTCAGGGCGACCTGGCGTCTGACCAACCCCTCTCCTGGTCAGCTCCCCTCCTGGTCAGCCCGGACCGGTCCGGCGCGGGCGGTCGCCGTGGCGGCCCGCGCCAGGCCGGGCAGCGGGGTGACGGCCACCTCCGCGGTCACCAGGAGGTCGAGGCCGTCGAGCCGGCAGTCCAGCAGTGAGCCGCCGTTGGCGGCGGCGATCTCCGCTGCCCGACCGCACGCCGCCGTTTCGCCACGGAGGGCCTGCCCGGCACCGGCGAGCGCGCCGAAGTCCGCCGCGACCCGGGCCTGCTGCCGGGCGGTCTGGGCGGCCCCGACGGCCGCCCCGAACAGGCCGACCACGACGAACACCAGCCCGACCGCGAGCAGGCAGACCGTCGCTCCGCCACGCTCCCCGCCGTTTCCTCTGCGGCGAGGCACTGACGGGCCGGTCACGGTCGGGCCGCCGGGACGCCGGGTTCCACGGCCGCGACCGCGGTCGCGGTCACGGTGATCCGGGGCAGCCGCGTGCCGAGTGCGCGTACGGGCCCTCGGACGGTGGCGGTGACCCGCTGGCCTTCGACCGTGACCGTTACCTCGGCGCCCGCCGGGGCCGCCCGGCCGGCGGCGGACGCCCCGTCCTCGCCCCGGGAGGCGGCGAGCGCCGCCTCCCGGGCCGCGTGCAGGCAGCCCGCCCTCGTGCCGACGGCGTTCACCGCGGTCAGCCCGGTGAGCAGGAGCAGCATGAGCGCCGGCAGGCCGGCCGCCAGTTCGGCGGTGAAGGAGCCCCGGTCGCGGCCGGCCGACCGGCGCCAGCTCACTTGAGCGCCCGGTCGATGACGGCGGTCAACGCGGACTGCACGTTGCCGGAGGTCAGCACCTTCAGCAGGATCCCGGCGAAGGCGACGGCGGCGAGCGTGCCGACGGCGTACTCGGCTGTGTTCATCCCGGCGTCCCCGCGCAAGCGGGCGAGAAGTTTGCGCACGTGATCGTCCTTTCTGGAGGGTGTGTCAGAGCACGTCGCCGAGAACGGCGACGATCACCGGCACCAGGCCGGCGAGAATGAAGGCCGGCAGGAAGCAGAGCCCCAGCGGCAGCACGATGAGGACGCCGGCGCGGCGGGCGGCCGCCTCGGCAGCCGTGGACCGGTCGGCGCGCAGGTCGTCGGCGAGCCGGGTCAGCGCGCCGGCCAGCGCCCCGCCGCTGTTAGAGGAGCGCAGGACGGCAGCCGTCAGCCGCTCGGCGCCCGGCACCGACGCGAGCGGCTCCCACGCCTCCTCGGGGCCGCCGCCGAGCCGCAGCAACCGGCCCACCCGGGCGAGCCGGTCGGCGAGGGGCCCGTCGAGCGCGTCCGCCACGGCCAGGACGGACCTGTCCACCGGTGCCCCCGCCCGCATCGCCGCCGCGAGAAGGTCGGCGGCGAGCGGGAGGTCGGCGGCCTCCCGCAGCCGCCGCCTGCGTACGGCCGACGGCTCGATCCGGCGCAGCATCCGGTCGAGCAGCAGCGCCGCAGGAACGGCTGTCAGCAACCCGGGCCAGCCGCCGACCACGACGGCCACGGCCAGACCACCCAGCCCGGCGGAGAGCCGGATCGCATCCGGCCGTCGTCGGGACCGCGCACCCTCCGGCGCCTCGTCACCGGTCCCGGGCACCACCGGTCGGTGAACCGAGCCGGCCGGACGTACGCCGGGCGGCGCCCCGCGCAGGGCGTGCAGGCGGCGCAGCGGCCGCCGGCCGGCGAGGAACGCGACGGCGAGCAGCGCCACCGCCGCCAGGCAGCCCGCGACCAGCACCGCCCGGAGCATCAGCTCGCCCGCCCCGGTGTCGCGCCGAGCCGCTCGGCCCAGAACAGGCCCGCGACCTGGAGACCGACGGCGGCGACCGCGCACGCACCGCCGACGGGGGTGTGCAGCAGCACCGCCACGGGGTCGACGCCGATGCCGTAGCCGAGCCCGATGCCGCCGAGCGGCAGAGCGGCGAGCAGCAACGCGGTGGCGCGCGCCCCGGCCGCCTGGGCGTCCGCGGCGGCCAGTCCCCGGTCGGTGGAGCGGGCGTCGGCCTCGATGCGCTCCAGTAGCTCGGCCAGCGGCGCGCCCGTCCGGTCTGCGAGGCGTACGGCCGCCCGCGCCAGCCGCTCCAGCCGGTCCGGGCCGTTGCCGGCGGGTCGCCGGAGCGGCTTGAGCAGCGTGTCCGCTCTGGCATTGGCGGCCCGCCCGTCGCCCGGCGCCGCATCCTGCGGTCCGATCCCGGCGGGGATTCCGACCCGTCCGAGGGTGAGTTGCTCGGCGGCGACCGGCACCGGCAGGCCAGCCCGCAGATCGGCGGCCAGCCCACAGAGTTCGTCCAGCCGACGTCGCCGGGCCCGGTCCGCCAGCTGGCCGGACTGCCGTCGGAGCAGCGCGCGGGCGGCCAGCGTGCCGTAGGCGCCGACGGCCACCGCCGCCACCGGCCCGGCCAGCAGCAGTCCGGCCGCGACGCCGGCCAGTCCCACCAGCAGCAGGGTGCGCCTCGGTGACGTGGTCAGCACACCCGACCAGTCTCGCCGTCCCGCACCGGCAGGACGGGCTGCCCGTACGTCGGGTCGACGGGTGGGTGCAGCGGTCGGGGCCGGCGCGCCGACGGGACGTCGCGCGTCCCGCCGGACGGGTGGTCGGACGGGTCCCGGCGGTCGGGACGGGCCGGGATGACCACCGGCGGGCCACAGCCAGGACGTCCGGTCCGCGACGTCCCGCGGCAGCCACTGCGCCGCGCCGCCCGGTCCGCGCCCGCTCGGAGGCACCCGGCGGACCGAGGCGGCCTGGGCGGCGGCCGGCAGGCGCGCCGTCGCGGCCACCTCGGACATCTCACCCGGTTGCCGGCCGGTCGGCACCGCCGCAGCGGCCGGGCCGGGAAACGTCTCGGCGGGACGGTCCGGCGGGGCGGGGCGGAGGTCCGGCTCCGACGCCCGACGCAGCTCGGTGACCCAGTCGACGAGCGGATCGTCCGCCCCGGTCGACGCGTTCCCTTGTGCCTCGCTCGCGAGGGCGCGCCGCCTGCTCCGAAGGCCGCCCACCAGGTTGGCCACGACGACCGCCGACGCGATCGACAGCAGCGCCACCAGCGCGTACGGGGCGCTCACTTCGGGCCCGCCGATCCGGGCCACGGCTCGCTGAGGACCGGCGGCACCGGCACGCCGCGCTCCCGCAGCAGCGCTCCGAGCGCGCGGGCGGCGGGACCGAGGCCGCGCCCGCGTACCCAGGCGGGAACCGCGGCGACCAGGCGGTCCGGGCCCTCGGGCAGGAGCAGGCACACCGACTCCAGCAGCCGCCCCTGCTCGCCCCGGCGCACCTGGAGCAGCACCTGGAGCGCGGCGGCCACCTGGGCGTGGAGCGCGGGGCGGGGCAGCCCACCGAGCATCCCGAGCGCCTCCAGCCGGGCCGGCACGTCGGAAGGGGCGTTGGCGTGCAGGGTGCCGGCACCGCCGTCGTGACCGGTGTTCAGGGCGGCGAGCAGGTCGACCACCTCCCCGCCCCGGCACTCGCCGACCACCAGCCGGTCGGGCCGCATCCGCAGTGCCTGCCGGACCAGGTCGGTCAGCCCGACCGCGCCGGAGCCCTCCACGTTGGCAGTCCTGGCCTGCAACCCGACCACGTGCGGGTGCCGGGGGTGCAGCTCGGCCGCGTCCTCCACCAGCACGATCCGCTCGGTCGACGGCACCAGCCCGAGCAGCGTGTTCAGCAGAGTCGTCTTGCCCGAGCCGGTGCCGCCGGTCACCAGGTACGCCAGCCGGGCCGCCACCACGGCGGATAGCACCGGCGCCATCGGCCGGGGCACCGTCCCCTGGCGTACCAGCTCGTCGAGGGTGAACGGCCGCTGCCGGAACGTCCGCAGGGACAGGTAGGGACCGTCGGTCGCCACCGGCGGCAGCACGGCGTGCAGCCGGGTGCCGTCGGGGAGTCGGGCGTCCGCGTACGGCGAGCCGTCGTCGAGCCGCCGGCCGGCGCTGGCGGTGAGCCGCTGGGCGAGCCGGCGAACGTCGTCGACCGTGCCGATCGGCACCGCGACCTGGTGCAGGCCCTGCCCCCGGTCCACCCAGACCCGGACGCCGTTGACCAGCACGTCGGTGACCTCCGGGTCGGCCAGCAGCGGCGCGAGCGGACCGGCGCCCACCAGGTCGTCGTGCACCCGGTCGGCCATCCGCAGCAGGGCGGTGTCGCCCAGCACGGCGGCGGTGGGTTCCGCGCGTACGGCGGACACGATCGCGGCGGGGGTGACCGGGGTCGCCGTGGCCGCGATCCGCTGCCGCACCCGGGAGGCGAGGGTGTCGCCCTCGGACGGTCCGGTCATGCCGCACCCGCCGTGGGTGTACCGGTCAGGTCGGCGACGATGCGCTGGCAGAGGGCCGCCAGCGGCCCCCGGCCGTGGGCGGCCGGTGCCTCGCCCCGCTCCAGCCCACGGGCCAACGCCGGCTCCGGCCGCAGCGTGCCGGCGAGCGGCAGCCCGAGCGCGCGGGCCACCTCGGCGGCCCCGAGCCGGCCCGGTGCCGGACCGCGCACGATCACCGACATCGCGGCGCAGTGCGGTGCGGCGGCCGCCACCACCCGGGCGGCCGCGGCGGTGGCCCGCAGTTCGGCCGGTACGACGACGAACACCTGGTCGGCCGCCTGGAGTGCGGTGACGGCAGCGTCGTCCAGTTGCCGGGGCAGGTCCACCACCACGAAGTCCCGGCCCCGCCGGGCGGCGTCGACCGTGGCCGCCATCGCCTGGGCGGGCAGGGCGAGCAGGTCGCCCCGGTCCCAGGAGAGCACCACCAGGTCGCCCCGGCTCGGCAGGGCCCGTACCAGCGTCGGCGCGTCCACCCGGCCGTCGGCGTCGGTCAGCGCCGGCCAGCGCAGCCCCTCCAACTGCTCCCAACCCAGCACCAGGTCGAGCCCACCGCCGAGCGGGTCGGCGTCGACGAGCAGGGTGCGCAGCCGGGCACGGGCGGCCGTGACCGCGAGCCCGCCGGCCAGGATGCTCGCCCCGGCGCCGCCACGCCCGCCCAGCACGGCGGTGATCCGGGCTACGCCCCGATCGGCGCCCTCCGGCCCGCACTCGGCGAACCGGTCCACCAGCCACGGCTCGGCGGCCGGCAGGACCGCCACGTGCTCGGCGCCGATCAGCTCGGCGACCTGGAAGCCGGGATCGGGCTCCCCGGACCGGCCGACCAGCACCATCCGTGGCCGCTGCGGCAGCCGCGCCCGCAGGCACGGCTGGGCCTGGTCGGCGCCGACCAGCACGAGCGGGGCGGGCAGCCAGCGGGTCCGGGCCGCCGCCGGGTCGGCGGCGAGTTCCACCTCGACGCCGCCCGCCGCGGCGAGCCGGAGCAGGTCGTCGAGCAGGTCGCCGTCCGAGGTGACGAGCAGCGGCAGTCGCCGGTGCGGCGGGACGGAGGTACGGGGTGGCATCGCGGCCTCCAGCGGTCGGGCTCCGGGGTTGCTGACCCGAGACCCTGCCCCCGATCCGCCGCCGGACGCCGCCCCACGGCACCAGCCTGTGGACAACTTCGGCGCCTGTGGACAACGCCCACTGCGCGAGTCGATCTGCTATGTCCGTCGGCCACGGCACGGCCCCTGTCGTACGCCGCCGCGTGATCCGCCACCGTGACCGACGACCTCGTGGAGCTTCTCGACCGGGCGGGCGACGCCGACCACCCGGACCGACCCGCGCCGCCGACCGACCCGCGCCGCCGACCGACCCGCGCCGCCGACCGACGCGAGCCGCGGCAGGCGGTAGCCACGCTCGGCTTTCCCCCGCACCCGCGGCAGCCCTCCGCGACGACGGCGACGGGCCGTACGCATCGATAGCCTGCGCTGTATGCACCGCAGTCGTCTGCACGCCGTCCTGATCGACGCCCCTTGCACACCACCCACGTACCTGACGGCCGGGACCACCACCCCTTCTCCCGGTAGTGCATCGCGGTGATTGCCAAGCATCAGTTCCTCGACGTCAAGCAACCACGGAGCAACCAGCAGAGTGAGCCCCGCCCACCTCGCACCGGCCGCCAACTACCCAGAGTTTTAGGTCTGCCTTGCCGCCCGGTGCTGGTTGGCCAGGTCAGTGGCGAGCCCGTCAAGCCAGGGTCGAGCGTCGGACTGGGTGATGTCGAACCGATTCCGAAGACGAAACGCCGCGACGAATGTCTCCGCGACAAGTTCGTCTGCGGCCGACACACCGAAGCGTCGCGCTAGGTGACGATGGATGCGCCGCGCGTGCCGGTCGATGATCGTCGAGAAGATCTCGGGATCCTCCTCGGACCAAGCGATTATTTCGGCATCTGTCAATGCACCGCCGCCGACATTCTTCGTCCGCCGTCGCAGGAATCGCATGGTAGGCCTCTCACAGAAGAGCGTCATCCGTTATCCGGATCCAGTGGCTGGACAGTTCATGCATGGGAGGCGGCTGGCCGCTGGGACGGATGTCAGGTCCTCTGGCCGACTCGGTCAACGATGGCGAGGGCCAACACCGCCGATCCGCCTGCCGGCCCGCCCACGCCGAGGAAGGTGTAGGTCTCGGGGTGGAAGACGAGCACGATTTCGCCCGAGCCGTGCGTCGATGGCCAGGTGATCCCGATGCCCGGCCGGCCCGCGGCGTCCTTGACGGGCTTCACGGCTTGCAGGTCCGGCATCGTCGCCGCAGCCTCATAGAGCGCCGCCAGGGTCCGGGGGCGTAGGTAGCTGTCGGTGAGGTAGTAGAGGATCTCCTTGCCGGCGGCATTGGCGTCGCCCGGTTCCCCCTTGGCATTCTCGGCCAGGAAGGCCCGCATCGCGGCGGCGTCGGTGGGCAGGTCGGCGCGGTAGGCGGGTGCTGGGGTGCACCGCTCGGTCTCGCCCGGAACCACCCGGCCCCCCTTCAGCACCACCGCCCGCCCATTCCGGCAGCCGGGAACGACTATCTCCGTGCGGCTGGCGGCAGAGGTCTCGATAACCAGACCGTCCCGCGTTCCGTCCACCGACGTCCAGCTCTCCCGCAGATCACGCCCCTGCTGCAGGCGTGTGTAGACGAACTGGTTCGGCCGGGGATCGACATCGCGCACCCGCAGCGCGGCGGCCGCCGCGTTCTGCAGAATCTGGGTGGCATCGGCCCGTGCGGGTGGCGTGCTGCCACCGAGCTGGTCCGGTACGAGCACCAGTACGGAAGCGATCGCCCCCGCTAGACCCGCCGCCGCCACCCCGCTGAGCACCAGCCGCCAGGCCGGTCGCCTCCAGCGGGAAGGCGTCGGGCGCACGGTGGACACCGCGGGCAAAGGCTCAGCAGCCGTCGCCGCCATGGCGGCCTCCAGCCGGCTGCGGGCCGGCTCCAACCGCTCGGCTGCCGGCAGCCCGGTCTCACCGCCGAGCTGCTGGAGCAGTCGCATCTCATCCATTGCTCAGTACCTCCTCGATCGTGCTGGCCGGTGCGCCGCCCAACCGTTCACGGAGCAGCTTGCGGGCTCGGTTGAGTCGTGATCGCACGGTGCCGACCGGAATCGACAGTGCGGCGGCGACCTCGTCGTATCTGAGTCCCTCCCAGGCGATCAGCAACAACACGTCGCGATCTCCGTCGGAGAGCCTGGCCAGCGCCTCGAGGAGGGGCCGGCGTAGTGATTGCGCCGTCACCACGGTGGCGACCCGGTTGGCATGCGATGCCTCGCTCGTCGCGGGGACGTACGCCTGCCGCAGCCGGTACTCGCGCTCCTCATTTCGCCGGTGCTGGCCAACGATTTTGGTGGCGATCCCGTACAGCCACGGCCGCGCGTTCGGATAGGTGGTGTCGAAGCGGTCCCGGCGGCGGAACGCCGCGAGGAACGTCTCCGCAACCAGATCGTCCGCAGCCGGCACACCAAGGCGACGTGCCAGGTAACGGTGGATGTGCGGCGCGTGTCGGTCGAAGATCGTCGAGAAGGTCTCCGGGTCCCGCACGGAGCGCTCGATGATCACTGCGTCCGTCACCGCACCGACATCGGCGTCCGACGTTGGTCTGAGTTCTTTCACGCAAGGCCTCTCGCGGAGCAGGGAAGCATCACCTGTTATCCGCAGCTCGCGGCAAAACGGTTCATGGGTGGCCACCAACGATCACCCTGACCGTCCTGGTACGGCACACGGCACGCGAACCTCCACATCCTCGCCCGGCGGACCGGGCGGAGCGAGCCCGATGTAGTGGCTGCATGCCCAGGGGTAGTTCGCCATCCTCACTACCTGCCGTTGACCCGCCGCCCGGGGAGCGGGCCGCCCGCCTGGCCCGCCATCGCGCTCTGCTGCGCGCGGTCCAGATCACCGCGGAGACCCACGGCGGCATCCTGTTCCATCCGTACCCGAAGAGTCGCGCTGGCGTGCGGACCGTGCCGCTTCCGGGTTTCCTGTTGGCCGCGCTGCGCCAGCTGCGCACCGAGGCCGGGGACCTAGACCCGCGCACGCTCGTCGTCCGTGACCGGATCGGGTGCCCCCTGCGCCGGTCGATCTTCCGCCGCCGGGTCTGGCTGCCCTCGCTGGTCCCCGCCGCGAGCACGGCGGGCCACCCCTGCCAGATCCCGGTGTGCATCGGCCTGCTCGGCCAGGTCGTCAACACCGGCCCGATCAACCTGGTGCAGCGGGTCATCGGCCACAAGCAGGCGTCCACGACGCTGAATCGTTATACGCACACCCGGACGGACTACGCCGCCCGGATCTTGGCGGCCTTCGACAGCTCTGCTGCCTCTCTGCTGCCTCCGGCCGAGGATTCGCCCTCCGAGCGCGGCCTCGGCGAGGACAGAGACGGCCTGTGAGCTGCGGTGGAGCGCCCACTCCGGAAAGGGACGACCCCCGTCGGGGGGAAAGTGACCTGACGTAGCGGCGAGCGTGATCAAGTGCCGTACCGCGTGGTCAGACGCATCGGTCGTGCCGTCGAGCATGATCGAGTCGGACCACGCGGTACGGCGTTCGCTGACGATCCGCTGACTCTCGGATGACGCGCTGCGGGCGCCCGAGGACGGCCGTAAGCCGCCCGAAGGCGGTCCGCGAGCGCGTGCCCAGCTTCCGCCCCCTGCCCTACAAAGATCAAGACTGGTGTCGGTCGTGGTCGGTGCCTGCGTTGACCTGCTCGTCCCGTCGTCTCGCGTCGGCCCGTCAACGGTTCAGTCGGCCGGCTTGGCTGTACGGTTTCGGGATGGAGCGCGCGCAATTGATCTCCCTGCTCACCGATCGGGGTGGGGCATTCGAGGCATGCCGTGGGGCAGTAGAGCGTGGTGCGTCCATCGACGTATTCGATGGTTCGCTGCCGGCGAGCCACTTCGCGGAGATCTATCGGGGCCGGCAGATACACACCCGAGAGAGGGGCATTCCGACTCTTGGCTTCGCTGAAGCCGTCGAAGTACTGTATGCCCTTCGTGAACAGCCGTTACGGGTCGGACGCGTCAGACTGAGCGATCCGCCGTACTACTTCCAACTGTTCTTGTCAGCCGATGAGTCTGACGTTGTTGCCTGCATCGGGGTCGTTCAACAGCACCAACACGCTCAGCGCGCTCGGCAGGCCACATCGTAGAATCTCTACGAAGGAGAGCCAGACGCTGGGCACTTCGTCCCGGCGGAGCCTGCGCCGCTGCCGACGTCATGTGAAACCGCCAGTTTGGAAGATCGTTCTCGGCTGACCTGATCTGTCCGGAACGCCTGCTCAGCGGCGGTACCGTGGTGCCCGATCATGACCGCTGCTGACCGTCTGGGACACCGGCTACTGGCACGTTGCTGGCACGGCTGCGCATGGGCGCGCGGTTGTCCGGCGGCGTACGGCTCACCGCCCCCGGCCTTTGGGCCGGGGGCGGCTTGCCGTGTCGCCGGCTTTCCGCGCGCCTGGACCCCGGCACCGATGGCAAGCCGCGTAGCGGCGCGGCAGCGATCGCCCCGCCCTCGACGGCGGGTCGCCACCCTCGCGATCGTCACGAGCTACCGAGTTCGCTCGTCGGCGGGGTAGAGCCTGTGCAACCAGTGCTGGAAGTAGGCCGCGACTGCTTTCTGGTCCTGGGGATCGAGTGCCAACCAGCCCTGTGCGGCACTCTTCATCTCGGCCGCCGCGAGACCTGCCTCCGCGGGCTTCCGCTCGGCCCAGTCCGTCAGAGCGCCCCAGACTGCGCACAGCCCATCAGCCAAAGCGCCAGCCCAAGTCGAACGACCAGAATCGCCCCAGAGCTGGACCGCAGTGTCGTACGGATCGTCGGCGGCGAGGAGCTGCGCCGCCAGTGCGCCGACATGCCGCCTGAACGCGGTGATGGTGTCGAGATCCGGGCTGCTCACTCGGCCACGATCACACGGAGCGCTTGAAAGCTCGACGCCACCCCATGCTTCCCAGGGGTAGGCACGCCGTGCCGGCCGATGCCGGCCGGAGGCCGCCAGCAGGCCGAGCGCGGCGTGCCTGCGCCGCGCTTGCGCGGCGCCTTGATCCAAAAGAGACTGTCTCGGCAACATCGGGCGTAGACCCTGCCATGATCTGCGCATTTCGAGTCGGCTCCGGGGCGCTGGTCAACCGCCTGGTCCTCTTGCTCGACGTGGTGTCCGCGTCTGTGCTCGTCCCCTCCTGCTCGCCGGTTTGGCGGCTCGGTTCGGTTGGCTGCTTGGCGAGCCCCGCGATACCTCGACCACAAGCTCTGTGCGGATCGTCCGGCATCGTCTGTCCGCGTTCGCGACCTCGGGCGGCTGTCCGCACGCTTCCGCCGACGGGCACCCTCGTCCACGCCGGTTGCTGTCGACAGCTCCACCCGATCCAAGCTGTCGTTCCAAGTCGATGACCCCTTGAGGTGTCGGTTCGTGCAGTTCCGCTGGAAGTAAGAGCCCCGGCTTCCCGACCTCACACGCCACCCTCGGTGTGGCTCCTGAACTGCGGAAACGCCTTCCATCGGTTTAAGCATCTTCCGCCGTTACTCGCGCTCAGTTGTGCCGGATCTGTGCCCGGCCCTGAACCTGTGGATTGCGGCAAGGCGGTTGCTGACGGTCTGGCACGCAGGTCCCAACCCCCGGCCGGTCGGCTGAAGGCCGTCGCGGGCGTCGTGGTTCGTTGTACCTCTGGGCATTGCCGGGCTGCCTGCTGATGTACGCACGCTGGGGAATTGGTCCAAAAGATTCGGACCTTCGGGGCTGTTGCCCACCGTAACTGGTCGATAACCTGGCCGCATGCTAGGTGGTGAGGTTCAACATGAAAAAGGACGTAAGGGTGTATACTTCACCAAAAAGTGGCTAGAGTACACAACTAGGTGCAACGTGCCATGGGTGGTCTACGAAGCGCCCAACCGAGTGGGGCTATTGGACCTTTCCGGCAAGCACGACAGTTACGACCTTGCGGGCCACTTCATCGCACCACCGTGCAAGCCATTTTTCGTAGAGGTTAAGACCGACAGCACTGTTGGCAAGCAGCCTGCGAAATACCTTGAGTATCTCGCACATTCGTATTCGGCGACGAAAAGAAGCATCGACGAGAATCTGGATAGAGAAAACGAATTCATGTGGGTTACCTGGCACCCATTCTCGCAAACCGATTGGAGGGACCTTTGTTCGCCCTCTGTGGTCGTCAGGGCACTGGCCGAGTATCCAGATAAGCTTGCCGGGCAACAAATCGATCACGATGTCGTCAAGTTGGTCAGCTCAAGGCTGTGGCTTCTAGTACTGTCTGATCGCCACGAAGAGTTACTCATGAGTCCACAGCATTACGCGAGCGTTCACGCCATCATTGCAGGGGGTCGGTGACATGTATAGCGCTATGCAGGTGGCCATCGACAACGCAATGGACCAGTCGTCGGGTGATGCAGCCATTCGGGATGTTAAGACCATAATCGCTCGCGAAATGACCGAGATCGACTCGTCGCTTGATGTTCTGGCAACAGATCACTTCAATCACTCGTTCTTCCCTGATTTCGTAGTTTCGTGGCGCGATAACGGCGTGGAAGAGCGACGTGATGTCTTTCTTCGGCACGACGCAACGAGTGTTCTCTACCAAGACGTTGATCGCATGGAGAAGGGCGACGAGGTTTTCTTGGGAATCCGTGCTACCCAGGCGGACCCCGAAGCCCGGGATGAATTAGCCACAGCTCTCCAGGGCGACAGTGAGTGCCTTGTTTCGGACGCGGCATCACTTGATAGCTTCGCCATGAGAACGACGCCGGTCCACAGTTCTTCCGTTCTGCCGAGTGTGGCAGCGAAGGTGTGGCTTCGTGGAGCACGCGGGCTGCTGGACCAACCCGCCGCAGCGAAGCTTCAAGACCAGGTGGCTGTCGGCGAGTCAGCCATAATTCGAGGGGCCGTTGATGACGGCGAAGTGGTCGTGTCGGCAGTTCGGCGAAACTTCAGAGCCGAGTATGCCAAACGTATAGAGCGCGTGATGCAGATTATGTGGCTTAGTGGGGGGAACCCACTAAGCGCCTTCCCCGGCCGCCACGCTATGTCGACCCGACTTTCGGAGTCGGAAATCCGATGGCTATTGCCATTCCTCTTGAGGTCTGCCCACGTAGACGACGACTTCTGGCGGCTCGTGGGCGAAGTAATCGACCTGCGGCTTTTGCAGTCGTTGGGCGACGTTGGGGAGTCGACCAATCTCGACCGCCTTATAACCGTCAACCTGGATCGGCTTCTGGTAACCCAGGTAATGCTGCATCGGCGCAATGTTTCTCTGCATCCTCAGCTCAATAACCCCCATTGGAGCATTAGAGGGGGGCTGCTCACCTTGGGAGCAGAGGGCTTCGATTGTCAGGTTGTAAACGACAAGAGGAAGTTGACTAATGCGCGACACGCGCCGTGGCCAACTTACCTGGATGACCTACAACCCCGACTTGAGCGCTACAGGCTGCAAGAGATCGCATTCTCCTCTCCGGCTGCGACTGTTGATGTAAAGTCCGCAACCTCTCACGGCCTCGCCGGTCGGCAGGCGAGCGATATTACCGGGTCGCTGGGCGCAATGGGCGGAATTGCAAAGGTCGCCGTTCGTCCGGCAGGTGCCAGTTGCGATATCCTGATCAATTTCCTGAGAGGTACTGCCGAAACCGATGAAGGTAGCCAAATCCAGGCACTCGTCATGGCTGCTATCGACCTGATCTACCAGGGCGACGCTGCACTCATTGAACAGCTCAAGCAGTTTTTTGAGATCGCCGATTTCATCGATGAGTGAGGCTCGCCATCCCGTATGCCATCGACCCGCCGGGTTGCTGTACTTGAGTGCTGTACGGGACCAGAGCGAGAGGGAGTTCCGACCCCGTCCGCGGAACTGGCTGACGACGTAGCGGTCCACTGGAGGCCGATGCCTTCCACGCTGGAGCCCGGCACACCGACCGGTACGTCCGCTGGCTCACCGATCTGGACCCTCAGCTGGCCGATTGCTTGCCTGGTTCATACCCGATGAGGCCGCGCTGACCGGACTCATCGCAGCCCCGGATGGCGAGGCCCGCGCCGCCACCCGGGCCAGCGCCAAACCTGACCCTCGCCCACTGTCCAGCCGGCTCTGAGCCGATCGACGCCCGCCGTTCGAAATTCGGGATCTGCACCCATCTAGAAAAAGGAATCAATGCGAGCTCTTGAAGACTTAAGGGTTCAAGTACTGTCAACACAATCCCGTCGTTACATTGATGAAGCGATCGCCGCTTACGGCGCCGGCGCGTACCGTTCAGCGATCATCGCCATCTGGATCGCGGTCACGGCAGACGTCATCTACAAGATTCGACTCCTGGCAGATCAGGGGGAGGGGGCAGCGCAAGCAGCCCAGAGCGCCCTTGACAAGGCCATCAGCTCAGGCGACAAGATCAGTCTACAGAAATTCGAGAATGGTCTCCTGATCCAGGCGCGCGACACTTTTCAATTCATTGGAGACCGCGAACATGCCGAACTGTCGCGGATCTACGAGGATCGGAATCTTTGCGCTCATCCGGCATACTCTCGCGGGAACGATGAACTGTTCTCTCCGACGCCCGAGCTGGTGCGCGCGCACCTCTCCACAGCCATCGACGCGCTCCTGTCACACGGGCCTGTTACGGGACGAAAAGCGATCGAACGCTTTGAACGCGAAGTCCGTGAGTCTTCCTTCCCTCAGGACGACGCGAAACTAAAAGAATACCTGAGTGAAAGCTACATGAGGCATGGAACGCCGGCCCTGCGCGCCAACCTGCTAAAGGTGATCTGCAAGTCAACCCTCGATGCCGCCCACGATGACTATCTCCGCTGGAAATATACGCGAAGCGCTCGCGCGCTACAGAGCCTGCGCCCTATGGAGTTCGAGGATAGCCTCAAGGTCGTTTTGGACGCGCGACAGGACAACCTAGACGACGAAGGGCTCTTCCTACTTGTGAACGGCCTGTGCCAACTCAGAGGCACTTGGGAGCATCTGCATGCCGGCGTCCAACACCGAATCGAAGAGTTGCTTGCGCAGCTACCGATCCACGATCTAGTTGTTAGAAGCCAGCTCTATTCTCCGCTCCCTCCAGAACCTATTCGATCATTCCTTCTCGCCCGCCTCGGCGACGCGGTGAGCTCCACATACAACTCTCGTTTCTTGCATGACATAGGGTCTCCAGACCTTGCGCTGATTCCTTACCTGGCCGATCTTCTTGTGAAGGCTGAATCCTATCCAGAGGCAGCAGCTCCCCTTGCATGGATCAACGCCATGTCGGAGGATATTTCACTAGACGACTTGAGGCGCGTATTGGCTGCGTATAGCCGCAATGGTCAGGCGCGAACTTCGATCCTCGCCTCGCGACAGCTGAACACCCTGCGTGCAGGGACAGAGCAACGCCCTGGATTCGCCGATATCTGGGAAGAATTTGAGGAAAGAATGGCCGCTGGGGAGGACTTCGCTGGACTTGCCGTTGCACCCTTAGTTTCAGCCAATTCGCCTGATTAGGGACTAGCCATCCCGATGCTCCTATGGAGGTCAAGGGGGTGAGGGCTGCGAAGTCGGCGCGTAGGGGTTCGGGGGCGGCGGCGGCCAGGCCGAGCATTTGGTTGATCGCTGCCGTGCGGGCCTTGACCGCGCCCTGGCGGGCTACTCGCAGGGCGCGGATAGCTTCCACGGGTCCCGGTGCGGGTCTTCGGTGTGCCGACGGCGGTGCTAGCGAGGGTGGCCCGCGCGGCGGCGATGGCGTCGATCGGGGTCGGACTTGCCCTTGGTCCGGCGGGTCCTGCGGTCAGGGCGGTCGACCTCGACGACGGTGACCCTGTGACTGGCCAGGTGGCGGGCGAGGCCAGCGCCGTAGCTGCCGATGCCCTCGACCCCGACGGCGAGAAGGCGGCCGAAGGACCGCATCCAGGCCAGCAGGTCCGCATAGCCGTCGCTGGTCGCGGGGAGCTCGGCATCCGCCAGGAGACCCCCGGTGCTGTCGATGATCGCTGCGTGGTGGGTGTCGCGGTGGGTGTCGACACCGCCAATGACCGATCGCTTCTTCGCTGCCATGCTGGTGAGGTCCGCCCTTCTCGGTCGCGTCGAGAACACGTGGACACGTCACCGGTCAGGCGATACGGACAACACAGTGGTGGGCGCCTCTCGCACAGGCTTCTATCAAGTCACGACGCCTGACCCGGTGACATGCAACTACTGGGGCCACCGAGCCGGCCGACGAATCGGGATAAGGACAGCAACGTCGGTCTGCCGGTGAGTCAGATCAACCCGGCGACCCAACCCGCCATCCTCACTGTCTGCCGTCGACCCGCCCCATGGGGAGCGGGCCGCCGCCCGGCCCGCCATGTCAAGCGGACCTTGACGCACGTTCTGACGCTGGCGGGTCGGGCGGTGGTCTGCTCGGCTTGCCCGTGTCGATGCAGGCGGGATGGCCTAAACCACCCACGGACCGTGACCGCCGACGGAGCCCCGGCCATCCTGAGCCGGAGCGCCCCGGCGGAGGCGCCGTAACCGCAACCCCGCAACCGCCGCCAACTCGCCGACGCGGCCGGCGTGCCCTCCCTACCCGCGCGGGCTTCCGGCCGCGCGGCCCGGCCGGCTGCCGGCCCACCACACCACCGGTCAACGTCTGTCGGTCGGCGGCGGCCCTCCGGGCCGCGGCGGCCCTCCGGGCTTCCCGCTTTCCGCGCCAGCCGCCGGGCATCAGGCGTGACGGCCGCAGAGCGAAAGCGGCAGCGGCCCGGCGCGCGCCCAGCCGGCGGCGCGTGCGGCCCGTCAAGGGCCGCCTTGAACCCGTGTCGAACTCTGAACTAGAGGGCGTTGCCGTGTCCTGTCACGGGACATGCTTGACGCTCACGTCCCACCTGATGCCCGACATGATCCTCAAAGGGCGCCGCGGAAGCCTTCACGGTCCGCGACACGGGCGCGTATCGCGGCCTGGCCGAACCGCCGGCGATGGGCTGCCACGCCGCGTAGCGATTGGATCGCGGCAGATCCGGACGTCTGCGCGTCCCCTTTTGGCTCTGGCGAGCTTGTCCTATCCCTGTGCTCTACTCCCGTCATGCAAGTTGTCGTCACGGGCGCACTCGTTGAAAACGGCGCGGTCCTGCTGGTACACCGCAGGCCGACCAAACGGGTATACCCAGATGTCTGGGATCTGCCCGGGGGGCAGGTCGAAGCGGGTGAGTCGGAACTACAAGCCCTCGCGCGTGAGATGGACGAGGAGCTGGGTGTTCACATCGTGGCGAAGTCCGCTTCACGGTTGGGCGTCTTGCATGCCGGCAGTGGTGGGGACGCCGTTCACGTGGGCGTCTGGCAAATTAGAGCCTGGGTTGGCTCTCCGACCAACCGTGCACCTGACGAGCATGACGACATCGCATGGGTCGGGATCAGCGAGCTGGGCGGCCTTCCCCTCGTGCATGGCGTCTTGGCGGCAATGGTTCGTTCTCTGCCTGAGTTTGAGTGCGCCCGCACGCACTCAGATGTCACCGACTGTAACCAGGACGACCGAGGAACCAAGGTTGACTGTCGTGCATGTGCTGGGACGGATCCGTCAAGCATCAGGTGGGACTAGACAGGCGTTGCCGTGTTCCGCATACGTGGCGTTGCTGCTGTTGCGAGCTGCGATCGCTGTGCGGAGTCTGCGAGTCAGTCGAGGCGGTCCGTGACGATCCAGATCATCTGCTGTGACGTAGCGCCATTCGGTGAGTTCCCCGTCCGCAAAGCGGATGGCCTGCTCTTGCTCGCTAGTGAGAGAACCAGCATCGAAGATAAAGAGGAGCTTGTCTCCTTCGTGCTCGGCCGGTGCCCAGTCGACAACGAGCATGGGGCCGACGGCGGTCGTGAGGCCGAGTTCTTCCTCGATCTCCCGTATACACGCGGCACGTGGTGACTCTCCGGGTTCCACGTAGCCACCCGGGATATCCCAGTGCTTCTTGTAGCTGGGGCGTACGAGGAGCACCCGGCCCTCGTCATCGAAGAAGAGGGCGCCTGCGGCGACGCGTGGGGTTGCCATGGGTGGCATCTCGTTGGCCGTCACCAGGGCAGCCTAGATGGGCTGGGATCAGTCGAGCACCTTGAGCCGCCGGGCCAGTCCGACCAACTCGGCCGCGGGCTTGCCGCGCTGTCGGCGTATCCAGGTCAGGGCGAGTTGGCGGCTGAGGAAATGGTGTCGAACTTGCTCGGGTGCCATCTGTTCAGCGTCGAGGAGAACGGCCTGGGCGTCGTCGACGCGGTTCCATGAGCTGTAGGCGCGGGCGACTTCGAGGGCATGCCGTACGCGGCGTTCCATCGGTAGGCCGGCGGTGTCGACGCGCGGGCCGAGATCGATGGCGACTTGCAGGTTCCCCAGCTCGGCGGCGGTGGCGACGCGGTGGATGGCGACGTTGGTCGGGCCGAAGGCGGTCCAGAGGTGGTTGGCGTCGGCTCCGAGCTGGCTGGCGGCGCGGTCGGCGGCGGCGAGGAAGGCGCGGGTGGTGGCGGCGTCGTTGGATCGGGCGGCGGCCATCGAGCCGGACAGGAACAGGGTTCCGTAGACGGAGAGCAGCGGTGGTGTGGCGTGCTTGAGGTGGGGCTCAAGGTAGCCGGCGGCGTCCTGGGTGAGGCGTACGGCTTCGGCGTAGCGGCCGGTGGCGTGCAGGGCATGGCCGACCGAGCGGAACAGGGAGCCGGTGACGAGAGGGTCGCCAGTGGGTCGGACGGCGGCCAAGCCGCGGTCGGCGGCGATCCAGGCGAGGTCGCTCTCCCCGAGTTTGGTGAGCTGGGTGGCGGCGAGCTGGTACGTCAGACCGAGTAGCCGGCGGGCCTGGTCCTGGTCGTCGCCGTCGTGGTGGTCGGCGGCGGCCTGGGCGCGGTGGAGCAGGTCGGGCAGGCGGCCGGTGACGTATCCGAATCGTGAGTCCTGGTAGGCGTCCCAGAGGGCGCCTACCTCCTTCCGGAGGACAGCGACGCTCAGCGGCTCCGCGTCCGTGCCGCTACCGAATGGGCCGAGGGCGCGGTAGTTCATCAAGGCGGCGCGCATGGCGGGCACGGTTTCGGTGCCGCTGTCGCCGGTCCAGTCGAGCAGTGAGGGTTCGCCGAGCAGGTCGCCGAGGGAGATGTCCAGGACTTCGGCGAGGGACTTGATGACGGAGAGCCGGTCCAGCTCGATCCGGTTGTTCTCGATCTTGCCCAGCCAGTCGGCGGTACGGCCGATGAGCCCGGCCAGGACTTCCTGGGACAGGCCGCGTCGCCGGCGGTACCAGGCGACGCGCTCGCCGATGGTGAGGGTGTTGGTCGTCCCGCGCACCGGTTCACTGTCTCCCCTCGGTTGGCGGCGACCCCGGAAGGATTTTCCGGGTCGCTGGGCGGTTTGTGCCACAACCTGTCTGCATGACGGGGCTGAACGTATCGAGGAACTGCCAATCCTGCTCGGGTGCGGGCTGGAAGTACACCCTTGCCCGCACCGCCATCCGGGGGATGGGGCGTGGGTCGGAGCGGACTCGTTCGCTTGCCCGGCGGTCCTGCCTGGACTGCGCGGGTTCCGGTCGCTCGGCGACCTGCTGAGGCTGGCCCGGGTGGGTGCTGGTGTGGGGCCGCGACCCGAACGACGGCCCGTGAATGGCCCGCCCGCCTCGGCGTCTCGCACACCGGCGCCGCGCCGGCCGGGCGTCCCGGCACCGGGCGACCTGGTGCTCATCGACGGCCGGGCGTCGGTGCAGTTCGGCGGCGACCGGGCGATGTGGCTGCGGGTTACCTCGGTCTGCGACAAACCGACGTACCACGGCTGGGTGTGGCTCACCGGCTACTCCATCAACCCGGCGAGCGGCAAGGCGCTGGCGCGGCGCGAGGTCTTCGTACAGATCGCCGGCTTACAGATCCGGCCAGGCACGACCGACAGCGCGCCGCCCCGCAACGTGGCGCCGGTGATGAGGAGGAGGCGTGGTGTTTGACGTTCGGGTACGACTCGGCTCGGTGCTGCGCATCGCCGCCGCCGACCGCTACCGACCCTCCGATGGGCCGGTGACGCTGTGGGTGACCGGCGTCCGGCTGGTGGTCAACCGTCCGGCACATGAGCCGTGGATCTGGGTCGAGGGGATGAGGCTGAGCCCGTCCGGCCGCCGGGGGCCGCAGGCGCAGATCCTGGTACGCGCCAGCCTGCTTCCGCCGGATGGGCTGGCCCGGTGACCACGTACCTGTCCGGTGCCGTGCGCGACCAACTCCGTGCGGCACAGGCGCAGCTCGACTGGCACACGCCGTCGAGCGCAGACGGGCGTTGCGTCGGCTGCGGGGAGGAAAGTCCGTGCCCGCAACGGCGGGCGGCGCTGCGGGTGTTCGGCCGGTACGGCTGCCTGCCGCGTCGCTGGCCGGGCGCGTCCCGGCCTGAGCTGGTGGACACGCCGTCGTCCTGGTCGGGATGGCTGGCCGCAGCGGTGCAGCGTGCGACGCCGGACGGCTGAGCCGGCTTGTTCTGTCATGCAAACAACTCATAAGCTGCTGAGATTCATGCAGCGTTCATAGGTGGGGTGCCCGCGATGGCGTACGAGATACCGACGCCGAAATACCTGCGCGTGTTGAACACGCTGCGGAAGCGCATCGAGGACGGCGACTATGCGCCCGGTGCGGCACTGCCGTCGGAGAACCAGCTCTGCACGGAGTTCGGGGTGTCCCGCCCGACGGTGCTCAAGGCACTGGGCATCCTCAAGCAGGACGGCTGGATCGAGTCGCAGCAGGGCAAGGGCAGCTTCGTGCGTGGCCGGCCCGCTGCCGGTCGCACGTCGCCTGAGTACGCCCGCGACGCCGTCGAGCTGGATGAGACCGGGGAGGCGGAGATCCTGCATGTCGGTCCGGTGCTCGCCTCTCCGCGGATCGCGGCGGAGTTGCAGATCCCGGAGGGTACGCCGGTCTACGAGCGGCGCCGCCGGACCGTGTCGGAGGCGGGCCCGGTGGACCTGGTGGCCACCTTCGTGCCGGTGGACATCGCGGCCGGTACCGACATCACCAAGCGGGACCCGATCCCGGGCGGCCTGCTCGACCTCGTCGCCAGGCAGAAGGGCCTACGGGCCGACTACGCGACCGAGCGCATGACGGCGCGCCGCGTGAGCGAGGTCGAGGCTGAGGCGTTGGATGTGCCGGCCGACGAGTCGGTGATGAGCGTTGTCATCACTGTGCATCAGGCATCCGGCGATCCGATCATGACGTCCGTGCTGGTGATGCCTGGCAGCCGCCACGAGATCGAGGACACCTACGCCCTGTCCTGATCCGCTGCGTCAGCCCGCCGGCCGCTCAGCGGCACATCTCGCCGGGAGTCCGCGTGACTCGCCCGTCTCCCCGATCGACGCACAACTCGCTTGTCTTGCGGTCGATCCAGTAGGTCTGCCCGCGTTCGATGAGCACTGGCTGGTCCAGGTGGAACCATCGGTCAACGGTGGTCACCAGCGTTAGGCGCTCGGCTGTCACTCGCTCTCCCACTCGCGCCTCCTCGGCCTTTCCTCGTGTGGGTACGGCGGCTCTCCACATTGTGCAACGGGCTCACCTTTGGCCTTGCTTGTGTTTACAAGCTGACGTAGCTTGTTAGCTCAACCGGTTGTCAGGTGGACGACTGGTGAGGTTAGGAGGCTGTCCACGTGGTTCCGATGACGTTGAAGGTGCCTGTCCCGTCCGAGTACGTGTTCCCCGCCGGGGCTTTGTGCCTGGGTGTGTCGCCGCAGATCGATTTTGAGCGGCGTGGTGAGGCGGACAACCAGGCGCGGGACAAGGAGACCGGGGAGCGGGTCTGGGTGGTGCGGGTGATGGACCTGGACCCGGAGGCCGGGAAGTTCGGTCGGTCGACCGAGGTGAAGGTCAAGGTGGTTGCGGCGCAGCAGCCGGTGCCACCGCCGTCGACGGTGCCGGGTTACCCGCCGGCGGTGGAGTTCGAGGGCCTGACCCTGACCCCGTATGTGGACTCGCAGCGGTGCAAGCCGGGCCGCTCCTCGGCCGACTGCCGTTCCCGGATGGCGTACTCGCTGCGCGCCACCGCGATCCGGCCGGCGTCGGCCATGCCCGGCTCGGTGGCGGCCTGACCGGTCGCTGTTTGGCGCGCGGGACGGGTCGTTTCCCCGCCAAGAGTCCCGGCCCGTCCCGCGCTCTCCCATCCCTCACGTGTGAAGGAGGGCGTGATGCCCACCGTAGTTTCCCCTGCCCTGAACTGCCCTGTGGGCCGCTGCTCGTCGGGGTGGTGGTCCTGATGTCCCGTACCCGCATGGTCGCTCTACGGCACGCCTACCGGGAGGTGGAGGCGGCCCTCCGGTCCATGCTGCGCCTGCCGCCGGCTTCGGCGCGGGTATGCGCGATCCGCTGCCCCCGCTGCGAGGAGTGGGTGAAGCCGCGCCGGTTCGACCTGCGTCGCATGTCCTGCCGCTCGTGCATCGCCACCCTGGCCCGTCCTGGCAGGGGTGGTGACCTGTGCCTCTGATCAACATCATTCCGGGGGAGAAGATCCCGGTGGCGCCGATGAACGTGCGCCTTCCGGCGTGGCGGGTCCCGGGTTGGCTGCTGGTGTTCTGGTGGCTGGCCCGGGGCCTGTTCCGCCTCACGGTCCTGGCGGTGCGGTATTGGTGGCTCACCGCCCCGACCGTGGCCGCTCTGTGGGTGCGGGCCGAGTACGGCGGCCGGGTCCTGACCGGCGTCGTCCTGGCGGTCGCCGTCGGGTGTGTCGCCTGGTGGCGGTGGCACCCGTCGTCGTGGCTGCGCTTTGCCTGGTACCCGCTCGTCAGCCGCGTCCGGGCTCTGACGGTGTATCGGCGACGGTGGGCGTCGGTCATGGCGACATGTGGGCTGGCGACGGCGTTCGCTGGTGACCGGTACGTGCCCCAGCTTCTCAAGGTGCGCTGTGACCGGCACGGCGACGAGGTGACCGTCCGGATGCTGCCCGGTCAGATCCCGGACGATTGGGGGCAGGCCGCGGAACGCCTCGCCTACGCCTTCCGCCTCCGCCAGGGCCAGGCACGGTCCACGGACCGGCCGGATCAGGTCGTGCTGCGGTTCCTCCGCCGTGACCCCCTCGCCGGCACGGTGGCGCCGCTGCCGGTGCCGGTGGTGCCGGACCTGGCCGGGCTGCCGCTCGGTGTGCGGGAAGACGGGCAGCCCTATGAGCTGCGCTTGGCCGGTTCGCATGTGCTGATCGCGGGGGCGACGGGGTCGGGCAAGGGGTCGGTGCTGTGGTCGCTGATCCGCTCCCTGGCCGACGGTGTCCGCTCAGGGCTGGTCGAGCTATGGGCGTTCGACCCCAAGGGCGGCATGGAGTTGGCGGCGGGGGTGCCGCTGTTCGCCCGGTTCTCCTACGACGACCCCGACAGCATGGCCGGCGTCCTGGAAGAGGCCGTCAAGCGGATGCGCCTGCGGGCGGCCCGGCTGCGTGGGGTCGCCCGCCAGCACACGCCAACGTCGGATGAACCGCTGATCATCCTGGTGGTCGACGAGCTGGCAGCGTTGACGGCGTACATCACCGATCGGAAGGTCCGCGACCGGATCAAGGAAGCCCTCGGCCTGCTCCTGTCCCAGGGACGTGCGGTCGGGGTGCACGTGGTGGCGGCGTTGCAGGACCCGCGTAAGGACGTGCTGCCGTTTCGGGACCTGTTCCCCACCCGCATCGGCCTGCGACTGACCGAGCCGGAACAGGTGGACATGGTCCTCGGCGACGGCGCCCGCGACCGAGGAGCCCTCTGCGACCGCATCCCTGAGTCCGCCCCCGGGATCGGGTTCGTCGTCCTCGACGGCGTTCGCGAACCGGTCCGGGTCCGGTTCTCCTACCTCACCGACGACGACATCCGCCAACTCGGCCGCACCTACCGTCGACTGGACGAAACCGACGAGCAGGAGGTGACCAAGTGAAGGCCAACGCGAACGCAGACCGGGTGGAGGGCGTGGTCCTGGTCCTCATCGTCCTGACCGTCGGCGGGCTGGCCGGGGCGGCATCGTTCACCCACGTACACGACTGGACCATGGCCAACTCTCCAGCCGGTACGGGGGACTGGTTCGGCTGGGCCAACGCCGCCATCTCCGAACTGCTGCCCCTCGCCGCGCTGCTCACCATCCGGCGACGTCGCCGCACCGGCGGCCCGATCGGGTATCCGATGTTCCTGCTCGTCTGCGCGGTCGCGCTGTCCCTGTCCGCGCAGCTCGCCGTGGCCAAGCCGGGCGTGTCCGGATGGCTGCTGTCAGCCGTGCCCGCGCTGGCGTTCCTCGGCCTGTCCAAGCTCGTCTTCTCCACTGCCCCAACGGCGGCGGCATTGCCCGTCGACAAGCCGGTAGACACCGACGGCTGGGACGACGTTCCGTCCGGCTACGACCCGCCCGAGGAGCAGCCGTCCGCCGACCTCGCCAACGAGGACCAGGCGGTGACCGCCGCCCTGGAGGCCACCGACGAGCAGCCTCGGCCGGCGGCCCTCCGCCCGGTCCCCGTGACTCCGGTGGAGCGGCGGCCGGGACTGGTGCCCGTGCCGGCGGCGGCGTTCGCGTCCCGCAACGGCAGCGTCTTCGGCGGGGAGCGTGAGCGGTGAACCAACTCGAACTCATCCCCACGACTCCCGCCGAAAAGGCCCGGCCCGGATCGCGGGCAGACCGCATGCGCAGGCCCCTGGCCAAAGACGCGCTCAAGCAACTCGCCGAACAGAACGGCGTCTGCGTCCGCCCTCTCGCCCTGCGCCGCACCGACACCGCCACCGGCCTAACCGAAGTTGTCGAGGTCCCCTGCGGGGCGACCCTGGCGGCGAAGTGCAAGCCGTGCGCGGAGCGGGGCCGGCGGCTGCGTATCCAGCAGATCCGCGAGGGCTGGCACCTCGCCGACGAACCCGCCGTCCGCCCCGACAAGCCCGGGGAAGACGCCCTCGCTCTCGTCCGGGTCCGGGCACACCTGGAATTCGAGCGCGAAGCGCTGCACTACCAGCCGATGACGCCCGACGAGCGGGCCTCGCAGATCGCCGACGTGGACGCCGCGATCGCCGAGCTGGATGAAGCCCTCGCCGAAACCAGCCTGCGCGGCCACCTCACCCCCAAGGAACGCGACGAGCGGCCCCGACGCAAGCGGTCGACGCGGCGGCGGCAGGACTCCCCGGATCTGCCCCGCCTGCCGGTCGACCCGCGTACGGTCGGCCGCGCCTACTCGGGTAAGGCAGGCAAGACGCACCGGCCGTCGATGCTGGTCACGCTGACGCTGGGCTCGCACGGGCCGGTGCACTCCCACCTCCGGCGCGGCGCCTACGTCGCCCCGTGTGAGTGCGGCCAGCGGCACGGCCCGTATAACGATGTGCTCGGCACGCCGGTCGACCCGGCAAGCTACGACTACCGCCGGGCTGCCCTGGATGCGATCCACTTCGCGCGGGTCCTCGACCGGTGGTGGCAGAACGTCCGCCGCGCCGCCGGCTGGAACGTCCAATACGCCGGAGCCGTCGAGCTGCAACGACGACTCGCCCCACACGCACACTTCGCCATCCGCGGCACCCTGCCCCGGCGGCTGCTCAAGCAGATCGCGGCAGCCACCTACCACCAGGTGTGGTGGCCACCCTTCGACGAGCTTGCCTACCCGGTCGACAAGCCACCGGTCTGGGACGTCGACCAGCAGGCGTACGTCGACCCCAAGACCCGTGAGCCGCTGCCCACCTGGGGCGAAGCCCTCGACGCCCTGGAAGACCCCGACAGCCGCCCCGCCTACGTCGCCCGCCTCGGCCGCATCGACGCACGCGGCATCGAGCAGGGCACCAAGGACGCCGAACGGTCCATCCGCTACGTGACCAAGTACGTCACCAAAGATCTGACCGACCAGGCCAAGCCGCGCTCCGACGCGCAGAAGGCGCACTTCGATCGGCTCCACGCGGAGCTGTCGGCGCTGCCGTGCTCGCCGACGTGCGCGAACTGGCTGCTGTACGGCGTCCAGCCGGACGGCGTCAAGGCGGGTTTGACGCCCGGCCGCTGCACGGGAAAGGTCCACCAGCGCTCCACCCTCGGCTTCACCGGCCGGCGTGTCCTCGTCTCCCGCCAGTGGTCCGGCAAGACCCTCGCCGACCACCGCGCCGACAACCGGTCCTGGGTGCGGGCAATTCTCGCGGGCGGCATGGCCGACACCGACGAGCAGGACCAGGCCGTCGACGAGGCAGACGGGCCGAAGCGGTACCGGTTCGAACTCGCCCGACCCGAAGACCCCGATGTGCCACCGCTGGAACACCGGCTCTTGCGCGCGATATCCGCCCGCATCCGCTGGCGCTCTGACCTCGACACCGCCCGGCTACGAACAGCCGCCGCCGTTTCGGCAACCGATCAACCCGCCGCGCTCGCGGCCTGAACCTCTGGGGAGGAAATCTTGTCCATCGTCGTGCCGTTCGCGCCTCGGCAGGCCGGGCCTCGTGCTGGCGACCTCGCCCCCGGCGACCACCCGCCTCAGCCGGTCCGGGCCGTCTACACGGTCAAGGAAGTGGCCGCGCTGCTGTCTCTGTCCGTCAGCTCGGCCTACGCCCTGGTCCGGGCCGGGCAGATCCCCGCCGAACGGCTGGGGCGGCGCTGGGTGGTGCCGCGTAGCCGTTTCCACGCCTGGCTGGACGGCGCCTCCGGTCAGCTTTCGGCAACGGGCACCGACGCGCCGCGCGGGGGCTGGTGACCGTGGGCTTCGTGAGCAAGACGCCGGCCGGGACGTACCGGGCGAACTGGCGGGACTCGGCCGACCGGCAGAAGGCGAAGACGTTCCGCACCAAGAAGGAGGCGAACGCGTTCCTGGCCGAGGTGGAGGGCGCGCTCAACCGGGGCACGTACGTCGATCCGCACGCGGGGCGGATGCGGTTCGGGGAGTTCGTGACGCGGTGGCTCGCCGGGCGGTCGGTGGAGGCGCGGACGGCCGAACGGACGCAGTCGATGCTGCGGGCTCACCTGCTGCCGCAGTGGGCGGACTGGCCGTTGGCAAAGATCGACTACCTGGCGGTACAGGAGTGGGTGACCAACCTTGGCCGGACTCTGGCGCCGTCGACGACGGCGAAGCACCTCGGGCTGCTGTCGATGATCATGCAGGCGGCGATCCGGGCGCGGCTGATCGCGGTGAACCCGTGCGAGGGGGTGCGGCTGCCGCGGAATCGGGCGCGCGAGGCTCGCGCCGGCACGATCAGCCGGGAGGCGTTTTTCGGGCGACTGCTGCCGGCCGTGCCGGCGGAGCATCGGGCGATCGTGTGCGCCGCCGCCGGGGCGGGACTGCGCTGGGGTGAGTGCGCGGGCCTGCCGTGGGAAGCGGTCGACCTCGATCGGGGGTTGCTGCACGTCGCCCAGGTGGCGGTGGAGACCCACGGCGGGGTGCTGCTGCGGGCGTACCCGAAGACGCGGGCCGGCGTGCGGACGGTGCCGATGCCGCCGTTCCTCGTCGACGAGCTGTGTCGGCAGCGCGGGGCCGCGGTGCCGGACGGGCGGGCGTTGGTCTTCGCCGACCGGGACGGCGGGCCGCAGCGGCGGTCGAACTTCCGGCGGCGGGTGTGGCTGCCGTCGCTGGTGCGGGCCGGGCTGCTCGGGCGGGTGGCCGAGGTGGCGCCGGGCCGGTGGGTGGCGTCGTGGCCGGATCGGGACGGCCGGGAGGAGCGGGCGGAGTTCGCCGACAAGGCGGCGGCGGTGGCGCACGCGGCGGCCTCGGCGTTCGGCGGGCTGCGGTTCCACGACCTGCGGCACTCGTACATCACGTGGCTGGTGACGGACGGGG
This sequence comes from Micromonospora sp. NPDC049139, assembly GCF_055586845.1. Lineage (NCBI taxonomy): Bacteria > Bacillati > Actinomycetota > Actinomycetes > Micromonosporales > Micromonosporaceae > Micromonospora > Micromonospora sp. NPDC049139. The sequence continues at coordinate 314,341 of NZ_JBVJHK010000005.1, read as the reverse complement.
TGCCGGTCAACATCGTGCGGCGGGTCGTGGGGCACGAGAAGGCGTCTACGACGCTGAATCGTTACACGCACACGCCCGAGGATTACGCCGACCGGGTCCGGCTGACGTTCGCTGACGATTCGCTGACTTTCCGCCCGTCGCCCGGCCCGGCCAACCCGAGAAACACGGCTTCACCTGCGCCGGAAGCCCACTCCGGAAAGGGACGACCCCCGTCGGGGGGAGACGGGGGTCGTCGGGAGGTTCGGCTCCGGGGGGGTCGAGCCGAACCCACTCAGCGGTCACGGGGGGTGCAACCGCCGAGGGCCTGTGTGTTGTGCGAGATATGAACGCTCGTCGTGCCGACCAGTCTGCCTGAGCGGACCTGTATACGTCGAGTGGTGTCACCTCCACTCCCTGCAAATTAAAACTTCGCAGAGTGTGACGGACGTCACGATGAGCGAGGGTGATGGGGTCTGCCCGCAAGTCCGAGGGGTCATCGGACCCCGGGCACCCGCCGACCATAGACCATCCGGCTAGACTTGCGCGCCGTGGGCCGAAGTGCCGCTTTCTTCGATCTGGACAAGACCGTCATCGCCAAGTCGAGCGCCCTGGCGTTCGGTCGGCCGTTCTACCGGGACGGCCTGATCACCCGGCGTGACGTGGTCAAGTCGGCGTACGCGCAGCTGATGTTCCGGCTGGGCGGCACCGACGAGCAGACCATGGCCAAGACCCGGGACTATCTCGCCACGCTCTGCAAGGGCTGGCAGGTGGAGCAGGTCCGCCAGATCGTCGCGGAGACGCTGCACGAGCTGATCAATCCCTACGTGTACGCCGAGGCCGCCGCCCTGATCGAGGAGCACCAGGCGGCCGGCCGGGACGTCGTGCTGGTCTCCGCCTCCGGCGAGGAGATGGTCCGGCCGATCGGCGCGCTGCTGGGGGTCACCGACGTGATCGCCACCCGGATGGGCGTGGTGGACGGCCGCTACAGCGGCGAGGTGGAGTTCTACGCGGCCGGCCCGAGCAAGGTCGAGGCGGTCAGCGAGTTGGCCGCCCGGCGCGGGTACGACCTGGCCGACTCGTACGCCTACTCCGACTCGTACAGCGACCGCCCACTGCTGGAGTGCGTCGGTCACCCCTCGGTGGTCAACCCGGACCGGCAGCTGCGCAGGCTCGCGGTCGAGAACTCCTGGCCGGTGCTGGAGTTCCGGCACCCGATCCCGCTGGGCCGGCGGCTGCGGGAGCGCCCGGCCGTCCCGGTCGCCGCGGCGGCGCTGGGCGTGGGCGTCGGCGTGGCCATCGGCATCGCCTGGTACGGCCGTCACCGCCGCACCCGCGCCACCCCCGCTCCCGCCTGACCGGATCCGGGCCGAAGCGACCGGACCGAAGCGACCCGAACCGAAGCGACCCTAACTGAAACGACCCAGGCCGAAGCGACCCGGACCGAAGCGACCCGAACCGAAACGACCCAGGCCGAAGCGACCCGGACCGAAGCGATCCAGGCCGAAGCGATCCGGACAGGGCGGGTCAGGCGGCGGCGAGGATCTCGTCGCCGATCGTGGTGAGCTGGTCGGCGCCGACCTCCACGGCCGACATGTAGTGCCGCAGCCAGGAGCGCAGACCGTCCGGGGTGCCGGTGGCGAACGCGCCGGCCGCGCCGACGTACTCGGGCTCGCGCTCGCGGTGGCCGACGTCGACGGCGAGCAGGCCGCGCGGGTCGAGCCCGCTGGACAGCAGCACCAGCCGGGCGGCGCCGCGGGCCACCACCCCGGACGGCCCAGCGAATGGGCGCAGGTTCAGCAGCTCGCCGTGCACGACGGCGGCCAGCACCAGCGGGGAGACCTTCGTGCCGCCGGCGACGAGCCCGGCCAGCCCGTCCAGCCGCGCGGCGACCACCGGGTCGGCCACGGGCCGGCCCAGCTCGGCCTCGGTTACCACGTCCCGGGCGGCGAGCACGTGCAGCTTGGCCAGCGCCTGCCGGGGCGCCTTCGGCCAGAGTTCGCTCAACCCGGGCAGCGCCCCGGCGACCCGCAGCGCGCCCTGGACCACCGGCTCGGTCACGGTTCCGGCGCGGACGGCCTCGCGCTCGTGGGCGTACCCCTCTAGGGCGGCGCTGGCGACCGCGGACCGGAGGCTGACCTCGGCCGCGACCTGGCCGCCGTGGCGGCGCAGCGCGCGGTGCCCGAGCGCCTGGTCGAACCGCTCGCGGGCCCGCTCGACGGCGGGAGCGATGTCGGCGAGCGCGAGCAGCGGGGCGAGCGGGTCAGCGGTCACCCCGTCACGCTATCGACTGCGCGACGCGACCCGCCGACGAGCCGCCGGGGAGCGACCGCCGCCACCCCGCGATTGTGGTGGCAAGGGGCCCTTCCTCGACGGAAGGCGCCGGCAAGGTGCCCCTTTTGGCATCCGGGTGGCCGTCCGGCGCGCGGCGGGGGCCGCTCGGCGCGAGTTGGCCGGACCGGCAGTCGGACGACGGGGTGTCCCGACTAACCTCGTGCGGGAGACGCAGGTCACCCCGAACGACGAGGGAGCACGGCATGAGCGAGGCATTGGCCAATCTGCTGAACGAGACACGCCAGTTCCCCCCGCCGGCCGAACTCGCCGCGAACGCCAACGTCACCGCAGACGCGTACGCGGAGGCCGACGCCGACCGGCTGGCGTTCTGGGAGCGGCAGGCCGGGCGGCTGACGTGGGCGCGGCAGTGGGACCAGGTGCTCGACTGGTCGAAGCCGCCATTCGCGAAGTGGTTCGTCGGCGGGCAGCTCAACGTGGCGTACAACTGCCTGGACCGGCACGTCGAGGCCGGCCTGGGCGACAGGGTCGCCATCCACTGGGAGGGCGAGCCGGGCGACACCCGCACCATCACCTACGCGGAACTGCACAGGCTGACCTGCCAGGCGGCGAACGCGCTGACCGATCTGGGCGTCACCGCGGGCGACCGGGTGGCGATCTACCTGCCGATGATCCCGGAGGCGGCGGTCGCGATGCTGGCCTGCGCCCGCATCGGCGCGACGCACAGCGTGGTCTTCGGCGGCTTCTCCGCCGACGCGCTGACCAACCGGATCCAGGACGCCAGCGCCAAGGTGGTGATCACCGCCGACGGCGGCTTCCGCCGGGGCAAGCCGTCCGCGCTGAAGCCGACCGTGGACGAGGCGGTGGCCAACTGCCCGTCGATCGAGCACGTGCTGGTCGTGCGGCGCACCGGCGAGGAGGTCGCCTGGTCGGCCAAGGACCACTGGTGGCACGAGACGGTGGAGACCGCCCCGGCCGAGCACGCCGCGCAGCCGTTCGACGCCGAGCACCCGCTGTTCATCCTCTACACCAGCGGCACCACGGCCCGCCCGAAGGGCATCCTGCACACCACCGGCGGCTACCTCACCCAGACGGCGTACACGACGCACGCGGTCTTCGACCTCAAGCCGGAGACCGACGTCTACTGGTGCACCGCCGACATCGGCTGGGTCACCGGGCACTCCTACATCGTCTACGGCCCGCTCTCCAACGGCGCCACGCAGGTGATGTACGAGGGCACCCCGGACACCCCGCACAAGGGCCGGTTCTGGGAGATCGTCGACAAGTACAAGGTCAGCATCCTCTACACCGCCCCGACGCTGATCCGCACGATGATGAAGTGGGGCGAGGACATCCCCGCCGGCTACGATCTCTCCTCGCTGCGGCTGCTCGGCAGCGTGGGCGAGCCGATCAACCCCGAGGCGTGGATGTGGTACAGGCAGCACGTCGGCCGCGGTGAGCTGCCCATCGTGGACACCTGGTGGCAGACCGAGACCGGGTCCGTCATGATCTCGCCGCTGCCGGGCGTGACGGAGACCAAGCCCGGCTCCGCGATGACGCCGCTGCCGGGGATCAGCGCCGACGTGGTGGACGACCAGGGCCAGTCGGTGCCGAACGGCGGCGGCGGCTACCTGGTGCTGCGCGAGCCGTGGCCGTCGATGCTGCGCACGATCTGGGGCGACGACAACCGGTTCATCGAGACGTACTGGTCGCGGTTCGAGGGCATGTACTTCGCCGGGGACGGCGCGAAGCGGGACGACGACGGCCACATCTGGCTGCTCGGCCGGGTCGACGACGTGATGCTGGTGTCCGGGCACAACATCTCCACCACCGAGGTCGAGTCGGCGCTGGTCTCGCACCCGTCGGTGGCCGAGGCGGCGGTGGTCGGCGCGACTGACCCGACCACCGGGCAGGCCATCGTCGCGTTCGCCATCCCGCGCGGTGCCACGGAGACCTCCGGCGAGGCGGGCGAGAAGCTCATCGCCGACCTGCGCAACCACGTGGCGAAGACCCTCGGCCCGATCGCCAAGCCGCGGCAGATCATGCTGGTGCCCGAACTGCCGAAGACCCGCTCCGGCAAGATCATGCGCCGCCTGCTGCGGGACGTGGCCGAGAACCGGTCGCTCGGCGACGTCACCACGCTCCAGGACTCGTCCGTGATGGACCTGATCTCGTCCGGCATCGGCGGTGGCAAGTCCGACGAGGACTGACGGCAGGCGTACGACCCGATGGGTGGCGGTCCCGCGCGGACCGTCACCCATCGTCATTTCTTACGGGTACACGACGGACCGGAGGTGCCCTGTCACATCAGTCGGTCGGGGGAACCGGGAGAAGCTGAACGGACACAGGCGGGTGTGGACCCCTGTCCTTCGCCTGATTTCTGATTTAGGTTCACGCAGGCCGAGTCGGTTCGATGGACGTCACATCGATCAGAAACCGTCCGGCTCCCTCCCTCCCCATGCCCGAGAAATGGAGCGGCATGAACAGAAATCCGCAACCTGGGTCGCGTCGACGCCTACTCGTCGCGCTGCCCGCCATCGCCCTGGCGGCCACGTCACTGACCGTGACTGGCAGCTCGGCGGCGGCAGAGTCCGGCCCCGCCCGAGCCGTCATCGGGGCGGACGAGTACTACATCAACTACTCCGAGCCGGCCGTCCAGCCGGACAGCACCGGCCGCGAGGTCAAGGGCAAGGGTGGTGTCTACGCCCCGGCTGTCGAACAGGCGCGGGCCTACGACCGCAAGTTCGCCCGCGGCAACCCGGTCACGGCGCGGGAACTCGCCAGGACCGAGGCCGAGGCGATCAAGACGGGCAAGAGCCCGCGGCAGATCAAGCAGGCCGAGGGCACCCAGACGGCGAAGCTGCTCACCCTGCTGGTGGAGTTCAACGACCAGGCCAACGACGACTTCACCGACGTCATGGTCCCCAAGACGGTTTTCGAGGACCGGAGCTGTGTCCCCGGCACCGTCCAGAACGGACCCCTGCACAACAACATCCCCAACCCGGCGTCCCTGCCGCGCGAGGACAACAACTCGATGTGGGTGCCGGACTTCTCGCCCACGCACTACGACAAGATGCTCTACACCAAGGAGGGCATCACCGAGCGGGTCCGCCCGGACCTGACCGGGCCGGACGGCAAGCCGGGCATCAACCTGGCCGGCCGGACCATGCACAACATGTACCTGGAGATGTCCAAGGGCGCGTACACGGTTGACGGGCAGGCCAGCCCGTGGATCAAGGTGCCGCACTCCGAGGGCTGGTACGCGGCCTCCCGCTGCTTCCAGGACGAGAACGGCAACTGGGTCGCCGGCCGCGAGCAGGCGATGAACGGGCACCCGGACAACCCGCAGGGCGCGGGCCGGCTGGCCACCGACGCGATCGCCACCCTCGCGCAGATGGACCCGAACTTCCCGTGGGCCGACTACGACATCGAGGACCAGGGCGACCGCGACGGTGACGGCAACGTCTTCGAGCCGGACGGCGTGATCGACCACCTGGTGCTGGTGCACGCCGGCCAGGGCAAGTCCCGCGGCGGCGGCGCCGAGGGCATCTACGCCGTCTGGGCGCACTCGTCGTCGATCGCCGGCGGCTACACCATCCCCGGCACCAACCTGCAGGTGTCGAACTACATCGTGCAGCCGGAGGACGCCGGCGTCGGTGTGTTCGCCCACGAGTTCGGTCACGACCTGGGCCTGCCGGACCTCTACGACACCTCGGGCAACGCCGACTCGGACGTCGACTTCTGGGACCTGATGGCCTCGGGCTCGCACTCGGGTGAGATCTTCCAGGCGCTGCCGACGCACATGGGCCTGTGGGACAAGTGGGTGCTCGGCTGGGCCGACCCGCTGACCCTCGCGCCCGGCGCCGACCCGCGCTCCGTGCAGCTGGGTCAGACCTCGCGGACCCCGGTCGGCACCAAGGACGGCATCAAGATCAACCTGCCGAACAAGGTGATCACCCTGGCCACGCCGCACAGCGGCGAGAAGATGTGGTACACCGGCGCCGACCAGGACTGGGCGGATGTCAAGATCGCCCGCCAGGTGGCCGTGCCCGCGGCGGCCGACGCGAAGTTCTGGATGTGGAACAACTTCGTCATCGAGGCCGACTGGGACTACGGCTTCCTCGAGGTCTCGACCGACGGCGGCGCCACCTGGGCCGAGCAGAAGGTCTACGACTCGACCGGCAAGCTCGTCACCACCAACGACGGCTACGCCGACCCGAACGGCCGGATGGTGGACTTCGGCAACAAGAAGTACGGCCTCACCGGCAGCACCAACGGCTGGCGGCACGACTACGTCGACCTGTCGGCGTTCGCCGGGCAGACCGTGCAGGTCCGGCTCCGCTACGCCACCGACGAGGCGTTCGCGGAGCGCGGCTGGTTCGCCGACGACTTCTCGGTGACCGGCGGCGGCGCCACCACCTGGAGCGACGACGTCGAGAGCGGCACCAACGGCTGGACCGCGACCGGCGGCACCTTCGTCGACACCACCGGCCCGGGCTGGCGCATCGACAGCGGCACCTCGACCCAGGCGCACTACTACCTGGCGGAGTGGCGCAACTTCGACGGCTTCGACAACGGCCTGAAGTACACCTACGACACGGTGTACTCGCACGAGGCGTGGAAGGTCGACAAGGTCTCCTACAACGCCCCGGGCATGCTGGTCTGGTACCGGGACACCGCGCTCGGCGACGTCAACCACGTCACCGGACAGCTGACCTCGCTGCCGAGCTACGGCGCCAAGGGTGGTCTGCTGATCGTCGACTCGCACTTCGACCCGTTCCGCCGCAAGGGTGAGGCGGCCGTCAAGGACCCGTCGGTGCTGGACAACCTGCCCAGCCGGCCGCAGTCCGCCAACGCGGCCTTCTCGCTCAACCCCACGTACCCCTTCCGGGAGTGCCTGGAGGCGGAGGACGAGCCGTACAGCGAGTACTGCACGAACTTCCCCGCGCAGCCGGCGGTGCCGGCCTTCACGGACGCCAAGGGCTGGTACCCGGGCATCGAGATCCGTGACGGCTCGGCGTACGCCCGGGACAGCGACGCCTCGGTCGTCATCCCGTCGAGGGGCAACGCGCCGTACACGACCCGGGTCACCAACCCGGACGGCACGCCGGCGCCGGCGTACTACGGGGCCGTCCTGGGCGGCGGCGCCATCGTGCTGGGCACCGGCAACCCCGGTGACCAGGGCGTGTCCTACGGCGTCACCATCACCATCAAGCACACCGCGAAGGACAACTCGTACGCCACGGTGTACGTCACCCCGGCGACGAACTGACCTCAGGGTCGGCCGACGGGACACACGGCGGGGCCCGTCCGGAGCACACTGCTCCGGGCGGGCCCCGCTCGTCGTGTGGTCCACGATTTACGCCGACCGGCCTCTGTGACGATTTCCGGCCCTCGGGCGCTCCCCGAAGGGGACTTCATAACTCCGGTCACTCAAGGTGATCGTGGCCAAAACGTAACGTGAAACGATGTCGGTTCAACGCGCCATTTGGTCGGCATTTATGCGTATATGCAGGTCGGCGGCCGCGTTCCCACCAGGTATTTGACCCGTGACAAGCGCACGCCCCCTCTGCCAGGGTGAGTGGCGCATCACATGACAGCCGTGGCTTCGGCCGCGCTCGTCATGTAACAGATCCACAAAGGAGGAGGACCTTTGAGGAGACGAGTCACAGCCGGCCTGGCCTCGGCCGCGGCCGCGCTGCTGGCGGCGGGAGTCGTGTCGGCGCCGGCCTCCGGCGCACCGGCCGCGGACCCGGCCCCCGGTTCCGACAAGGCGAAGCACGGCAGGGACAACCTCCCCGATCCGAAGTCGGATCAGCAGCGGGAGCTCCGGAAGAAGGCCATCGCCGACCTGCTCTCCGGCAAGGCCAAGCTTCAGACGCGCAACGGCTCGAAGGTCATCCAGGTCAAGGACGACCTGTTCGTCGAGTACCAGCAGGCGCCGAAGACCGACCCCATCTTCACGATGCTGGTCGAGTTCGGTGACCAGACCGACCCCCGGACCGGTGGGACCGCTGGTCCGCTGCGCAACCAGATCGCCGAGCCCGACCGCAACTGGGACGGCGGCTCGAGCGACGACAACAGCACGCTGTGGCGGCCGGACTTCAACCGGACGCACTACCAGGACATGATGTTCGGTCCGGGTGAGTCGATGCGGGACTTCTACCTGAAGCAGTCCGGCGGGCGCTACACCGTCAACGGCGACGTCACCGACTGGGTGCAGGTTCCGTACAACGAGGCCCGGTACGGCAGCAACGCCATCTCCGAGGCCGACGGGTACTGGAACTTCGTCAAGGACACCGCGACGGCCTGGTACGAGTCCCAGGTCGCGGCCGGCAAGACGCCGGAGCAGATCAAGCAGTACCTGGCCCAGTTCGACATCTGGGACCGGTACGACTTCGACGGCGACGGCGACTTCAACGAGCCCGACGGCTACATCGACCACTTCCAGGCGGTGCACGCGGGCGAGGGCGAGGAGGCCGGCGGCGGCGCCCAGGGCGAGGACGCCATCTGGTCGCACCGCTGGGCGGCGTTCCCGAACCTGGCCGGCAGCGCCGGCCCGGGCGAGAACAAGGCCGGTGGTGTCCAGATCGGCGACACCGGCATGTGGATCCGGGACTACACCACGGAGCCGGAGAACGGCGGTCTGGGCGTGTTCGCCCACGAGTACGGCCACGACCTCGGTCTGCCGGACCTCTACGACACCGCCGGCGGCGACAACGGCGTGGGCTTCTGGAGCCTGATGTCCTCCGGTTCGTGGCTGAGCCACGGCACGGACGACATCGGGTCGACCCCGGGCTACATGGACCCGTGGTCGAAGCTGTTCCTGGGCTGGCTGAACTACTCGGTGGTCGAGGAGAACAGCGGCACCACCCGGGTCACGCTCGGCCCGGCCGGCGACAGCGACGGGCCGAAGGCCCAGGCCGTCGTCGTCAACCTGCCGGCGCAGACCCAGACCACCAGCTACAACACGCCGTTCGGCGGGTCGTACGAGTGGTGGGGCGGCAGCGCGGACGACCTGAACACCACGCTGACCCGCCAGCTCGACCTGACCGGTGCGACGTCCGCGTCGATCACCGCGAAGGCCTGGTACGACATCGAAGAGGACTACGACTACCTCTACGCCGAGGTGTCGACCAACGGTGGCGCCACCTGGACCCCGCTGGGCAACTCGTCGATCGACGCCGGTGAGACCGGGGTCGACGGCTCGACCAGCGGCGCCTGGGTGGACCTGGCCTACGACCTGTCCGCGTACGCCGGGCAGACCGTGCAGTTCCGCTACCGCTACCAGACCGACGGCGGCGTGCACCTCGCCGGCGCGTTCCTGGACAACGTGTCGCTGGTCAAGGGCGGCGCCGTCGCCTGGACCGACGACGCCGAGACGCTGGCCGCCGAGTGGACCGCCAAGGGCTTCACCCGGATGGGCGGCTCGGTGACCGACACGTACCCCCGCTTCTACATCGCGGAGAACCGGTCCTACTTCGGTTACGACGACACCCTGCGGACCGGCGGGTACAACTACGGGTTCAACAACACCCGCCCGAACTGGGTGGAGCGGTTCTCGGTCCAGCCCGGCATGCTGGTCTGGTACGTGAACTACGCGTACGGCGACAACAACACCTCGGAGCACCCGGGCTACGGCCTGAACCTCCCGGTGGACGTCCGGCCGAACAAGATCAACGTCGGTGGTCAGGGCACCATCACCAACCGCCGCAACGGCTTCGACGCCACGTTCAGCCTGTACGCCAAGCCGGCGCAGACCTTCCACCTCAACGGTGTCCCGGTCACGCTCCCGGCGCTCGACCCGAACCCGGTGTTCTTCGACAGCGGGGCGAACAAGTACTGGACGTCCGGCAACCCGTGGAACTCGGTGAAGCTGGCCGGTTCCGGCACCCGGATCGAGATCCTGCAGCAGGGCACCAACCCGACCGACGACATGGTCGTGAAGGTCAGCAACTGACGATCGGGTTACCCGTGGGGCCGGTGGCGGTGACGCCACCGGCCCCACTTTTCGCGTACGTGACCCGGTCCGATCGAGAACGATCTCTTCCGCCCCATCGGGGACCCTATGCCCTGCTCATGACGGTTGATGAACGGCTGGGATGTGACGGTGAAAAGCATTCCCAACAAACTTTGCAACAAATAGACGTGCGCATCTTCCCAGGGGTCACACGAGTGTCTATGTTCACCATTGGTCCCACTAGTGGGATCGATCTCCACCGGCCCGTACCCCCGTTGGGCCGGTTCCCTCACACCGGAGGTACCACGTGCGCAAAGTCGCAGTGGGTCTGCTCGGGCTTTCGCTGACGGCGACGGGACTGGCGGTCGGCACATCCGCCAGCGCCGCGCCGCAGCCGAAGTTGCCGACGGCCGCTCCGTCGGTCACCGAGCCAGCCCATGTCGACCACGACCTGCCGAACCCGCTCGAGGACAAGCGTCGCGCCCTGCGCCAGGAGGGCCTGAGCGACGTCCTCTCCGGCCGGGCCAAGGCGCAGAAGATCAACGGCAGCACGGTCGTCAAGGTCGGCAAGACCCAGGCCGAGGGGGCCACCGCCCGCTCGACCCGGGCCGGCGCCGCCAGCCAGATGGAGGACCAGTACGTCGAGCTCGCCCGCGAGCAGACCGACCGGATCTTCGTCATCCTCGCCGAGTTCGGCAACGAGCGGCACCCGAGCTACCCGGACCAGGACACCGACCCGACCACGGCGGGTCCGACCCGGTTCGACGGGCCGCTGCACAACGAGATCCCCGCCCCCAACCGGGCGGTGGACAACTCCACCGTGTGGCAGGCGGACTACAACGCCGACCACTACCGCAAGCTCTACTTCGGCACCAACCCCGGTGACGAGTCGCTGAAGCAGTACTACGAGGCGCAGTCCTCGGGCCGCTACAGCGTCGACGGCACGGTCACCGACTGGGTGAAGGTTCGGTACAACGAGGCCCGCTACGGCCGCTCCGGCGGCTTCCCGTGCGAGGACAACACCTGCACCAACACGTGGGAACTGGTCCGGGACGCCGCCAACCAGTGGGTCGCCGACCAGAAGGCCGCCGGCCGCACCGACGCCCAGATCGCCGCGGACGTCAAGGCGATGGACCAGTGGGACCGGTACGACCACGACTCGGACGGCAACTTCAACGAGTCGGACGGCTACATCGACCACTTCCAGATCGTCCACTCCGGCGGCGACGAGGCCGACGGCGACCCGTACCAGGGCGAGGACGCCATCTGGAGCCACCGCTGGTACGCCTTCGCGTCCGACCAGGGTTCGACCGGCCCGGTCAACTTCCCGGCCGGCGGCACCCAGATCGGCAACACCGGCATCTGGATCGGTGACTACACCATCCAGCCGGAGAACGGCGGCCGGAGCGTCTTCTACCACGAGTACGGCCACGACCTCGGTCTGCCGGACGACTACAACGTCGTCAACGGTGGGGACAACAACAACGAGCACTGGACCCTGATGGCCCAGAGCCGGCTCGGCGCCAAGGACGACGCCGGCATCGGCGACCGCGGCGGCGACCTGGGCGCGTGGAACAAGCTCCAGCTCGGCTGGCTCGACTACGAGGTGGTCGTCGCGGGGCAGCAGCGCACCCTGAAGCTCGGCCCGCAGGAATACAACACCGACGAGGCCCAGGGCGTCGTGGTGGTGCTCCCGAAGCGGGAGTACAGCTTCGACAACGGCAAGCCGTTCGAGGGCACCAAGCAGTTCTTCTCGGGCAACGAGGACGACCTCAACAGCACGATGACCCGGACCCTGGACTTCACCGGGAAGTCGTCGGCGTCGCTGTCGATGAAGGGCCGCTACGACATCGAGGCCGGGTACGACTACCTGTTCTTCGAGGCGTCGCTCGACGGCGGCCAGACCTGGACGGCGCTGCCGGGCACGGTCAACGGCCAGCCCCTCCCGGAGATCTCGCCCGGACGTCCGGCCCTGGACGGCAGCAGCAACGGCGAGTGGGCCGACATCAATATCCCCATGGACGCGGCGGCGGGCAAGGTCGCGCAGTTCCGGCTGCGCTACCAGACCGACGGCGGTGTCTCCGAGGGCGGCTTCTACGGTGACGCCGTCACCGTGACCGCCGACGGCCAGACCGTCCTCTCCGACGGTGCCGAGTCCGGCGCCGCCGGTTGGACGCTCGCCGGTGGCTTCGAGGTCGCCGAGGAGACCTACACCCGGGAGTTCGACAACTACTACATCGCGGGCACCCGGCAGTACACCTCGTACGACAAGTACCTGAAGACCGGCCCGTACTTCTTCGGCTACGCGAACACCCGCCCGGACTACGTGGACCACTACGCGTACCAGGAGGGTCTGCTGATCTCCTACTGGAACACCCGGTGGGCGGACAACGACACGTTCGAGCACCCGGGTGAGGGGCGCAACCTGATCATCGACGCGCACCCGCGGCCGATCTACAACCTGACCGGGCAGCCCTGGCGGGCCCGCGTCCAGGTCTACGACGCGCCGTTCAGCCTGAAGAAGGCCGACTCGTTCACGCTGCACCTCAACAGCCAGCCGCAGTACATCCGTGGCCAGGCCGCGCAGCCGCTGTTCGACGACACCAAGCAGTACTGGTACCCGGAGCTGCCGAACCACGGCGTCAAGCTCCCGGCCACCGGCACCAAGATCAAGGTCCTGGAGAAGGACGGCCTCTACACCAAGATCCGCATCTCCTGATCGCCTGATCACGCACCACCCGCACCACGCGATGCCCGGGCAGGCCACCTGCCCGGGCATCGCCCGTTCCGCAGGCAGCGAGGTGCGATCGGCGGGGGAACCCGCGTGGCGCGTCCGACCGGTCGTGCGGTCCGCCACCCGCGCGATCGCCAGCGACCCCGGCCACCCGGCCGGGGTCGGCGGCGGAGCCGGCCGGCACCGGGGTCCTAGGCTGTGTGCCATGACCGAGCAGCGTGGCGGGCCCGTCGACGAGTCCTGCGTCCTCAGCGAGGGGCCGTGGACGCACCGGTTCGTCGGCGCGAACGGCAGCCGGTTCCACGTCGTCGAGTCGGGCACCGGCCCGATGGTGCTCTTCCTGCACGGCTTCCCCGAGCACTGGTGGGCCTGGCACGAGATGCTGCCGGCGGTCGCCGACGCCGGGTTCCGCGCCGTCGCGGTCGACCTGCGCGGCTACGGCGCCAGCGACAAGCCGCCCCGGGGGTACGACGGCTACACGCTGGCCGCCGACATCGCCGGGCTGATCCGGGCCCTCGGCGAGCGCTCCGCGACCGTGGTGGGCACCGGCATCGGCGGCATGATCGGGTGGACCGTGGCGTCGTTCCACCCGGCGCTGGTCCGCCGGCTGGTGGTGCTCGGCGCCCCGCACCCGCTGCGGCTCCGGGCGGCCATCTTCGCCGACCCGCGCGGGCAGTTCGCCGCCTCCACGCCCACCCTGAAGTTCCAGCTGCCCCGCTACGAACACGTGCTCACCCGGGACGGCGCGGCGGCGGTGGAGGAGATGCTGCGCCGCTGGGGCGGGCCGCGCTGGGTCCACGGGCCGGACTTCGAGGCGTACGCCCGGCGGTGCCGGGAGGCGATGCGGATCCCGCAGGCGGCGTTCTGCGCCCTGGAGGGCTACCGCTGGGCTTTCCGCTCGGTGCTCCGCCTGCACGGCTACCGCTTCGTCCGGCTGATGCAGAAGCCGCTGGTCACCCCGACGCTCCAACTCCACGGCGCGCTCGACCAGGCGTCCCTGCCGCGCACCGCCCAGGGCTCCGGCCGGTACGTGGTGGCGCCCTACGAGTGGCGGCTCCTGGACGGCGTGGGGCACTTCCCGCACATGGAGGCCCGCGAGGTGGTGCTCGGCGAGATCCTGCGCTGGGCGAAGTCCTGACTCCGACCCGCTGCCCGCGCGGGCCTCAGACCCGCTGCTCGCGCAGGTCGGCGACCTCGGCGGCGGGCGCCCAGCCCTGGTAGACGCCGAAGTCGAAGACCTCCAGCCCCATCGCCCGGGCGACGGGCCAGCGCCCGCCGGTGTACTCCACCCGCAGCCAGCCGTCGTGCTCGCCGAGGACGATGAACGGCTGCCCCTGCCAGGTGCAGGTCGTCCGCACGTACGCCAGGTCGTCGACCTCGGTGGCCGGGACCACCCGCACGTACCGGCCGGGGCGTACCTCCTCGAAGCCCTCGCCCGACTCGGGCTGGTAGAGCCGGACGTCGTCGCCGTCCGGGCTCGCCTGGTACTCCCGGCCGCGCCAGCGGGCCACGTAGCCGTCCCGGGTCACTGCGCACCGACCTGTCGCCACAGCAGCGCGTCGGTGTCGAGGATGGCGACCACCCGCTCCGTGCCGTCCGCGCCGATCCGCCAGAGCTGCGCGCCGTGCGGCAGCCGGGCGCTGTCCACCTTGAACTCCGCCACCACGTCGCTGCTCTCGCCCGGGGCGAAGCCGTTACCCCGGAACGGCGGGCGCTCGATGACCCAGCCCTCCATGGCCCGCATGGCGGCCTCGCTCTGCCCGCCGTACGGGATCCGGTAGAGGCTGGGTCGGTGCGCCGGCCAGCGCAGCACGTAGATCTCCTCGGCGTCCCGCGCGAACGGCGAGTCGGGGTGACCGAGGCCGAGCGCGTCGTGCAGCTGCGCCGGGGTGTTCAGGTGGGCCAGTTCGTTGGCCCGGTGCACGAAACCGGAGACCCGGTCGTAGCCCCGCTCCAGGTAGTACGCGAGCTGGCTGGGGGCGACCGCCTTCTGCATCACGATCGGCCGGGCCGGGTCAGGTGCCGCATAGCGGGGGCGGCTGGCCGGCTCCTCGACGGGGGCCGCCGCCTCGCCCTCGGTCCCGGCGTCGTCGCCGAGCCCCACCTCCGCCGCCCAGTTGGCCAGCGCGAGGATCTGCTCACCGGGCAGCTTCGCCCCGACCGGGCTACCCGGGTTGACCGCGAACGACCAGGAGGCGTCCGGCCACCGCCGGATCAGCTGGACGAACTTGACCTCGATGGTCTCGGCCGCCGCGTCGGCGTACTCCGCGAGCCGCTCCGGTGAGGTGTGCACCACCACGAACGTGTCGCCGTCCAGCTCCTCCGTACGCCAGACGAAGCCGGGCTCACCGGGCCGGCTGCCCGGCGCGGAGTCGGCGGCCACCGGCAGCAGCACACGGGCCAGCAGCAGCGTGGACAGGAACGTGTCGGTGCTGCCGCTCCCGGCGGCGTCGAGCAGGTTCTCCTCGACCTCGTTGGCCGGCTGGAAGTCGACCGGCACGGGCTCGAAGCGGGCCGGCGCGTGGTCCTCCGCCCCGGCCACCACCGATCCGCCCGCCGGGGCATCGCCCCACCCGGACCCCGCCGGCACGGCGCCCTCCCCGACCGCCTCGCCGGGCGTCGGCGCGGCCGTACCCGCGACGCCGCCGGTAGCGGGCGGGGCGGGACGCCGCGACGCGGCAGCCGGCTCGGGCGCGGTGTCGGGCGGCTCGGGCGCGGTGTCGAACAGGCCGGGCGCGGCGGCGACCGGCCGGGACGGGGTGTCGAACAGGCCGGGCGCGGTCTCCACCGGTGCGGCTGCGGTCTCCACCGAACCGGGTGCGTCGACCCCGCCGGGTCCGGTGGCAACGCCGGGTCCGGTGGCAACGCCGGGTCCGGTGGCAACTCCGGGTCCGGTGGCAACGGGGTCGGCGGGGCCGACCGCACCGGCTGCCGTGACGGTCGGGCCGGTCGGTGCCGTGACGGTCGGGCCGGCGGATGCCGGGCCGGCGGGGGCGGTCGGGGCGGGCCGGTCGGACCGCCGCACCGGCTCGAACAGCGAGACGGGCTCCGCAGGGGCAGCGTCGGGCGACCCGGTGAGGTCCCGCGACTCGATGATCGTGCCCTCGATGACGATCGGCGTGAACCCGCGCCGGGGCGCGGGCGGCCCGGAGACCAGCTCCGCGGCCGAGGCCGGCTCCTGCTCCGCGCCGGGCTCCGGCGTGGGCCGGGGGCGCGGCAGGGCCTGCGTCACGTCACCGTCGGGGTCCGGCCGGCGGGCGGCGAACGCCAGTGTGGGGTCGGGGGCGGAAACGCGAAGGTCGCGGGTGACGTCCTCGGCGGACGGGTCCGCCCGGCGCGGCGGCAGCACCTGGGTGCTCTCCCCGTCCGGCACCGCGAAGGCCCGGGTCGGCTCGCCGTCGGCCGGGGCGATCGGGATTGGGCGGGTCGGGCCCTCCGGCACCGGCTCGGCGAGCGGTCGACGCCGGGGGAACGGCTGGCCGCCGCGTGCGAGGCGGGACGGCGGTACGGCCCGTTCGCCGGAGCGCAGCGCCTCCTGCCGCTGAGCGGACGCGCGGCCGGACGCCGGCTCGAAGAAGGACCGGTGGTTGGGCCGCTCCGGAGCCTCGCCGGCGGGACGACCGTTCGTCGGCGAGGACGGCGCGGGGGGCGGGACCGGCCGGCCCTCCGCGCGATCGCCGAGCGGCACGAACCGGGACGGCGCCGGCCGGTCGACAGCCGCCACGGCGTCGCCGGCCGTCGGGTCACCCTGCTGCGGGCCCGGCCGGTTCGACGGGTACCCGGGCGGGACGGCGGCGCGGGGCGGCTCCGGCGGCCCGGGTCGGGCGGGCGCCGGCACCCGGCCGGCCGTCGACGCCGCCGGGTGCTCGGGCCGGGCCGCCGGGGCGCCGTTGGCCGGGGCGGCACCGGCCAGGGCGGTCCGCCCCGGGTCACCGGTGGTCGGCCGGGTCTCCGGCCCGTCGGCCGTGTCGCGACCGGTGGTTTGGGCCCGCACCCGGGCGACGGTCTCCGCCCGTTCCAGGCGGGCCCGCGCACCGAGGGTGCGGCCGGGCAGCCGGACGTCGCCGCGGGAGAGCTGGGAGACGAACCAGGCCGGCAGGTAGCCCTCGACGGGCAGGCCGGGGTTCACCGCCAGCCACCACTCGTGGTTGGGCCAGCCGGCAGCCAGGTCGGCGTACGAGGTGCGGCGGCCGGAGCCCGCGTTCTCCCCGAGGCAGGCCCGCATGGCCGCGGCGGAGGTGAACGCCAGCACGTGGGTGCGACCGCCGGTCGTCCAGGTGCCCCAGCCCAGCGGCGCCTTCCCGGCGAGCGCCTCGGCCGAGACCGGCAGCAGCAGCTCGGTCTGGGCCAGGACGCGGAAGTAGAGCTGCTGGTCGTTGGCGCGCAACGCGTCCCGCATCGCCGCTTCGGCGTCGGTGGCCGGCTCCCAGTCGGTCACGGCCACCCCTCCTCCCGCGAACAGGCCATAGGCATCGCGTACAACCTACAAGGTAGAAACAAGATCACAATGGCTGGCCGGCGGCGGTCCGCGCCGTCGCGCCGGAGGCGCTAACATCCCGTCCCGGAGTCGACACGATACGGAGGCGGTCGATGTCCCGGTCCCCCGCGCGCCCGCTCCTGGCAGCCCTGACGACGGCGCTGCTGGCCGCCGTCCCGGCCGCCCCGGCGGCCGCCGCCCGGCCGGCCCGGGCCGCCACGGAACCGGTCACCGTCGGCCGTTCCGGGCCCGCCGCGCTCACCGCGCGGGCGGCCCCCGGCTGCCCGTCCCCGCTCGCCCCGGTCCGGCCGGTGTCCGCGCCGCCCTGGCCCCACCAGCGGTACGCCCCGGAGCGGCTCGCGCCGTTGGCCACCGGGGCCGGGGTGACGGTGGCGGTCGTCGACTCCGGGGTGGACCGCCGCCACCCGCAGCTGGCCGGGCGGGTCCTCGACGGCACCGACCTGCTCGACCCGGGCGGCGACGGCGGCCGGGACTGCGCCGGTCACGGCACCGGCGTGGCGAGCATCATCGCCGCCAGCCCCCGCGACGGGGTGGCGTTCCACGGGCTGGCCCCGGGCGCCCGGATCCTGCCGGTACGGGTCAGCGAGCAGCAGGTCGTCGAGGGGCGGGAGTCGGGGCGCACGGTCAGCGCCGAGGACTTCGCCCGGGCCATCCGCTGGGCGGTCGACCACGACGCCGACGTGCTCAACCTCTCCGTCGTGCTGTACGCGGACAACCCGGCGGTGCGGGCCGCGGTCGGCTACGCGGTCGAGCGGGACGTGGTCGTGGTGGCCGCCGCCGGAAACCTGCACGACAGCGGCGACCCCCGGCCCTACCCGGCCGCGTACGACGGGGTGCTCGGGGTGGGCGCGATCGGGGCGGACGGGGCCCGCTCCCCGTTCTCCCAGACCGGCCCGTACGTCGACCTGGTCGCCCCGGGCAGCGACGTGCTGATGGCCGCCCCCGGCCAGGGGCACCACCGGGCCGAGGGGACCAGCTACGCGGCGCCCTTCGTGGCGGCCACGGCCGCGCTGCTGCGGCAGTACCGGCCGGAGCTGAGCGCGGCGCAGGTGGCGCAGCGGATCGTGGCGAGCGCCGATCCGGCGCCGGGTGGCGGCGGGGGCGGCGGGTACGGCGCGGGGGTGCTGAATCCGTACCGGGCGGTCACCGAGACCGGCGGCGGGGCGCCGGAACGGCCGCGCCCGGCCACCGCGCTCGCCGACGACCGCGACGATCCGGCGCTGGTGGCGCAGCAGGCCCGCCGGGCGACGGCCCGGGACCGGGCGCTGCTGGTGGCCGGGATCAGCGGAGCGGCGGTCGCGGTGGCGGCGCTGCTGGCGCTGGTCGTGCCGCGCGGCGCCCGCCGCCGCTGGCAGCCCGCCGGCCCGGCCTGACGGCGGGCTGCCGCGGAGCCAGCCCTCCGCCCGGTCGCCCAGCCACGAGCTGGAACGACGGTGGTGGCGTCGACCGGGTCAGGGTCGGCGCCACCACCGGGCGCGGCTCACTGGAACAGGCCGACGTTCTTCTTCTCCGTGTCGAGGTAGTCGGCCGCGGAGTCGTCGACCGCGAGCTTGATGTCGCGCAGCATGGCCTGCAGGTCCTGCGAGGCGGAGCGCCAACGGCCCTGCCGCTGCTCGTACGCCTGCCGGGCCTCGCCGGACCAGCTCGCCACGAGCGGGGCGGCGTCGCGTTCGAGCTGCCCGAGTTGCGAGTCGAGCGTGTTCAGCGCTCGTTGGATGTCCGCGCTGGCCTGCTGCAACGCGGCGAAGTTGACGACCAGCACACCGTGGTCCATCGGATGTCTCCTCCCCCGAAGTCCGGGTCAGAGCGGCAGCTGGATGCCGCCGCGGTTGGTGGTGGACACGCGGCTGGCGGCCTCGCTGTCCGAGACGTCGTACTGCTGACCGGCCGTGCGGATGGCGCCCGCGGTCTCCCGCAGCGCCCGCTGCAGCGTCGCCTGGTCCTGCGCCCACTGCTGTTTGACCTGCTCGAACGAGCGCCCGCCGGCGCCGCGCCAGGCCTGCTGCAACACCTCCAGCTGGGCCATCAGGCTGCTCAGCATGGAGTGCAGGGACTGGTCCACCTGCTCGAACTTCGCGGCAGTCTGCTGCATCACCGCTGCTTCTGCCTGGGTCTGGGACACCCCGGACGTCACCTCGTCTCATCGGTCGTGGCTGGCCGTCGGCGCGCCCGCTCACTCGGGCGCCCCGCTCGCGCCGCCCGGGCGTCGAGCGCGGCGGGCGCGGGGTCAGCGGAACTCGTCGCTGACGGTAGCCGCCCCCTCGCGGTTCTGCTACCCCATCGCCATCCCCTGTGGACAACCGCGCTCCCCGCTCCCTCGGGCCGGCCCTTACGATGGGCGGCATCGATGTCGCGGCGAGTGACCGGTCGAGGAGGCACGGTGACGGTGACCACCAGCACGGGCCCGGCCCGGCCGGCCGCGCAGCCGGCCACCGCCGTCCCCGAGCCGGTCCCACCCACGCCGGCCGGTCCCGCGCCGGGCGCGTCGGGGCCCCGCGCCGTCCTGCCGCCACAGTGGATTCCGGCCGCCCGTCGGCGGACCATCGGCGTCCGGGCCGGTCAGGTCGTCGCCGCGCAGGTCGCGGTGGCCGCCCTGGTCGCGGCCGCCGGCCGGGGCGTGCTCGCGGCGCTGGCCGCCGTGGCGCTGGCCGCGACGCTGCTGCCCCTGGCGTGGGTGCGGCTGCGGGGGCGCTGGCTCTTCGAGTGGCTCGCCACCGGCCTGGGCTATGCGACCCGCCGCCGCGCCCTGCCGCCGGCCGCGGGCCCGGCGGCCCTGCTGGACCTGGTCGACCCGGGTGCGGTGGTCCGCCCCGTGGAGCTGGCCGGCACGCCGGCCGCCGTGCTCGACGACGCCGCCGGCATGGTGGCCCTGGTGGAGGTCGGCGACCCGGCCGACCTGCTCGGCGACGGTCCCCGCGCGCTGCCGCTCCCGGCGTCCCTGCTGTCGGCGGCCGCGCCGGACGGGCCGCCGGTCCGGCTCCAGCTCCTGCTGACAGGCGCGCCCGCGCCGACGGTCGGGGCGGGCCGCGGCACGGTCGCCACGTCCTACCGGCAGCTCACCGACGGGCGGCTCGCCGGCCTGGAACAGGCCGTCCTCGCCGTGCGGGTGCTCCGCGCCGAGGGCTGGACCGGCGAGGAGCTGCGGCAGGCGCTCTCCGGCACCGTACGCCGGATCGTGCGCCGGCTCGGGGCGGTCACCGCCCGCCCGCTGGGCGAGCACGCGACGCTGCGCGTGCTGGCGGAGTCGGCCCACCACGACGACCATCCGGCCCGGGAGTCCTGGCAGGCGGTGCGGGCGGGCGACCTGCTCCAGACCACGTTCCGGCTGCGCCGCTGGCCCGACGCGCGCACCGATGCCGGCCGGCGGCTGGTGCCCCGGCTGCTCGCGCTGCCCGCGACGGCGACCACGGTGTCGCTCTGCGCCGGGCCGCAGGCCGGCGCCGACCCCGCGTCGGCGCCGACCGAGGTGGCCGTACGGCTGGCCGCCGCCACCCCGGCGGAGCTCTCGGTCGCGGCCCAGGCGCTGCGCCGGCTGGTGACCGAGGCGGGCGGCGAGGCGCACCGGCTCGACGGCGCGCAGCTCGACGGGCTGGCCACCACGCTGCCGCTCGCGGCGGCGGGGGCGCCGGGGCCGGGGCCGGCCCCCGACGCGTTGGAGCTGACCGTCGGCGAGGCGGGGCTGATGGTCGGCACGAACCGGCACGGCGGCGCGGTGACCGTCCGGCTGTTCCGGCCCGAGAGCACCCGGGTGATGCTCGTCGGCGGGATAGGCGCGGCACAGCTCGTCGCGCTGCGGGCCATGGCGCTCGGCGCCCGGGTGGTGGTGCAGACGGCGCGCCCCCGCAGCTGGGAGCCGTTCGTGCGGGGCGTCGGCACGCCGGGCGCGATGATCCCGCTGGTTCCGCCGGGCCGCCCGGTGGGCGGCGGACCGGGCTCACCGCTGTGCCCGCTGCTGGTGGTCGTCGACGCCGGCCCAACTCCGGCAGACCCGGAACCGGGCCCCGCGTGGCGGGCCACGCTCCTGGTCCGCGACGAGCTGACCCCGGCCGACGCCGACGCGCTGGGCCGGGCCGACCTGGCCGTGCTGCAACCCCTCGACCCGGCCGAGGCAGCCCTGGCCGGCGCCGCGTTGGGCCTCGGCGGGTCGGCGGAGTGGCTGACCCGGATCCGGGACGACATGGTCGCGGTGGTCAACCGGCGCGCGCTGCGCTGGGCGCTGCTCTCGCCCACCCCGATCGAGTCACAGCTCATCGGCCGCCCCTCCCGCCGCTGACCGGCGCGCCACTCGCCACTGGCCGGCATCCCTTCCGCCGCTGACCGGCGCACCGCTCGCCTGGCGGCCGGCCGCGGATCCGGCTTCCCGAGGCGGTCCGGCGATCTCGCGGGTTCCGCACGTGGCGCGTCCGTGGCACGATCCCCGCCATGGGATTCCTCAAGGGGCTGCTGATCCGGCTGGCCAGCACGGCACTGGCCTTCTGGCTGGCCACGCTGCTCATCCCGGGCATCACGCTGGAAACGGAGTCCGCCACCGACGCGGTCACCACGCTCGTCCTCGTCGCGGCGATCTTCGGCGTGGTCAACGCGGTGCTCCAGCCGGTCATCAAGACCGTCGGCTGCGGCTTCTACCTGCTGACCCTCGGGCTGATCGCGCTGGTGGTCAACGGGCTGCTGTTCCTGCTGACGAGCTGGATCGCCGACCAGGCCGGGTTGCCCTTCCACGTCGACAGCTTCTGGCCGGAGGCCGTGCTCGGCGCGCTCTTCGTCGGGATCGTCACCTGGATCCTCGGCGCCGTCCTCGATCGGGACTGAGCCGCACCGCCGACCAGATGCCGGGAACTGGCTGCTCAGCGGCCCGGGTCGCCGGGTTAGTGTCACCAGGGTGACCACCTTGACCCGCCACGACGGCTACCTGCTCAGCACCGACCCGGACCGGATCGACCTGGACCGCGTGCACCACTGGCTCTCCACCGACGCGTACTGGGCGATCGGTCGGGACCGGGAGACGGTGGCGCGGGCGTTCGCCGGGTCGGTGGTGTTCGGCGTCTACCGCCCCGGCGACGGGCGGCAGGTGGCGGTCGCCCGGGCGGTCACCGACGGGGCCACCTTCGCCTGGCTCTGCGACGTCTACGTCGACCCGGGTGAGCGCGGCCGGGGGCTGGGCACCTGGCTGGCCGGCGCGGTCCGCGACCACCTCGCCGGCCTGGGCGTACGCCGGATCCTGCTGGCCACCTTCGACGCCCACGAGGTGTACGCGAAGGTGGGCTTCGCAACGATCACCGATCCGCACCGCTGGATGCAGCTCGACCAGCGGGATCAGCCGGTGAGCCCGGTCACCGGCAAGGATCCCGGGGGCCGTCCGCCCCTTACTGTGGAGGCGTGACGCCACTCCGCCTCGGCTACCTCTACGGCTTCGGCGCGTACCTCCTCTGGGGATTCTTCCCGCTCTACTTCAAGCTGCTGCGTCCGGCCGGGCCGCTGGAGATCCTGGCCCACCGCGTCGTCTGGTCGGTGGCGTTCGTCGCCCTGCTGCTTGGCGCGATGCGCAACGTCGGGTTCCTGCGGGCGCTGGTGCGCCGGCCCCGCGCGCTGGCCGGCATCGGCGCGGCCGCCGCGCTGATCGCGGTGAACTGGGGCGCCTACATCTACGGCGTCAGCTCCGAGCGGGTGGTGGAGACCGCCCTCGGCTACTTCATCAACCCGCTGGTGGTGGTGCTGCTGGGCGTCACCGTGCTGCGCGAACGGCTGCGCCCCGCGCAGTGGGCGGCGCTCGGCATCGGCGGGCTGGCCGTGGCGGTGCTGACCGTCGACTACGGCCGGCTGCCCTACCTGGCGCTGGTCCTGGCGCTCAGCTTCGCCGGCTACGGCCTGGTCAAGAAGCGGCTCGGGCTGCCCGCCGCGGAGGGGCTCTTCGTCGAGTCGGCGGTGCTGGCGCTGCCCGCGCTGGCGTACCTGGGCTGGCTCACCGCCAGCGGCGACGCCACCTTCGGGCACGTCTCGGTCGGGCACACCGCGCTGCTGGTGTCGGCCGGCGCGGCGACCGCGATCCCGCTGCTGCTCTTCGCCGGGGCGGCGAACCGGCTCCCGTTCACCGGTCTCGGCATGCTCCAGTACCTCGCCCCGATCCTCCAGCTCGGCTGCGGGGTGCTGATCTTCCACGAGCCGATGCCGCCGGCCCGGCTGGCCGGCTTCGCCCTGGTGTGGGCTGCGCTGGTCGTCTTCACCGTCGACGCCCTGCGCCAATCCCGCCGCACCCGCGCCGCGACCCGCGCCGCGACCCGCACCGCCCCCGCCCCGGCCACGATCCCCTGACCCTCGCGGGTCAGCGGACGTCGTAGGCGAGGACGGGGGTGCCGTCGGCGCGGAGCAGCTCCAGACGGACCAGTTCGGCGTCGGTGAAGCGGGTTGCGCCGGTGATCCGCAGGTCGTCGCCGGGGCCGGCGAGCCAGGATCCGACCTGCTCCGTCGCGCCGTCCGGGCCGTGCGCCACCAGCCGGAAGGTGTACGCCTTGACGTAGCCCGTCCTGGCGACGTACCCGCAGCGCATCCGCACCTCGGTGCCCCAGCCGGTGCTGGTCAGGGCGACCTCGGCGTACACCGGCACGGTGCCGGCCACCGGCTCCATGGTGACCATCCGCACGTCGGCGGGCGGCGGGGTGGCCGCCTCGCGGGGCAGCACCACGGCGGTGCCGACGCCGACGACCAGGGTCAGTGCGGCGGCGGCGAGAGCGGTGAGGGCGTACCGGCGGCGGGCGGCCGACCGCTCGCGGCGCCGGCGCTCGCGCGCGGCGGTGAGCAGCTCGGGCACCCGCGGGTTCTCCGGCGACGGCGGGAGCTGCTCCAGCCCGGCCGGATCGAGCCGGCCCAGCAGGCCGGGCAGGACGGCGATCTCGGCGACCGCCTGGCGGCACGCGGCACACCCGGCGAGGTGCCGCTCGTAGGCCGCCCGTTCGGCGGGGGCCAACGCACCCAGCACGTACGCGCCGTCGTCGTGCGCGAAGTCGCACCGGGTCATGCGGTCACCCCCATCTCGGCCAGGACCAACCGTAGTGAGCGCAGGGCGTAGTGGGTCCGGGACTTCACGGTGCCCGGCGGCACGCCCAGCCGGGAGGCCGCCTCGGCCACCGACCGCCCCTGGTAGAAGCACTCCACCAGCACCTCCCGGTGGGTGGGGCTGAGCCGGTTCAGCGCCTCGGCGACGGTCCACGCCTCCACCGCGCGTTCCGCCTCGTCCACCGTCTCCGGGGGCTCGGGCAGCTCGTCGGTGAAGACCTCGCCGACCCGGGTGGAGCGGCGCCGCCAGGCGTCGATGGCCAGGTTGCGGGCGGTGGTGAAGAGCCAGGCCCGGACCGAGCCGCGCTCCGGGTCGAGGGACTCCGGGTGCCGCCAGGCCCGCAGCAGCGTCTCCTGCACCAGGTCCTCGGCCCGCTGCCGGTCGCCGTTGACGAGGCGCAGGGCGTGCGCGTAGAGCGCCTCCGCGTGCTCGTCGTGCAGCGCGCGGAGCAGTTGGGCGTCGTGGTCGCTGATGGCGGTCTCCTCGCTCTCGGCGCGAGTCCGACAGTGGCGTTCGCACGGGAACACGCGCCGTCACCCGGATCGGTTCAGCCGCAGGTCATCGTGGCAGTCCCGGCGGAGGTGTTCACGCCCGGTTCACGCCGCCGCCGACGCCCGCTCACCGGGTCCTCCTACCGTCCGGCGGGTACGCACGCCAGCGGCTGTCCGGCGTGCACCGACCCCCCTCCAGGAGGCTCCTTCCATGAGCGACCGTCCCCGGCTGCTCCCGTTGCTGGGCGCCACCCGCCACGGCAGCCGCGACGCCATGACCTGTCTGTACCGGTGCGGCAACGCCTGCGACCATCCGGTGCCGAACACCTCCGACAACGCGTACTTCGGCGACGTGGTGGGCGCGGAGGTCTCCCGGCGCGGCGTGGTCCGGGCCGGCGCGGTCGGCGCGCTGGTCCTCGGCTTCGGCGGCGCGGCGGCCGGCGCGCTGGCCGGCGCCGCCCCCGCCGCGGCGGCCCCCGCCACCCCCGTGGTGCCCGAGGCCGCCGGCTTCGGCCGCCCCTCTGGCGGCGTCGGCAGCGGCGCGCTGACCTTCAAGCCGGTCCCGCCGAACACCCTGGACACCTTCGTCGTCCCCAACGGGTACGACCACGCGGTCGTCATCCGCTGGGGCGACCCGGTCGTCCCGGGCGCGCCCGAGTTCGACCTGCACGGCCAGACCGCCGCCGCGCAGGCCAAGCAGTTCGGCTACAACAACGACTTCGTCGGGGTGCTGCCGCTGGACGGGCGCGGGCAGCGGGCGCTGCTCGTGGTCAACCACGAATACACCAACGAGGACCTGATGTTCCCCGGCTTCACCGGGCAGGACGCGCTGACCGTAGAGCAGCTCCGGGTCGCGATGGCCGCGCACGGCATGTCCGTGGTGGAGCTGGAGCGGGTCGGGGGCACCGGGCAGTGGCGGCCGGTCACCAAGGGCCGCCGGCCGTACAACCGGCGGATCACGGCGCTGGCCACGAAGTTCGAGCTGACCGGGCCGGCCGCCGGTTCGGCCCCCCTGAGGACCGCCGCCGACCCGAAGGGCCGCACGGTCGTCGGCACCCTCAACAACTGCGCCGGCGGGGTGACCCCGTGGGGCACGGTGCTCTCCGGCGAGGAGAACTTCAACCAGTACTTCGTCGGCGGCGACGGCGCGCCGGAGGCGGACAAGCCGAAGCTGGCCCGCTACGGCATCACCACCACCGCCCGTTACCCGAGCGGCAGCCGCAAGTGGGAGCGCGCCGACGAGCGGTTCGACCTGGCCAAGCACCCGAACGAGGCCAACCGGCACGGCTGGATCGTGGAGATCGACCCGTTCGACCCGGAGAGCCGCCCGCGTAAGCACACCGCGCTGGGCCGGTTCAAGCACGAGGGCGCGAACGTCATCGTCGCCGCCAGCGGGCACGTGGTCGCGTACATGGGTGACGACGAGCGGTTCGACTACCTCTACAAGTTCGTCTCCGACAAGAAGTTCATGAAGGGCAACTCCTGGGTCGCCCGCAGGCACAACCTGACCCTGCTGGAGTCCGGCACCCTCTACGTCGCCCAGCTGGAGCAGACCAGCGCTGGCGAGATCGACGGTTCCGGCAAGCTCCCCGCCGACGGCGCGTTCAACGGCCGGGGTCGCTGGATCAAGCTGGTCAGCGGCAACCGCTCGTACGTCGACGGGATGACCGCCGCCGACGTGCTGACCTTCACCCGGCTCGCCGGCGACAAGGTCGGGGCGACCAAGATGGACCGCCCGGAGGACGTCGAGCCGAGCCTGCTCACCGGCAAGGTGTACGTGGCGCTGACCAACAACACCGACCGGGGCAAGGCCGGCAAGCCGGCCGCCGACGAGGCCAACCCGCGCAACCTGAACAAGCACGGTCAGGTGCTGGAGCTGGTCGAGGACCGTGGCGACAACTCCGCCGAGACGTTCGCCTGGTCGCTGCCGATCGTCTGCGGTGACCCGGCCGACCCGTCGACGTACTTCGGCGGGTACGACAAGGCGGCGGTCTCCCCGATCTCCTGCCCGGACAACGTGGCGTTCGACGCCACCGGGAACCTCTGGATCTCCACCGACGGCAACGCGCTGGGCAGCAACGACGGCCTCTTCGCGACCGCCGTCGAGGGACCGGAGCGGGGGCACCTGAAGCAGTTCCTGACCGTGCCGGTGGGCGCGGAGGCCTGCGGCCCGTTCATCACTGGGGACAACCGCTCGGTCTTCGTGGCCGTGCAGCACCCGGGCGAGATCAGCGGCGCGTCGGTGGAGAAGCCGGCCTCGAACTGGCCGGACGGCGACTACGCCAAGCCCGGCGTGGTGGTGACCTGGCGTCTCGACGGCGGGCCGGTCGGCAGCTGACTCCTCCTCGGGCGGTCCGCGCTGGACCGCCACCGTGGGCCCTCTCCCAGCCGGGGTGAGGGCCCACGGCCGTTTCCGGGAACGGCCGCTGCGGCGGTGCCCGCCGGCCGGTCAGCTCTCCGACGCCAGGCCGTCGGCGATGGCCCGGGCGGCGGTGAGCAGCTTCGCCCGGACCACCCGGGCGGAGGTCATCATCTCGCTGGCCGGCAGGGCGCAGGCGAGCACCACCCGGCGTTCCATGTCCTTGTCGGGGCTGACCAGCACCGCGGCGCACGCCACCCCCTGCCGGAACTGCCCCAGCTCCAACTGCATGCCGCGCCGGTCGCCGGCGGCCAGGTCGGCCTCGAACGCCTCCGTGCTGGTCAGGGTGGCGGAGGTGAACGGACGCATGCCGTACTCGCGCAGGTAACGGAAGCGCTGCTCGGCGGTCAGCGTGGCGAGCAGGGCCTTGCCCAGGGCGGTCGCGTGCGCCCCCTCGTCGAACCCGGGCACCAGGTCCTCCAGGTAGGGCGAGCGGGGGCCCTCGGCGACCGCCGTAACGGCCACCTGACCGCCCACGAACCGGCCCAGGTAGTGGCTGTAGCCCGTGTCCACGGCGGCCCGGCGCAGGCTCTCCCCGACCGCCGGCGGCCCCCGGAACGCCGTCACCAGCTCGCGGTAACGGTCGGCCACCTCCAGGCCCACGATGTACGTGCCGTCCTCGCGCCGGATCACGTAGCCCTCGTAGGCCAGGGTGCGGACCAGGTGGTAGGTCGTCGCCACGGTCAGCTCACACCGCCGGGCGATCTGCTTGACGGTCAGCCCCTTCGGGGCGCGACCGACCGACTCGAGCACTCGTAGCGCGCGGGACACGCTCCGGATGAGATCCGAAGGTTCCGCCAAGGGGTCGCGCACAACCACCTCCGCCGCCGGGGACTTACACCATATGAAATACAGGCCCGGTGCGAAATGCCTGTTCGGGTGGAGGATGCCAGATCGTCGCGAACAGCACGTACCCGCACCGGCACAGTGCGTGACCCGAGGCGGCCTCGCGTAGGTTTGCCGCACCATGACCCGCCCCGCGCTCCACCCCGCCCCGGACGTCGCACCGCCCCGCCCCGCCAGGGCCGCCGCCGGTGCCGTCGCCGTCACCATCGCCTCCGTCCTGCCGGTCTTCCTGGTCGGCGGGCTCGCCGTGCAGTTGGGCGACGACCTCGGCTTCTCCCCCGCCGGGCTGGGCCTGGCCGTCTCCGTCTACTTCGGGGTCGGCGCGCTGGCGTCGGTGCCCTCCGGGAGGCTCGTCGACCGGTACGGGCCGGCCGTGGTGGCCCGCTGCGCCATCCTGCTCTCCGCCGGGGCGATGCTCGCCGTCGCCGCCCTCGCCCGGTCGTACGCCGTGCTGGTGGGGCTGCTGGCGCTCAGCGCCGCCGCCAACGCCCTCGGCCAGCTCGCCAGCAACGCCGCGCTGGCCCGGCACGTGCCGGCGCGGCGGCAGGGGCTGTCGTTCGGGGTAAAGCAGGCCGCCATCCCCGTCTCCACCCTGCTGGCCGGCGCGGCGGTGCCGACGGTCGCGCTGACCGCCGGCTGGCGGTGGGCGTTCGTGGTGGCCGCCGGGGCGGCCCTGGCGGCGCTGCCCGCCGTGCCCGCGCGGGAGCCGCGTGCGGGCCGGACGGCCGCGCCCGCCCGCGCCGGCCGCGCCACGGCGGCCCTGCTGGTGGTCGGGGCCGCCGCGATGCTCGCCGCGGCGGCCGCGAACGCGCTGGGCACCTTTGTGGTGGACTCCGCCGTCGACCGGGGGCTCACCCCCGGCCTGGCCGGGCTGACGCTGACCCTCGGCAGCGCGGTCTGCGTCACCGCGCGGGTCTGCGCGGGCTGGCTGGCGGACCGCCGCCCCGCCGGGCACGTGGCCGTCATCGCCGGCATGCTCGTGGTCGGCGCGGCCGGGCTGGGCCTGCTCGCCGTCGCCGGCCCGGCGCCGCTGGTCCTCGGCGTGGTGCTCGGCTTCGGCCTGGGCTGGGCGTGGCCGGGGCTGATGACGTTCGCGGTGGTCCGGCTGCACCCGCAGGCCCCGGCCGCCGCCACCTCGATCACCCAGACCGGGGTGTACGCGGGCGGCTGCCTCGGCCCGCTGGGCCTCGGCGGGCTGGCCGCCCACGCCGGCTACCCCGCGATGTGGCTCACCGCCGGGGCGGCCATGCTGGCCGCCGCCGCCCTGATGCTCACCGGCAGCCGGCTGCTCACCCGCCACTGAGCGGGCCGGGCCGATCCTGTCGGTGCCGACGGCTAGTTTGTCGATCATGAATTCGTGGCACCACGCGCAGTCGGCGGCGCGCAAGTGGGGCGGCACCCCGGAGGACTACCTGCCGATCGAGGAGTTCATCGACTCCTCCAAACAGATCATCGGGGACGTCCGGCACCGCGCGATGTACCACCACACCGCCGGCATCTACCTCTGCCAGCGGATCTTCGGCGACACCCTGCGGGTCGGCCGCAAGCGCGTCCCGGTCCGCCTGATCGCCGAACGGCACGTGCTGGAGGACCTGGGCTGGCTGCCCAGCCCCGCCGACTACCTCGACGGGATGCCGATCCGTCCCTGGATGTCCGGCGCCCAACGCAAGGACCTGCCCCTCTCCACCCTGCTCGGAGGCGACCAGTGAGTCACGTCAGTTTCCTCGGCATCCCGGTCGAGGGTGAGATCACCCAGGGCCACCGGGTCCCGCAGCGGCCCCTGGAGGAGCTGCGACCGCTCCTGCGCGCCCTGCTCGACGACGAGGCCGTCACGGAGTTCGGCTGGCGGCAGTACACGCCCTACTTCAACGACGGCGAGCCGTGCGTCTTCGGCGTACAGGACGTGTGGGTACGCACCACCGCCGACGGGCCGCAGGCCAACCCGGACGACCTCTGCGTGGGCGAGTACGCCGACCGGCACCCGACCCTGGGCGGTTGGGCCTCCTCGAGACGGGAAACGTACCGAGGGCACGACGAGGCCCGCTACCTGCGGGCGGACGCCTTCGCCGAGGCCCTCGAGGCGGGCGGCTTCGACGACGTGCTCCTGGAGACGTTCGGCGACCACGCCGACGTGATCGTCCGCCGGGAGGGGATCCAGGTCCAGTACTACGAGCACGACTGACCGGCCGCACCGGGCCGCCCCTGCTGCGGGGCGGCCGGGACGGGCGTCAGCTCGTGCGGTCGGCGATGTAGTCGCAGAGGGACTCCAGGGCGCGGCGGGCCGGGCCCTCCGGGAGCGGCGCGAGCTGCTCCCGGGCCTCCTCGGCGTAGCTGCGCACCGTCTCCCGGGCCCGCTTGAGCGCCGGGCTCTCGCGGAGCAGGCCGAGCGCCTCGGCGTGCAGGTCGTCGTCGGTCAGCGGGCCGGTGGCCAGGATCTCCCGCAGCCGCACCGAGGCGGCGTCGGCGTCGTCCGAGGCGAGCGCGTAGAGCACCGGCAGGGTCGGCACGCCCTCACGCAGGTCGGTGCCGGGCGTCTTGCCCGACTCCACCGACTCCGAGGCGATGTCGAGCAGGTCGTCGGAGAGCTGGAAGGCCACCCCGATGGTCTCGCCGTAGCCGGCCAGCGCCTCGGTGTGCTCCGGGGCGGCGCCGCCGAACATGCCGCCGAAGCGGGCCGAGGTGGCGATCAGCGAGCCGGTCTTCCCCGCGATCACGTCCAGGTAGTGGGCCACCGGGTCGTCGCCGGGGCGGGGGCCGACGGTCTCGGCGATCTGGCCGTGCACCAGCCGGGCGAAGGTGCGCGCCTGGAGGCGTACGGCCTCGATGCCCAGGTCGGCCGCGATGTCGGCGGCGCGGGCGAAGAGGTAGTCGCCGACGAGGATGGCGACCGAGTTGGTCCACCGGGAGTTGGCGCTGGGCGCGCCCCGGCGCACGGCGGCCTCGTCCATCACGTCGTCGTGGTAGAGCGTCGCCAGGTGGGTGAGCTCCATCACCACCGCGGCCGGCACGACCTGGGCGCTGGTCGGGTCGCCGAACTGCGCGCCCAACGCCACCAGCAGCGGGCGGAACCGCTTGCCGCCCGCCTCCACGAGGTGCCGGGCGGCCTCGGTGACGAACGGGTCGGCACTGGCCACACTGGCGCGCAACTCGACCTCGACGCCCTCCAGCAGGCCCAGCACGGACGCCTCGACGCGGGGATCGGCGAGATAGAGGCCGAGCGCGCCGAACTGACTCGTGCTCACCCTGGTCCGACGGCCGCCGGACCCGATGGCACTTGAACGCTCGCCAGCCGGATTCACCACGCCTTCAACCATGCCACACCCCTCCGACCTGCCCTGGACGGGGGATACGGCGCGGGGGCCGGCACGCCGTGGCGTACCGGCCCCCGCGGGCCCGAGCGTCGGTCATCTGACAAATTCGGCGGCGCCGGTGGCCAGGTCGAGCAGCGGCGCCGGGGCCACGCCGAGGACCAGGGTGGCGATCACGCCGATCATCAGCGCGGCCGAGGTCAGCCCGCCCGGCACGGCGACGGTCGGCGTCGACTCGCCCGGCTCGGAGAGCCACATCATCACCACGACCCGCAGGTACGGGAACGCCAGCACCATGCTGGTCAGCACGCCGGCGATCACCAGCCACGCCTGCCCGCCGTCGAGCGCCGGCCCGAAGACCGCGAACTTGCTCGTGAAGCCGCTGGTCAGCGGGATGCCGGCGAAGGCGAGCAGGATGAAGGTGAAGACGCCGGCGTAGAACGGCGAACGCCGCCCCAGCCCGGCCCAGCGGGACAGGTGGGTGGCCTCTCCGTCGGCGTCGCGCACCAGGGTCACCACGGCGAACGCGGCGAGCACCGAGAAGCCATACGCGACCAGGTAGAACATCGTCCCGGAGACCCCGTCGGCGCTGGGCGCCAACACGCCCACCAGCAGGTAGCCGGCGTTGGCGATCGAGGAGTATGCCAGCAGCCGCTTGATGTCGGTCTGGGTGACCGCCAGCACCGCGCCGATCAGCATCGTCAGCACCGCCACCGCGCCGAGGACCGGGGTGAAGTTCCACCGGGCGCCGTCGAAGGCGACGTGGAACACCCGCAGCAGGGCGCCGAACGCGGCGACCTTGGTGCAGGCGGCCATGAAGCCGGTGATCGGGGTCGGCGCGCCCTGGTAGACGTCCGGCGTCCAGACGTGGAACGGGGCGGCCGCGGCCTTGAAGAGCAGACCGATGGCGAGCAGCGCCATGCCGGCGAAGAGCAGCACCGGGCTGGCCGGGGAGTTCGCCACGGCCGCGTGGACGGTGGCGAAGTCGACGCCCGCCTGCCGGCCCGGGACGCCCGCGGTGAAGCCGTACACCAGGGCCACGCCGAACAGGAAGAAGGCCGAGGCGTACGCGCCGAGCATGAAGTACTTCAGCGCGGCCTCCTGGCTCAGCAGCCGCCGGCGGCGGGCCAGCGCGCAGAGCAGGTACAGCGGCAGCGAGAAGACCTCGAGCGCGATGAACATGGTCAGCAGGTCGTTCGCCGCCACGAAGATCAGCATGCCGCCGATCGCGAACGTGGTCAGCGGGTAGACCTCGGTGAGGCCGTTCTTGCCCTCGGCCTGCCGCCGGTCGTCGGCGGACTCGGCGGTGACCGCGGCCTGGGCGACGAACGCCCCGCCCCGCTCCACCGAGCGCTCGCCGATGAGCAGCAGCGCCATCGCGGCGAGGACGAGGATCGCGCCCTGGAGGAAGAGCGTCGGCCCGTCGACCGCGATCGCCCCGCCGATGGTGATCGACCGCTCGTCCGCCGCCAGCACCACCATGGTCAGCGCGGCGAGCACCGCCAGCAGGGCCAACGAGAGCTGCACCACGTGCCGGAGCCGGCGGGGTACGAACGCCTCGACCAGCACGCCGAGCAGCGCGGCACCCAGCATGATCAGGGTCGGCGCGAGCGCCGCGTAGTCGATCGACGGCAGTTTCAGCTCATTCACTTTGCCGCCTCCTGGACGGTGCCGCCCGAGGTCGGGGCGGGGTCGGTCCTGCCGATGTCCTGCATGGTCGCCTGCACGGCCGGGTTGATCACGTCGGTCACCGGCTTCGGGTAGAAGCCGAGCAGCACGATCAGCACGATCAGCGGGGCGACCACGAACTTCTCGCGCAGGTTGAGGTCCCGCCGCATGCCGTCGACCTCGGTCAGCGCCGGATTGAGCGTGCCCTGCGTGGTGCGCTGCACCATCCACAGCACGTACGCGGCGGCCAGGATGATGCCGAGCGTGGCGATCACCGCGACCGGCTTGTTCACCGTGAACGTGCCGATCAGCACCAGGAACTCGGAGACGAACGGCGCGGTGCCGGGCAGCGCGAGCGAGGCCAGACCGGCGAAGAAGAGCACCCCGGCCAGGATCGGCACCAGCTTGCCGGCGCCGCCGAAGTCGCTGATCAGCGCCGAGCCGCGCCGGGCGATGAGCATGCCCACCACCAGGAAGAGCAGGCCGGTGGCCAGCCCGTGGTTGACCATGTAGAGCACCGCGCCGGTGCCCGCCTGGGTGGTGAAGGCGAAGATGCCCACCCCGATGAAACCGAAGTGCGCGATCGACGTGTACGACACCAGCCGCTTGAGGTCGTTCTGGCCCACCGCCAGCAGCGCGGCGTAGATGATGCCGATCAGGCCCAGCGCCAGCGCCCACGGGGCGAACCACTTGGCCGCGTCCGGGAACAGCGGCAGGCAGTAGCGCAGGATGCCGAACGTGCCGACCTTGTCGAGCACGCCGACGAGCAGCGCCGCCGCGCCGGCCGGGGCCGCGCCACCGGCGTCCGGCAGCCAGGTGTGGAACGGGAAGAACGGCGCCTTGATCGCGAACGCGAGGAAGAAGCCGAGGAACAGCCAGCGCTCCGTGCCGGTGGAGATGTCCACCTGGGACAGCGCCTGCCAGTCGAAGGTCTTCCCGCCGACCACCCAGAGGCCGATCACCGCGGCGAGCATGAACAGACCGCCGACGAGCGAGTAGAGGAAGAACTTCACCGCCGCGTACTGCCGCTGGTGGCCGCCGTAGCTGCCGATGAGGAAATACATCGGCACCAGCATGACCTCGAAGAACACGTAGAACAGGAAGACGTCGGCGGCGGCGAAGACGCCGATCATCGTGCACTCGAGGACGAGCAGCAGCGCGAAGTAGACCGGCACCGACCGCTTCGACGACTCGGCGTCGTGCCAGGACGCCAGGATCACCAGCGGCACCAGCACCGCGATCAGCATCAGCATCACCAGCGCGATGCCGTCGGCGGCGAAGGTGAAGCTGACGCCCCAGTTCGGGATCCACGGGTACGACTCGCGGAACTGGAAACGGTCACCACCGACCTGGAAGGTCACCCACATGACCACCGACAGCGCCAGCACCAGCAGCGACCAGCCGAGCGCCACCTGCTTGGCCAGTTCCGGCCGACTGCGCGGCAGGAAGGCCACCACCAGGGCACCGACCAGCGGTGCCACGGTGAGCACCGAGAGGAACGGGAAGTCGGACATTATGCGGCCTTACCTCCGTCGTCACTGCGCGGTCCGCCGACGACGGCCGCCTGGAAGAGGTCGATCACGCCAGCCACCCCGCCTCGACGGCCAGGAACGCCGCCACCACCAGCAGCGCGCCGGCCAGGATCGAGGTGGCGTACGACCGGACGAAGCCCGTCTGGAGCCGCCGGAGCCGGCCCGAGCCGCCACCGATCCCCGCCGCGAGGCCGTTGACCAGCCCGTCGACGCCCCGGTTGTCCAGGTAGACCAGCGCCCGGGTGAGGAAGATGCCCGGCTTCTCGAAGACCGCCTCGTTGAACGCGTCGGTGTATAGGTTGCGCCGGGCGGCGGTGACCAGCACCCCGGCCGGCTGCGGCGCGGTGGCCGTGCCGCCCCGGAACAGGAACCAGGCGAGCCCGGCACCGAGCACGGTGACCAGGATCGACAGGATCGTGACCAC
The DNA here is from genome assembly GCF_055586845.1 of Micromonospora sp. NPDC049139. Lineage (NCBI taxonomy): Bacteria > Bacillati > Actinomycetota > Actinomycetes > Micromonosporales > Micromonosporaceae > Micromonospora > Micromonospora sp. NPDC049139. The sequence continues at coordinate 279,142 of NZ_JBVJHK010000005.1, read as the reverse complement.
GGCGTGCGAGAGCACCGGGTGGTGCTCGGCCTCCTGGCCGCCCAGCCCGGCGGTGGCGGTCAGCCAGTCCGGTACCGAGGTGGAGAGCAGGTAGCCGGCCCCGACGGAGCCGATCGCCAGCAGGACCAGCGGGACGGTCATCAGCTTCGGCGACTCGTGCGGGTGCTCGATGTCCTCCGTCCAGCGCTTCGGGCCGTGGAAGGTGAGCACGAAGAGCCGGGTCATGTAGAACGCGGTCAGCCCGGCGCCGAGCAGGGCCGCGCCGCCGAAGAGCCAGGCGGTCCAGTCCTCCCGCTCGAACGCGGCCACGATGATCGGCTCCTTCGAGAAGTAGCCGGACAGCGGCGGGATGCCGATGATGGCGAGCCAGCCCATCATGAACGTCAGCCAGGTGACCTTCATGTGCTTCGACAGCGCCCCGAACCGCCGGATGTCCACCTGGTCGTTCATGCCGTGCATGACCGAACCGGCGCCGAGGAACATGTTGGCCTTGAAGAAGCCGTGCGCCAGCAGGTGGATGATGGCCAGCGCGTAGGCGCCCCCACCGAGGCCGACACCGACGAACATGTAGCCGATCTGGCTCACCGTCGACCAGGCCAGCACCCGCTTGATGTCGTCCTTGGCCGCGCCGATGACGCAGCCGATCAGCAGGGTCAGCGCGCCGACGCTCACCACCACGAGCTGGAGGGTGGAGTTGGCCGAGAAGATCGGGTTGGAGCGGGCGATCAGGTAGACGCCGGCCGTGACCATGGTGGCGGCGTGGATGAGCGCCGACACCGGGGTCGGACCCTCCATCGCGTCCGGCAGCCATGCCTGGAGCGGGAACTGACCGGACTTGCCGGTCGCGCCGAGCAGCAGCAGCAGGCCGAGCACCAGCACCGTGGTCGCGGTCAGCGAGCCGACGCCGTTGAAGACCTCGTCGTACTGGGTGGTGCCGAGGGTGGCGAACATGATGAAGATGCCGATCGCCAGGCCGGCGTCGCCGACCCGGTTCATCAGGAACGCCTTCTTGCCGGCCGTGGCGGCGCTCGGCCGCTCGTACCAGAAGGAGATCAGCAGGTACGACGCCAGACCGACGCCCTCCCAGCCGAAGTAGAGCATCACGTAGTTGTTGCCGAGCACCAGCAGGAGCATGGCGGCGACGAACAGGTTGAAGTACCCGAAGAACCGCCGGCGCCCCGCGTCGTGCGCCATGTACTCGACCGCGTAGAGGTGGATCAGGAAACCCACCCCGGTGATCAGCAGCACGAAGACGGCGGCCAGCGGGTCGAAGAGCAGGCCGAAGTCCACCCGCAGGTCGCCGACGGTGATGAAGTCCCACAGGCTCAGCTCGACCGACTTGTTCTCCAGGCCACGCAGCTGGAAGAAGTAGGTCAGGCCCAGCACGAACGCGGCGCCGATGGCGGCCACCCCGAGCCAGTGCCCCCAGCGGTCCGCCCGCCGGCCGAGCAGCAGCAGGATCGCCGCGCTGACCAGCGGGATCGCCACCAGCAGCCAGACGCTGCCCAGCAGCCCGTCCGCCGTCGCGTACGCGACGGTGCCCGCCGGCTCAGCCGGGGCGTTCGTCAGAATCGTTCCCACCGCAGGACCCCTCAGTACTTCAGCAGGTTGGCGTCGTCGACGCTCGCGGAGCGCCGGGTCCGGAAGATCGCCATGATGATGGCGAGCCCGATCACGACCTCGGCCGCCGCCACCACCATCACGAAGAACGCCATGATCTGGCCGTTGAGGTCACCGTTGATCCGGCTGAAGGTGACCAGCGTCAGGTTGGCCGCGTTGAGCATCAGCTCGACGCACATGAACAGCACGATCGCGTTGCGCCGGATGAGCACACCGACCGCGCCGATGGTGAACAGCACCGCGGCCAGCACCAGGTAGTAGTCGGGTGTCATCGCTGCGTCAGCCTTTCGTTCGCGACTGCGGGGCTCGCAAGCTCACTCCTCGCGCTCACCGGTCGGTCCCCTTCAGCGAGGTCTCCCGGTCGGTGAGCTCGCGCACCGGCAGGATGTCGGGGGTGCTCACCTCGGTCAGCCGGCCGTCCGGCAGGCGGGCCGGGGTGGCCACCGAGGACGAGGTCGCGTAGACGCCCGGGCCGGGCTTCGGACCCGGGTAGTTGCCCGGCGCGAAGCGTGCCCGCATGGTCGTCGGCTGGTCGACCTTGTCCTGCTTGCGCCGCTCGATGTGCGCCAGCACCATCGCGCCGACCGCGGCGGTGATGAGCAGCGCCGAGGTGAGCTCGAAGGCGAAGACGTACTTGGTGAACAGCAGCCGGGCGATGCCCTGCACGTTGCCCTCGGCGTTGGCCTGCTCCAGTCCGACGGCCGTGGTGCCCTCCAGGGCGCGCCAGAGCCCGCCGCCGACGAGGCCGGCGAAGCCGAGCCCGAGCACCACCGCCGCGACCCGCTGGCCGCGGAGCGTCTCGATCAGCGAGTCCGAGGCGTCCCGGCCCACCAGCATCAGCACGAACAGGAAGAGCATCATGATCGCGCCGGTGTAGACGATGATCTGCACCATGCCGATGAACGGCCCGGCCTGGAGCACGTAGAACACGCCCAGGCAGAGCATGGTCAGCACCAGCCAGAGCGCCGAGTGCACGGCGTTGCGCGCCGCGACCATGCCGATCGCGCCGATCAGCGCCAGCGGGGCCAGGATCCAGAACGTGACCTGTTCCCCGCCGGAGACCCCGCCCGCCGCGGCGAGCACCGTCTGCGTGGTCATGCTCCGTCCCCCTTGCCGGCCGCGGCCCGCTGGGCGTGCTGCTCGGCGCCGGGGAAGGTCACACCGGGGTGCTCCTCCACCTGGTACCGGCCCGGGTTGTTGGCCGAGTGCTCCGCGCCGGCCGAGGTGCCCGGGTTGGTCAGCGCGCCGACGTAGTAGTCCTTCTCGCTGTCGCCCAGCCGCATCGGGTGCGGCGGCTGCTCCATGCCCGGCAGCAGCGGCGCGAGCAGCTGCTCCTTCGTGAAGATCAGGTCCTGCCGGCTGTCCCGGGCCAGCTCGTACTCGTTGCTCATCGTCAGCGAACGGGTCGGGCAGGCCTCGATGCAGAGCCCGCAGAAGATGCACCGGGCGTAGTTGATCTGGTAGACGCTGGCGTACCGCTCACCCGGCGAGAAGCGCTGCTCGTCGGTGTTGTCGCCACCCTCGACGTAGATCGCGTCCGCCGGGCAGGCCCAGGCGCACAGCTCGCACCCGATGCACTTCTCCAGCCCGTCCGGGTGCCGGTTCAGGATGTGCCGCCCGTGGTAGCGCGGCGCCGAGACCGGCGGCTTGAACGGGTAGTCGGTCGTGACGACCTTCTTGAACATGTGCGAGAAGGTGACACCGAAGCCCTTGAACGTTCCGGTGATCGCGCCCACGTCACACCTCCCTGGAGTCCGAGCCGGCGGCGATGTTGGCCGGCTCCCGCTCGGCGACCACGCGCCTGGTGCGCGGGCTCGGTGGTACCTGCAGGTCCATCGGGGGCAGCGGGAAGCTCCCGTGCGGCCGGTTGTCGACCTGTTCCTGGACGGTCGGCTTCGGCTGCGGCTTCCGGCTCGGCCACAGCAGCGTGGCGAGCAGCAGGATGCCGGCGGGGATGCCGACCGCGATCAGCTTGCTGCGCGAGTCCCAGTCCTCGATCGAGCGCAGGCCGGCCAGGACCAGGATCCAGACCAGGTTGATCGGGAGCAGCACCTTCCAGCCGAAGCGCATGAACTGGTCGTAGCGCAGCCGGGGCAGCGTGCCCCGCAGCCAGACGAAGACGAAGACCAGCAGGACGACCTTGGCGAAGAACCAGAGCATCGGCCACCAGCCGGAGTTGGCGCCGGCCCAGATGGTGGTGATCGGCGCCGGGGCCCGCCAGCCGCCCAGGAAGAGCGTCGTGGTGACCGCGGACATGGTGACCATCGAGACGTACTCGCTGAGCATGAAGAGCGCGAACTTCAGCGAGCTGTATTCCGTCATGAAGCCCGCGACCAGCTCGGACTCCGCCTCGGGCAGGTCGAACGGCGCGCGGTTGGTCTCGCCGACCGTGGCGATGAAGAAGATGATGAAGCTGGGCAGCAGCAGGATCGCGTACCAGCCGGGGGCCGGGACCTCGACGCCCGCGATGCTCAGCCGGGTGCCGTCCGCCTGGGCGGCGACGATCCCGCTGGTGGACATCGTGCCGGCGGTCATGAACACCGCCACGATGCTCAGGCCCATCGCGACCTCGTACGAGATCATCTGGGCGGTGGAGCGCAGGCCGCCCAGCAGCGGGTAGGTCGAGCCGGAGGCCCAGCCGCCGAGCACGATGCCGTAGATGCCCATCGACGAGCAGGCCAGCAGCACCAGCACCGCCACCGGCACGTCGGTGACCTGCAGCGGCGTCCAGTGGCCGAAGATGCTCACCATCGGGCCGAACGGCACCACCGACAGCGCGGTGACCGCGCAGATCACCGAGATGGTCGGGGCGAAGAAGTAGACGACCTTGTCGGCCGCCTTCGGCAGGATGTCCTCCTTGAAGGCCATCTTCAGGCCGTCGGCGAGGGTCTGCAGCAGGCCGAACGGGCCGACCTGGTTGGGGCCGGGCCGCACTGCCATGCGGCCCACGACCCGCCGCTCGAACCAGACGCCGAGCAGGGTGGCGAGCAGACCGAAGACGAAGGCGAAGACGACCTTGCCGAGGACCAGCCACCAGGGGTCCCGGCCGAAGTCGGCCAGCGTCGGATCCTGGGCCAGGTAGACCGCGTTCACTGGATTGCACCCCCTGCGTTGAGGAGCGGGCCCGGACGGCCGGCCGCGTCCGCGGCGACCTCTCCGGCCTCCGGCGCCGACCCGGTCGGGGCGGGAGCGGAGATCCGGACGACCGCGCCGGACGTCGCGCCGAGGCTGCGCCGCACGGTCGAGCCGGGCGAGTTGGTCGGCAGCCAGACGACGCCGTCCGGCATCTCGGTGATCGCCGCCGGCAGGGTCAGCGCCCCCCGGTCGGTGCCCACCGTCACCGGGTCACCGTCGGCGACGCCGAGCGCCTCCGCGGTGCCCTTGCCCAGCCGGACCACCGGCGGGCGGGCGGTGCCCGCGAGGTGCTCGTCGCCGTCGGTGAGGCTGCCCAGGTCGACCAGCTGGTGCCAGGTGGCGAGCACGGCCTCGCCGGCGCCCGGCTGCGGCACCGCGGCCGGCTCCACCGCCGGGGCGGCGGGCCGGCCGGTGCGGGTGCGCGGCAGCGCGCCCAGCTCGCGGCGGACGCTGAGCACGTCGCCGGTGCCGAGCTGCACGTCGAGCTGCGCGGCGAGCGCGTCCAGCACCCGGCCGTCGGTCATCGCGGCGGTCCGCAGCACCGCCTCGAAGGTGCGCAGTCGGCCCTCCCAGTCCAGGAAGCTGCCGGCCTTCTCGGCCACCGGGGCCACCGGGAGGACCACGTCGGCCCGGCGGGCCACCGCGCTCATCCGCTGCTCCAGGCTGACCAGGAACGGCACCGCGTCGAGGGCCGCCTCGGCCAGCCGCGGGTCGGCCAGGTCGGCCGGGTCGACCCCGGCCACCACCAGCGCGCCGAGCTGGCCGCCGGCGGCGGCGGCGAGGATGCCGTCGGTGTCCCGGCCGGCCTGGCTCGGGATCACCCCGGCCGCGATGTCCCACGCCTCGCCCAGCTCGGCCCGGGCGGCGGGCTCGGTGACCAGGCGGCCGCCGGGGAGCAGGTTGGGCAGGCAGCCCGTGTCGACCGCGCCGCGGTCACCCGCGCGCCGCGGCACCCAGGCCAGCTTCGCGCCGGTACGCCGGGCGACGTCGGCCGCCGCGGAGAGGCCCCCCGGCACGCTCGCCAGCCGCTCGCCGACGATCAGGATCGCGCCCTCGGCGCTCAGCGCCTCGGCGACCGTGGCGTGCTCGGCGAGCACGGTCGCCTCCTCGCCCGGCACCACCCGGGCCAGCTTGGCGCCGAGCTTCTCCAGGCCGCGGGTGGCGAACGGCGCGATCGCGTACACCGTCAGCTTCTTCTTGAGGTACGCCTTGCGCAGCCGCAGGAAGAGGATCGGGCACTCCTCCTCCGGCTCCAGCCCGACCAGCACCACGGCCGGTGCGTTCTCCACGTCGGCGTACGTGACGTCCGTGACCCCGGCGACCGAGCTGGCCAGGAAGTCGGTCTCCTCGCGGGAGACCGGCCGGGCCCGGAAGTCGATGTCGTTGGTGTTCAGGGCGACCCGGGCGAACTTCGCGTACGCGTAGGCGTCCTCGACGGTCAGCCGGCCGCCGGTCAGCACCGCCGTGCCCTGGCCGTCCCGCGCCGCGCGCAGCCCCTCGGCGGCGACGGCCAGCGCCTCGCTCCACGACGCCTCGCGCAGCTCGCCGGTGCGCTCGTCGCGGACCAGCGGGGTGGTGAGCCGGTCGAAGGCGCGGGTGTACTGGAAGCCCCACCGCCCCTTGTCGCAGTTCCACTCCTCGTTGACCTGCGGGTCGTCGCCGGCCAGCCGGCGCAGCACCTTGCCCCGCCGCCAGTCGGTGCGCTGGGCGCAGCCGGCCGAGCAGTGCTCGCAGACGCTCGGGGTGGAGACCAGGTCGAACGGGCGGGCCCGGAACCGGTACTGCGTGCCGGTCAGCGCGCCGACCGGGCAGATCTGCACCGTGTTACCGGAGAAGTACGAGTTGAAGGGCACGTCACCGGCGTCGCCCTCCTCGCCGTACTCCTCGTCCCGGTAGATGTTGATCTCCTCGGCGGACGACCGGCCCATCAGGTCGATGAACTTGTCGCCGGCGATCTCCTCCGAGAACCGGGTGCAGCGCTGGCAGAGCACGCAGCGCTCGCGGTCGAGCAGCACCTGGGTGCTGATCGGCAGCGGCTTCGGGTACTCCCGCTTGTGCTCGTGGAACCGCGAGTCGGCGCGGCCGGTCGACATCGCCTGGTTCTGCAGCGGGCACTCACCGCCCTTGTCGCACATGGGGCAGTCGAGCGGGTGGTTGAGCAGCAGCAGCTCCATGACCCCCTCCTGCGCCTTCTTGGCGACCGGGGAGGTGAGCTGCGTGCGTACGACCATGCCGTCGGCGACGGTCTGGGTGCAGGAGGCGACCGGCTTGCGCTGCCCCTCCACCTCGACCAGGCACTGCCGGCACGCGCCGGCCGGGGCCAGCAGCGGGTGGTCGCAGAACCGGGGGATCTCGGTGCCCAACTGCTCGGCGACCCGGATCAGCAGCGCCCCCTTCGGGGCGGTGACCTCGACGCCGTCGATGGTGAGGGTGACGGTCTCGGTCTGCTTGACGACGTCAGTCATTAGTGCGCTCCCACCAGCTGCTTGTCCGACAGCTTCGGCGCGGTACGTCCCTCGATGTAGTCGAGGTAGTCCTGCTTGAAGTACTTCAGCGACGAGGTCACCGAGCTGGTCGCACCGTCACCCAGGCCGCAGAACGAGCGGCCGAGGATGTTGTCGCAGGTGTCGAGCAGGGTGTCCAGGTCCTCGTGGGTGCCCTGGCCGGCGAGGATCCGCCGGTAGACCCGGACCATCCAGTAGTTGCCCTCGCGGCACGGGGTGCACTTGCCGCACGACTCGTGGTGGTAGAACTCCAGCCACCGGTAGGTCGCGTAGACCGGGCAGTCCTGGTCGGAGAAGATCTGGGTGGCCGTGGTGCCGAGGATCGAACCGGCCGCCGCCACCCCCTCGAAGTCCAGCGGCACGTCCAGGTGCTCGGCGGTGAGCAGCGGCGTCGACGAGCCGCCCGGCGTCCAGAACCTCAGGTTGTGGCCGGGCTGCATGCCGCCGGCCAGCTCGATCAGTTCCCGGAGGGTGACGCCCATGGTGCACTCGAACTGGCCGGGGTTGGCGATCCGGCCGGAGAGCGAGTAGATCATCGGGCCGGAGGACTTCTCCGTGCCCATGGTCTTCCACCAGTCCGCGCCGCCCAGCACGATGTACGGCACGCTCGCGATGGTGCCGACGTTGTTGACGACGGTCGGGCTCGCGTACAGGCCGTGGGTCGCCGGGAACGGCGGGCGCAGCCGGGGCTGGCCCCGGAAGCCCTCCAGCGAGTCCAGCAGCGCGGTCTCCTCGCCGCAGATGTACGCCCCGGCGCCCGAGTGCACCACCAGGTCCAGGTCGAAGCCGCTGCCCTGGATGTTCCGGCCGAGGTAGCCCCGGGCGTACGCCTCCTGCACGGCGTTGCGCAGCCGGCGCGCGGCGTGCACCGCCTCGCCGCGGATGTAGATGTAGGCGCGGTTGGCCCGGATCGCGTACGACGCGATGATCACGCCCTCGACGAGCGAGTGCGGGTCGTGCGTCATCAGCGGCAGGTCCTTGCAGGTGCCCGGCTCGCCCTCGTCGGCGTTGACCACGAGGTAGTGCGGCTTGCCGTCGCCCTGCGGGATGAACCCCCACTTGAGACCGGTCGGGAAGCCGGCGCCGCCGCGACCGCGCAGCCCGGAGTCCTTGACCAGCTGGATGAGGTCGTCCGGGTGGGCCTTGAGCGCCTTGCGCAGGGCCGCGTAGCCGTCGAGCTTCTCGTAGGTGCCGATCCGCCACGCGTCCGGCGACAGCCAGCGCTTGCTGAGCACCGGCGTCAGCTTGGCCAGGGTCTCCGGCCGGGGAGTGGTCACTTCTGGACCCCCGTCTCGCTCGCGCGGGCGGAGCCCGCGCCACCGGCGCCGGCCCCCGCCTCGGCTTCCTTGAGGTTGCGCTCCTGCGCCCCGGCCTCGTCGCCGGCGGGCTTGCGGTCGCCGGCCGGCGCGTTGGCAGCGGCTCCGGCGGCCTCCGCCGCCTGGGCGTCGCGGGGCGCCGGCGGCACGCTGTCGGCGGGGGCCTTGGTGCCGGGGGCCGGCTCGCCGGCGGGCCCGGCGCCGTTGCCACTCGCGGCCTGGGCGGGAGCCGGCTTCGCGGTGGCCTCACTCCTGGCCTTCGCCTCGGCGGCGGCCTTGTCGGCCTCGGCCTTGCTGCGGATCGGGGTGTTCGGGTCGAAGCCCGGCACCGAGATGCCGTGCTGCTGCGCCAGCCGCAGCCCGCGCAGGGTGGGCTCTCCCGGCCCGCCGTCGGCCACCGCGCCCTCGCGCTCGTCGGCGAAGCCGGCGAGCTGCACCGCCATCTCCTTGAGCGTGCAGAGCCGGGCGCCCCGGGTCGGCATCGGCCGGCCCCCGGCGCGCAGCTCGTCGACCACGCCGAGCGCGGTCTGCGGGTCAACTCCGTCGAAGAAGTCGTAGTTGACGGTCATCACCGGCCCGTAGTCGCAGGCCGCCAGGCACTCGGCGTGCTCCAGGGTGATCTTCCCGTCGGTGGTGGTCTCGTCGTGCCCCACGCCGAGGTGCTCGGCGAGGGTGTCGTAGACCTCCTGGCCGCCGAGCACGTTGCACATGGTGTTGGTGCAGACGCTCACCAGGTAGTCGCCGGTCGGCCGGCGCTTGTACATGGTGTAGAAGGTGGCCACCGCGCCGACCTGGGCCTTGTTCAGGCCCAGCACCTCGGCGCAGAACTCCACGCCGGCCGGCGAGACGTAACCCTCCTCGGCCTGCACCAGGTGCAGCAGCGGCAGCAGCGCCGACCGGGACCGGTCGGCCGGGTACCGGGCGATGATCTCCCGGGCCCGTTCGCGGGTCTCGTCACTGAAAGTCGTCATCAGAGTCGCCTTCCGTTCGCGACTGCGGGGCTCGCAAGCTCACTCCTCGCGCTCACCTGTCACACCCACCCATCACGGGGTCCAGCGAGGCGCCGCCGGCGATCACGTCGGCGATCAGGCCGCCCTCGGCCATCGCCGGGAGGGCCTGGAGGTTGACGAAGCTCGGTTCGCGGTAGTGCACCCGGTACGGCCGGGTGCCGCCGTCGGAGACGGCGTGTACGCCCAACTCGCCGCGCGGCGACTCGATGCCGACGTAGACCTGGCCCGGCGGCACCCGGAAACCCTCGGTGACGAGCTTGAAGTGGTGGATCAGCGACTCCATCGACTGACCCATGATCTTCGCGACGTGCTCCAGCGAGTTACCCATGCCGTCGACGCCGATGGCGAGCTGTGCCGGCCAGGCGATCTTCTTGTCGGCCACCATCACCGGGCCCGGCCTGAGGCGGTCCAGTGCCTGCTCGACGAGCTTGAGCGACTCCCGGATCTCGGCGAGCCGGACCAGGTAGCGGCCCCACACGTCGCCGTCGGTGTGCGTCGGCACGTCGAACTCGTACGTCTCGTAGCCGCAGTACGGCATCGTCTTCCGCAGGTCCCAGGCGAGGCCGGCGGAGCGCAGCACCGGGCCGGTCACGCCGAGCGCGAGGCAGCCGGTCACGTCGAGCACCGCGACGTTCTTCGTCCGCTCGAGCCAGATCGGCTGCCCGGAGAGGAGGTCCTCGTACTCCTTGAGCCGCTTCGGCAGCAGCTTCAGGAACTCGCGGATCTTCACGATCGCCTCGTCCGGCACGTCCTGGGCCACGCCGCCCGGCCGGACGTACGCGTGGTTCATCCGCAGGCCGGTGATGATCTCGAAGATCTCCAGGATGTACTCACGCTCGCGGAAGCCGTAGAGCATCATGTTGATCGCGCCCAGTTCCATGGCGGTGGTGGCCACCCAGACCAGGTGCGAGGAGATCCGGTTCAGCTCCATCATGAGGACCCGGATGGTGGTCGCCCGCTCGGTGACCTGCTCCTCGATCCCGAGCAGCTTCTCCACCGCCAGCGCGTACGCCGTCTCGTTGAACAGCGGGGAGAGGTAGTCCATCCGGGTCACGAAGGTGCTGCCCTGGACCCAGTTGCGGTATTCGAGGTTCTTCTCGATGCCGGTGTGCAGGTAGCCGACGACCGAGCGGGCCTCGCGGACCGTCTCGCCCTCCAGCTCCAGGATCAGCCGGAGCACGCCGTGCGTCGACGGGTGCTGCGGGCCCATGTTGACGACGATCCGCTCGTCGTTGATGGGGTCGGTGCCCGACACGACGCTGTCCCAGTCGCCACCGGTGACGGTGAAGACCTTGCCCTCGGTGGTGTCGCGCTCGGTGGCGTAGTTCGACGTGGTCACTGGTACGACCTCCGCTGGTCCGGCGGTGGAATTTCAGCGCCCTTGTACTCGACGGGCACGCCGCCGAGCGGGTAGTCCTTGCGCTGCGGGAAGCCCTCCCAGTCGTCCGGCATGAGGATCCGGGTCAGGCTGGGGTGGCCGTCGAAGACGACGCCGAACATGTCGTACGTCTCGCGCTCCTGCCAGTCCGCCGTCGGGTAGACCGAGGTGACGCTCGGCAGGTGCGGGTCCTCGGCGGAGACCGCGGCCTCCAGCCGCACGCGGCGGCGGTAGGTCATCGAGGTGAGCTGGTAGACGACGTGCAGCCGGCGCGAGTCGGCGCCCAGGTAGTCCACACCGGACACCGAGGAGCACAGCTCGAAGCGGAGCGCCAGGTCGTCCCGCATCACCTGGCAGACCTCGGCGATCCGCTCGGGGCGTACGTGCAGGGTCAACTCGCCCCGGTCGACCACGACCTTCTCGATGGCGTCGCCGAAGGCCGGGTACGCCTCCTCCAGCGCGTCGCGGACCTCGTCGAAGTAGCTCCCGTACGGCCGGGGGGCGTCCTCGATGGTCCGGCGCTGCCGGACCAGGCCGCCGAAGCCGGAGACGTCGCCGGAGCCCTGGTTGCCGAACATGCCCCGGCCCGCCGGGCTGGCCGGCGGGTGCTCGGCCGGGGCCCCGCTGGTGGCGCCGGCCGGCGTCACCGGCACCGGCACGCCGCCGTCGTTCGCCTTGTGGTTAGGTGCGGTCACTTGACGCCCCCGTGCTGCAGGTGGTTCTGGGCCTTCATCCAGTTCTCGATCCGCAGCTGCTCCTCGCGGCCCTCGCGGACCGCCTTGGTCCACTCGGCCCGCCGGGCCTTGTCGCTGCGGTACGACGACGGCATCGAGCCGTACGGGACGACCGGGACGTCACCGCGCTCCTTGCGCGCCTCGAGCATCTTGCGGCCGTTCGGGCCGAGCGGCTCGTACATGATCTTCTCGCGCAGCTTGAGGACCGCGTCGATGAGCATCTCGGGCCGGGGCGGGCAGCCGGGGAGGTACATGTCCACCGGGACGACGTGGTCGACGCCCTGCACGATGGCGTAGTTGTTGAACATGCCGCCGCTGCTGGCGCAGACGCCCATCGAGATGACCCAGCGGGGCTCCGCCATCTGGTCGTAGATCTGGCGCAGCACCGGGGCCATCTTCTGGCTCACCCGGCCGGCCACGATCATCAGGTCGGCCTGGCGGGGCGAGGCCCGGAAGACCTCCATGCCCCAGCGACCCATGTCGTAGTGCGGGCCACCGGCGGCCATCATCTCGATCGCGCAGCAGGCCAGGCCGAAGGTGGCGCCCCAGACCGACGACTTCCGCGACCAGTTGACGAGCTTCTCCACCGAGGTGAGCAGGACACCTGCGGGGAGCTTCTCCTCGATACCCATCTGAGGTTCCTCCCTCAGTCCCAGTCCAGGCCGCCACGCCGCCAGACATAGGCGTACGCGACGAAGACCGCGACGATGAACAGGACCATCTCCACGAAGCCGAAGATCGGCAGGACGTCGAACGAGACCGCCCAGGGGTAGAGGAAGATGATCTCGATGTCGAAGACGATGAAGAGCATCGCCGTCAGGTAGAACTTGATCGGGAACCGGCCGCCACCGACCGGCTGCGGGCTGGGCTCGATGCCGCACTCGTACGCCTCGAGCTTGGCTTTGTTGTAACGCCGGGGACCGGCGAAGCGGGCGGCGCCCACGGAGAACAGCGCGAACCCCGCGGCGAGGGCGAACAGCCCGATGATCGGTGCGTAAGGCGAGAGCGACATCGTTTTCTCCTGCTCGTCCTTCCCTGCCCCTGGTCCTTGACGAAAATCACACTATTCACGTCCCCCGCGACGGCTGTCGCCGGGGGGTCGATCTCTGTCCGCGCCGCGGTCGTCGCCGGCCGCGGGCCCGGCCGTCACACGAGCCCGCCGTCGTTCGGCGGCTGCGGGGCTCGCAAGCTCACTCGTCGCGCTACACGGCTGGTGCCACCTTCGTCATCGCGTTGATGACCCGGTCCATCGCGTCCCCGCCACGGGGGTCGGTCAGGTTGGCCAGCAGCTTGAGCACGAAGCGCATCAACATCGGGTGCGGCATGCCGTGCTTCGTGGCCATCCGCATGATCTCGGGACGGCCGATGAGCTTCACGAAGACGCCGCCGAGCCGGTAGTAGCCGCCGAAACGGGCCTTCAGCTCCGCCGGGTAGGCCGTCAGGGCGCGCTCGCGCTCGGCGCCGGCCGGGCGCGCGAGGGCCTGCACGGCGATCTCCGCGGCCATCTCACCGGACTCCATCGCGTACGCGATGCCCTCGCCGTTGAACGGGTTGACCATGCCGCCGGAGTCGCCGACCAGCATCACACCGCGGGTGTAGTGCGGCACCCGGTTGAAGCCCATGGGCAGCGCGGCGCCGAGGATCGGCCCCTCCGCGTTCGCCTCGTCGGTCATGCCCCAGTCCGCCGGGGTGTTGGCCAGCCAGTCGGTGAGCAGCCGGCGGTAGTTCGTCTTGCCGAACGCGGACGAGGAGTTGAGCACGCCGAGGCCGACGTTGACCCGGCCGTCGCCGAGCCCGAAGATCCAGCCGTACCCGGGCAGCAGGTTGTCGCCGCTGTCCTTGCTGCGCAGTTCCAGCCAGGACTCCAGGTAGTTGTCGTCGTGCTTGGCGGGCGAGCGGTAGTAGCGCCGGACGGCGACCCCGATCGGCCGGTCCTCCCGCTTGGCCAGCCCGAGGGCGAGCGGGAAACGGCCGGACACTCCGTCGGCCGCGACCACCAGTGGGGCGTGGAAGGTGGCCGGCTCCTTGTCCGGGCCGACCTCCGCCTCGACGCCGACGACCCGGCCGTCCGGGTCGAGCACCGGGCCGGTGACGTTCACGCTGGTGCGCAGCTTGGCGCCGGCGGCGACGGCCCGCTGGGCGAGCAGGTCGTCGAAGTCCAGCCGGGTGCGCACCAGGCCGTAGTTGGGGAAGCTCGCCAGGTCGGGCCAGTCCAGCTCCAGCCGGACGCCGCCGCCGATCACCCGCAGGCCCTTGTTCTGCAGCCAGCCCGCCTCGGGCGAGGTGTCCACGCCCATCCGGATCAGCTGTCGCACGGCACGCGGGGTCAACCCGTCGCCGCAGACCTTCTCGCGGGGGAACTCCGTCTTCTCCAGCAGCAGCACCCGTACGCCGTGCCGAGCCAGGTGGTACGCGGTAGCCGACCCACCGGGACCGGCGCCCACGACGATCACGTCGGCGTCATGCTCCACCGCGGTCATCTCGCGCCTCCTCCCGCATGCTCGTGAAATCCTTCACAAGCCAGACGGAGGGAGTCTATGACCGGTGTCATAACCACGCCTGATCAGGGGTACCTAACTTGCCGGAAACCCACCCGTCGGGGTCGGGACCGGGCGGCGGGCGGGTCAGGACCGGATGCCGGCGGCGGTCGGCGCCGGGCGTCAGTGCCGGGCGGGAGCGGCCGCGCCCAGGCCGGCGTCGAGCCGGATCGTCTCGGGCAGGTGCTCGCGCAGCGCGCCGCCGGCGGCGCGGTCCAGCGCGGCCAGCACCTCGGCCACCACCTGCCGGACGTCGGCGGGATCCGCGCCGGCCAGCTCCCTGAGCTGCGCGATGAGTTCCGCGGCGTCGTCGTCGGTGGCCTCCACACCGGCCGGCTGCTCTGGTCCCGTCATGGGGGCGAGCTTAACGGCGCAAAGTGGACTAAAAACGGATATTCACAAAACAGCCGCTTTCCCAGCGGGTACGAAACGCGCCGATCGGCCTCCCGTCGACACCGGCCGCCGCCCCGGAAGCGGGCCGTCCGGCGCCGCGCCGCCGCTCATGGCGCGCGACCTGCCGGCGCCGTGCCCCGCCTAGTCGCGGACCGCCCGGTGCAGTGCCGCCAGGCCGCCGGTCAGGTTCCGCCAGGCCACCGAGCCCCAGCCCGCCGCCTGGATCCGCTGCGCCAGCGCGGCCTGGTCCGGCCACGCCCGGATCGACTCGATCAGGTAGACGTACGCGTCGGGGTTGCTGGAGACCACCCGCGCCGCCGTCGGCAGCCACCGCATGAGGTACGACAGGTAGGCGGTGCGGAAGACGGCGTTGGTGGGGTGGCTAAGCTCACAGATCACCAGCCGGCCGCCGGGCCGGGTGACTCGCGCGAACTCCCGCAGCGCGGCCTCGGTGTCGACGACGTTGCGCAGCGCGAACGAGATGGTCACCGCGTCGAAGACGCCGTCGGCGAAGGGCAGCCGCAGCGCGTCGCCGGCCAGCAGCGGCACCGCCGGACGGGTGCGCTTGCCGGCGTGCAGCATGCCCAGCGACAGGTCGGCGCCGACCGCGTACGCCCCGGAACGGGCCAGTTCCTCGGTGGAGACACCGGTGCCCGCGCCCACGTCGAGCACCCGCTCGCCCGGGCGCAACCCGAGCGCCTCCCGGGTGGCCCGGCGCCACGCCCGGTCCCGGCCGGCCGTCATCACCGTGTTGGTCAGGTCGTAACGAGCCGCCACGCCGTCGAACATCGCGGCGACCTCGTGCGGCTGCTTGTCCAGGCCGGCGCGCTGGCCCGGCGGGGTACGGCTCACCCCTCCACTCTGCCAGCCCGGCTCCGGCCGACGCCCGGCGGGTACGCGACAGGGGCGGGGAGGCCGCCCACCCCGCCCCTGCGCGGCGTACGTCAGTCGGTGGACTTCTCGTCGCCGGGGTTGACCAGGACGATGTCGCGCCGCCGGGAGATCAGCAGCAGCGCGCCGCCGGCCAGCAGCACGGCGGCGCCGATGCCGCCGATCAGGCCGGCCTGCACGCCGGTCACCGGCAGCCCGCCGCCGTCACCGTCACCGTCACCGCCGCCGCCGCCCGTGCCGCCGCCCGGGGTCGTGGTCGTGGTCGGGGTCGGCTCGCCGCTCGGGGTCGGCGTCGGGGTCGGGTTCGGCGTCGGCTGCGCCGACAGATCCACGAACGCCTCGAAGGTCGCGTGGTTGTCCATCGGCTCGGCCTCGGTGAAGCTCTTCCGCTGCGCCGGGCTGGCGACCTGCGCCTCCGCCTCCGGCTCGCCCTCGGCGGCGTCCAGCCCGTACGCGAAGAGGTCGCCCTCCCGGAGCACCGGCTCGGTGACGTCGTCGCCGACCTTCACCGTCACGTCGGCGGTGTAGTACTGCCCCCGGCGGATGATCGCGCCGGCGTCCTCGCACAGCGCCCGCGCCCTGCCGAGGAACTCGTCCTCGACGCAGCTCTCCGGCAGCGTCACGAAGCTCACACCCGACGGGAGCATGAGGCCGTAGAAGAGACCGGTCGCGGGGCGGCTGCCGTCGTTGTAGACCGCCCAGTCCAGCGGGACCGTCTCGCCCCGGCGTACGGGCCTCAGGTCGGGCTCGTCGGTCACCGCCCCGTCGACCACGACGTTGGCCTGGACGTCCTGCACCCAGGCGGTGAGGTCGTAGCCCGGCTTCGTCACGGTCACCGGCACTTCGATGTCCTTGTTGTTCTCCAGGTCCGGGTCGCCGGTGGCCGAGCGGACCGTCACCCTCAGCACGCCGCCGTCGCCCCTGCCGCCGGTGCTGAACAACGGGATGCCGAAGTCCTCGCTGGTGCCACCCCGCAGGTCGCCGAGGAGGCAGGTGAAGGTCCTGCCGGTCACCTCGCAGCCGTCCGGCACGACGTAGCCGACCCGCTTGGCCTTGAGGCCGCTGGGGTCGATCTCCACCGTGACGTCCTTGGCGTCGACGCCGTCGGTGAGGTTCTGGACGGTGAACTTGAACGGCTTGGCCTTCGCCGCCTTGACGCCCTTGGCCAACTGGTAGCTGGTCGGCTTCAGGGCGAGGTCCGCCTGGTCGGCGGCGTACGCCGGAACGGCGACGGTGGCCAGGCCGCCCGCCGCGAGGAGCGCCACGGCGCCGGCGCGGGCCAGGGCCGAGCGGTGGAACAGGGTCATCGGTCCCCCGGGGGTTAGGGAAGAAACGGATGGTTGCGGAACCGAGCGGACCGTATCGAAGCATGACGTGGTGCGCCAGCAGGGCGGATCATCTTTCATCCGTCCGGTTCGGTCGAACGGACGGACGGGGCGGGACGGTCGCCCGTCCCGCCCCGTCTCCAGGGTCGTGCGCCCGGCCGGTGCGGGCCGACGGGGCCGGCCGTCAGGCCGTCGGCTTCTCGTCGCCCGGGGTCACCAGGACGACCCGACGCCGCCGCGCCACCAGGAACATCGCCGCGCCGGCGACCAGCACCGCGCCGCCGACGCCGACGATGAGGCCGGTCTGCGCGCCGGTCACCGGCAGCGGACCCTCGTCGTCGTCGCCGCCACCCTCGCCGCCACCGGTTCCGGCGGCGGTCACCACGACGGCGAAGTCGTCGCGGTTGTCGGTCGGGTCGACGTCGCCGGCCTGCGCGGCGCGGGAGCCGGCCGGCCGGTGCAGGAACGACGGCAGGGCCGAGCGCTTGCGGGCCAGATTCGCCTCGGTCGCCGGAAGCTCACCGCGCGCGCTGACCGTGACCTCGCCGCCGGCCAGGCTGACCGGCGCCTCGACGCCGGCGGCGACCTTCACCGGGAAGGCACCGAGGACGCCCTCGCGCGGGGCCAGCTGGAGCAGCCCGGCCCGGCAGTCGGCGGACCGCAGGTCGGCGGCGTACTCGCACTCCTTGACCTGGATGCTGTCGTCGAAGGTCACGCCCTTGGGCAGGGCGATCTTGAGGTCGAGGCCGTCGGCGATCCGGTCGCCCTGGTTCTCGACGAACGCGAGGACCGTGGTCGCGTCGCCGGGGTTCAGCGGCCCGGTCGGCGGGTCCTCCTTCAGCACGTCGTCGAAGGCGAGTTGCTCCTTGACGTCGGGCACCACGACGCCGAGGTCGACGCCGCTCTCCTTGCTGATCTCGATCTGGACGGTCGCGGAGTTGTTGTCGGGGTTGGTGTCGTCCGGCGACTCGACGGTCAGCGTGACCGGGGCGGAGTACGGCTCGTCCACGTCGGGGACCCGCTTGATCATGACGATCGGCAGCTCGACGGTCTCCCCGGGCCCGGGGATCTGCTCCTCGGGCACGACGCAGGTCCACAGCACCGGCTTCTCCGCGCCCTCGCCCGAACAGCCCTTGGCGGCCGGGAAGAAGGCCACCTCGCCGTAGTGGTCCACCTTGGAGGTGTCGGCCTTGACGACGAGCGAGGACGGCGTGCCGGGGCCGTTGTTCGTGACCTTGGCGTACGCCGTCTTGATCCGGGTCCCCTCGGCCACCTTGGTGCCGACGACGGCGGTGACGGAGAGGTCGGCGGCGCTCCCGGCGGCGTGGGCCGGCGTGCCGACGGCGGTGAACGCGCCGGAGGCGAGCAGCGCGGCGGCGCCGAGCCGCGCCAGCGGTCGGTTGGGCAGTTTCATCTCGAGTCCCCCGTGAGGTGTGGCTGCTGGGCCGAACCGCACACTAACGGCCGGTGATGCCGTGCGCCGCCCCGGACGCGCCCGAAAGCCGAGCGTCCCTCCAGGAATGTCCGGTCGGTGGCGGCCGGCGCACGGAACGGACAGTGGGGGCGGGATGGTCACCCATCCCGCCCCCACTGCCGTGCGTTATGTGAACGACCCTCGCGGGTCGATGGAGGACGACCGTCAGGCCGTCGGCTTCTCGTCGCCCGGGGTCACCAGGACGACCCGACGCCGCCGCGCGATCACGAACATCGCCGCGCCCGCGACCAGCACCGCGCCGCCGATCCCGCCGATCAGCCCGGTCTGCGGACCGGTCAGCGGCAGGCCCGGCTCCTCGCCGCCGCCACCCGCGCCGCCCTTGGCGGTCACGACGACAGCGTACGCGTCGGTGTTGTCGGTGGCGTCCACCTCGGTGGCCGCCACGGCCTCGGCGTTGGCCGGGAGGGCGCTCTTGCCCGCGGCGCGGACGGTGGTCGCCTGGCTGCCGAGCGCCTCGACGGTGACCTGGCCACCGGTCAGGCTGCCGGCCTTGACGTCCTTGCCGACCGAGAGCAGGTGGTAGAACCGGCCACCCGAGATCAGGTCGTCGCCGTCCTTGTCCTGCGACGCCGGGATCAGGTCGGCGTCGCGGTAGGTGCAGACGAGCGAGGTCTTGCCGGAGTTGTACTCGCAGCCGTCCTCGACCTCGGCGAAGGTCACGCCCTTGGGCAGCTTGACGCTGATCTTCAGCCCGGCGGCGGTGGCGTCGCCCTGGTTGAAGGCGGAGTAGATGAGCTGGGCGGTGTCGCCGGCACGCAGGTCGCCCGCGACCTTGATCTTGTCGCCCTCCACCGTGACGGCCTTGGTCACGTCGCCCGCGACCACGGTCAGGTCCGGGCCGGTGCCCTCGACCTTGACCTTGACGGTCACCTCGTTGTTGGACTCGTCGGGGTCGGTGCCCTCGTGCAGGATGATGGCGCTGATCTGACCGGCGTCACCCGTCGCCTCGCCCTTGCGGGTCAGCGGGAAGCCCCAGTCGATGTCGCGGCCGGCGGGCAGGACGCCGCCCTCGATCCCGCACAGGATCAGGCCGTCCTCGCGCGGGCTGCAGCCGCTCTCGTCGATGTCGACCTTGGTGGTGTCCAGCTTGCTGATGTCGAGGCCGACCAGGACGGCGGTCGCGTCCACCTTGCTCTTGTTGAGCAGGGAGACGGTCGAAATCTTGCCGGGCGCACCGACCGCGATGGTGGTGCCGGTGGCCTCGATGGCCAGGTCGGCCGAGGTGTCGGCCAGGGCCGGGGCGGCGAAGAGGCCCGCGGCCAGGATCCCGGCGGCGCCGGCGCCGGCAACAGCCAGCGCACGGTTACGGAAGATCATGGAGAGTTCCCCCCGTTGGGGTGCAGGAAAGGTACGGCCGGGGACGTTAGCGGTCCGCGGTCACCCTCGCCACCCCTCGCAGTCGGCCGGGTTGACCAGTGCCGCTAAGAATCGCTTAAGGATTGCCCGAATTGATATGTCTTACTGTTCGCTGACCCCCGGCCGCTCGGCTGGAACGGCAACGAGATTGACATCAACGGCTGGCAACCACTCATCCGATCGGGCGGGCGGCGGAAGCACCGCCGGCCACGCTCGGTCAACTCCGTGTTCACCGACCGGTCGACGAACCGCAGACACCCCACCGTCCGTCGACGGTGGGGTGTCGGGTGGTGCGGCGGTAGCTCAGCGGGCGTCGACCAGCGGAAGGGCCTTCCCGGCGCCGCCGCCCGGCAGCGCGATCGAGGAGAAGTGCGACACGACCCGCTCGTCGGTCGGGTCGTCGGCCGGCGTCCGGTGCACGGCCAAGCGGTTGTAGAGGGTGTCCCGCTGGGCGGGGATCCGGTCCGCCGAGCGGATCATGCCGATCAGCTCGTGCAGGTTGGAGCGGTGCCGTGCGCCGGCGGAGGAGATGACGTTCTCCTCCAGCATGATCGAGCCGAGGTCGTCCACGCCCATGTGCAGGGCGAGCTGCCCGACGTCCTTGCCGGTGGTCAGCCAGGACGCCTGCAGGTGCGGCACCGTCTCGAAGAAGAGCCGGGCCACCGCGACCAGCCGCAGGTATTCCAGCGTGGTGGCCTGGGTCCGGCCCTTGAGGTGGTTGTTCTCCGGCTGGTACGTCCACGGGATGAACGCCCGGAAGCCCCGGGTGCGGTCCTGCACGTCGCGGATCATCCGCAGGTGCTCGATCCGCTCGGCAGCGGTCTCGCCGGTGCCCATCATCATCGTGGCGGTCGACTCGACGCCCTGCCGGTGCGCCAGCTCCATGACCTCCAGCCAGCGCTCGCCCGACTCCTTCAGCGGCGCGATCGCCGTGCGGGGACGCGCGGGCAGCATCTCCGCACCGGCACCGGCGATGGAGTCCAGCCCGGCCGCCTTGATCCGCGCGATGGCCTCGTCCAGGCTGACGCCGGAGACCTTGGCCATGTGCAGGATCTCGCTCGGGCCGATGGAGTGGATGGCGAGCTGCGGGTACGCCTTCTTGACCGAGGAGAACAGCTCCTCGTAGTACTCCACGCCGTAGTCCGGGTGGTGCCCGCCCTGGATCATGACCTGGGTCGCGCCCAGCTCGACCGCCTCGCCGCAACGGCGCAGGATCTCCTCGGTCGGGTGGGTCCAGCCCTCCTTGTGCTTGGGGGCCCGGAAGAACGCGCAGAACTTGCACGCCGTCACGCAGACGTTGGTGTAGTTGATGTTGCGGTCGATCAGGTACGTGACGATGTTGTCCGGATAGCGCCGCCGGCGTACGGCGTCGGCCGCCTCGCCAAGGGCGTGGAAGGGCGCCTCGGTGTAGAGCAGCAGGGCCTCCTCGGGCGTGATCCGCCCGCCGTCCGCGCCGCGCTGCAGGATGTCGTCGATCTCCCGGCTCACCGTCACGCCTGTGAGCCTACGTCGCCCCGGCCGGCCCGACCGCCTCGGCCCGACAGGCTGCGGCTCACCCCACACCTTGCTGGTGTGCTGGTTCAGCTCTCGAATGGCGATCTGCTCCGCCGAACGGATGTAGAGCGAATTGCCATACGGATCACGCGTCGTAGTCGACCGTGAGCCTGTCGGTGGTCGGGCTGGACTGGCACGTGAGGACGTAGCCGGCGGCCACCTCGTCCGGCTCCAGGGCGTAGTTGCGGGCCATCGTGACCGCGCCGTCGACGACCTTGGCCTTGCAGGTCGAGCAGACCCCGCCCTTGCAGGCGTACGGCAGCTCGCCGCGGACCTTCAGCGCCGCGTCCAGCACCCGCTCGTCGCGGCCCATCGTGAAACTCGACGAGCGGCCGTCCAGCACGATGGTCACCTCGGCGCCGGCCCCCGGCTCGTCGGCCGGGCGTCGCGGCGGGGCCGGGGCCTCGTCGACGTGGAACAGCTCCGTGTGGACCGCCGACTCCGGCACCCCGCGCCCGGCGAGCACCTCCCGGGCGTCCACCACCATGCCGTACGGGCCGCAGAGGAACCACTCCTCGATGGCGTCGCCGGGGACGATGGTGGCCAGCAGCCGGCCCAGCCGGTCGGCGTCGATCCGGCCGGAGAGCAGCGGAGACTCGCCCTGTTCGCGGGAGAGCACGTGCACCAGGTGCAGGCGGGTCGGATAGCGGTTCTTCAGGTCGGCGAGCTCCTCGGCGAACATCACCGTGTTGGCCGTGCGGTTGCCGTACACCAGGGTGAAGGTGCTGGCCGGCTCGACGGCGAGCGCCGTCGCGACCAGCGCGAGCACCGGGGTGATCCCCGAACCGGCGACCACCGCGCCGTAGTGGCGGGCCCGGTCCGGCGCGAAGGCCGTGGTGAAGTTCCCGAGCGGCGGCAGCACCTCGACCGTGTCGCCGCCCCGCAGGGCGCCACAGGCGAACGCCGAGAACGCGCCGCCCGGGATCTCCCGCACGCCGATCCGCAGCCGGCCGTGCCGCGCCAGGTCCTCCGGAGTGGAGCAGATGGAGTACGACCGCCGCACGTCCTCCCCCGCGTCGGTGCCGCGCCGGACGGTGAGGTGCTGACCGGCGGAGAACGCGAAGGCCTCCCGCAGCTCCGGCGGCACCGCGAAGGTGATCGCCACGGCGTCGTCGGTGAGCCGGTCGACGGCGGCGACGGAGAGCGGGTGGAAGACCGGCCGGCGGCGGACCGGGCGGGTGATGGTGACAGTCACAGCGCCTTCAGGTGGTCGAAGGGTTCACGGCAGGAACGGCAGCGCCAGAGCGCCTTGCACGCGGTGGAGCCGAAGCGGCTGACCTGCTCGGTCTCCGGCGAGCCGCAGCGCGGGCAGCGGACGGCGAGGGTCAGCGGCACCACGCCGCCGGCGCGGACGGGGGCCGGCGGGGCGATGCCGGCGGCGGCGAGCTTGGCCCGGCCGGCGGCGGAGATCCAGTCGGTGCTCCACGCCGGGCTGTAGACGGTGCGCACCTCGGCGTCGGGATGGCCGGCGGCGGCCAGGGCCCGGCGGATGTCCGCGCGGATCACGTCCATCGCCGGGCAGCCCGTGTAGGTGGGGGTGATGGTCACGACGACCCGGCCGGTCGCCGGGTCCTCGTCGACCGCCCGCAGGATGCCGAGGTCGGCGATGGTGACGACCCGGATCTCCGGGTCCACCACCGCCGCCACGGCCTCCCTCGGGTCGGTCACCGGTGCTCCCTCACCAGCGCGCCCCGGGGTGGGCGCGGTGCAGCACCTGCATCTCGGCGAGCAGGTAGGACAGGTGCTCGGTGTGCACCCCGTCCCGCCCGCCGGCCGGCGCCCAACCGCCCTCCGGCCGGGTCAGCGTGGCCTCGTCGAGCACGGCGGAGACGGTGGCGTCGAAGTCGGCCCGCAGGGTGGCCGGGTCGACCGGTGCCGCCGGGTCCGCCGCGAACAGCTCGTGCGCGTACGGCCAGACCTGCTCGACGGCCGCCTGCATGCGCCGGTGCGACTCCTCGGTGCCATCACCCAGCCGCCTCACCCACAGCGAGGCGTGGTCGAGGTGGTAGGCCGACTCCTTGCGGGCCTTGGCCCCGATCGCGGCCAGCCGCTCGTCGGCGCAGCCGGCCAGCGCGGTGTAGAGCGGGAGCTGGTACGCCGAGAGGAAGAGCAGCTTCGCCATGGTGACCGCGAAGTCGCCGTTCGGCAGCTCCACGAGGAGGCAGTTGCGGAACTCCCGGTCGTCGCGGAGGAACGCCAGCGCGTCCTCGTCCCGGCCGGCGCCCTCCAGCTCGCCCGCGTACGACAGCAGGAGCCGGGCCGCGCCGAGCTGGTCGAGGGCGATGTTCGCCAGCGCGATGTCCTCCTCCATCTCCGGCGCGCGGGTGGTCCACTCGGCCAGCCGCTGCGCCGCGATCAGCGCGTCGTCGCCGAGGGCGAGGGTGAAGTCGAAGGGGCCGGTCACGCCGCCACCTCGCTCCGCTCGGCGGCGGCGCGACGCGCCCCGGTGCTGAGCCGAATGGTTCGCTCGCTGCGCTCGCTCACAGGTGGGCCACCCCGTCCGGCACCTCGTAGAAGGTGGGGTGGCGGTAGACCTTGTCGGCCGCCGGGTCGAAGAAGGCGTCCTTCTCGTCGGGGCTGGACGCGGTGATCGCGCCCGCCGGCACCACCCAGATGGAGACGCCCTCCTGGCGGCGGGTGTAGAGGTCCCGCGCGTTACGCAGGGCCAGCTCGGCGTCGGGGGCGTGCAGGCTGCCGACGTGGGTGTGCGACAACCCGCGCCGCGCCCGCACGAAGACCTCCCACAACGGCGAAGGATCGCTCACGCCGCGCTGATCCGTTCGCTCGCTACGCTCGCTCACGCCGCCACCTTCTCCTTCTTCTCCGCCCGCTTGGCGGCGTACGCCGCGGCGGCCTCACGCACCCAGGCTCCGTCGGTGTGGGCACGGCGACGGTGCTCCGCCCGCTGCCGGTTGCACGGCCCGTCCCCCTTGATCACCCGCATCAGCTCGTCGTAGTCCGGCTGGGTGAAGTCGTACGACTGCCGGGACTCGTTCCAGCGCAGACCCGGGTCGGGGATGGTCAGGCCGAGGATCTCGGCCTGCTGCACGCACATGTCCACGAAGCGCTGGCGCAGCTCGTCGTTGGAGAACCGCTTGATCTTCCAGGCCATGGACTGCGCCGAGTGGGTGGAGTCGGTGTCCGGCGGGCCGAACATCGCCAGCGACGGGTACCACCAGCGGTCGACGGCGTCCTGCGCCATCGCCTTCTGGGCGGGCGTGCCGTGCGCCAGGGTGTGCAGGATCTCGTAGCCCTGCCGCTGGTGGAACGACTCCTCCTTGCAGACCCGGATCATCGCGCGGGCGTACGGCCCGTAGGAGCAGCGGCAGAGCGGCACCTGGTTGACGATCGCGGCGCCGTCCACCAGCCAGCCGATCGCGCCGACGTCCGCCCAGGTCAGCGTGGGGTAGTTGAAGATCGAGCTGTACTTCTGCCGGCCGCTGAGCAGCAGCTCGACCAGCTCGTCCCGGCTGATCCCGAGGGTCTCGGCGGCGGCGTAGAGGTAGAGGCCGTGGCCGGCCTCGTCCTGGACCTTGGCCAGCAGGATGGCCTTGCGCTTGAGCGAGGGGGCTCGGCTGATCCAGTTCCCCTCCGGCTGCATGCCGATGATCTCGGAGTGCGCGTGCTGGGCGATCTGCCGGATCAGCGTCCTGCGGTACGCCTCGGGCATCCAGTCGCGCGGCTCGATCTTCTGGTCGGCGTCGATGACCTCGGCAAAGTAAGCCGCGAGGTCCTCGTCGGGGCCGGGGGCACCGGCGCGCCGCCCCCGCTCGGCGGCCTCCCGCAGCGCCGCCTCCGCCGCCTCGACCTCGCCGAGCAGGCCACCGCCGGGTGCGTCCTCGGCGGAGAAGTCGTTGCCATACATGGGGCCAAGTGTTACAGCTCGCAACTCGCCGCACCAGAGGTGTGTAACAGGTTTCCGAGGACAGTTCGGGACGGATGACGAGCCTCGGCCGGGCGACCAAACTATGACTTGGGTCACGCGGCGAAGACGAATTCCCCCAATAGCCGCATAGCGGTCCGATATCCCGCCTTCATGGCAAGTTGCCAGGTGTCATGTTCTGGCGTGCCGCCGATCCGCACGTAGACTTCCCCCGGTCACACCGATCGGCTGCCGACGATCGCCCCCAGGAACACGGAGGCCGCCCCCGGCCTCGGCGAGCCGCCGATCCGTCCGGACAACAAGCCGGTCCCCCCGGCCCTGACATCTGGAGCTCATCCACTCATGCGATCCCGCGTGACCCTGGTGCTCGCCGTCGTGGCGGTCCTCCTCGGTGGCGGCCTGCTCGTGCCCGCCGCGTACGCCCGACTCGCCGGCGACGACGCCGCGAGCGGCGGAAGCGGCGGCGGCAGCGTCGCGGCACCGGCGCCCACCCCACCCGCGCCGCCGACCCTGGCCGCCGGCCCGGTGTCGGTGAGCTTCAAGGGCGAGTTCTTCTCGTGGGCCCTGATGGACCGGGAGACCGGCGAGATCTCCGGCGCCAAGAACATGGCCTCGACCAGCTCCACCGAGTCGATGATCAAGGCCTGGTTCGCGGCCGACTACCTCCGCCAGCTCGGCGACAAGCCCGTGCCGGCCGAGCGGAAGAAGCAGATCTCCGCCGCCATCCGCAACAGCGACGACGACGCCGCGAACGCCCTCTACAACGCGGTGGGCCGCGCCGCGACGATCAAGCGGATGACCAGTACCTGCGAGCTGACCGACACGAAGCCGGGCAACGTGCCGGGCTACGTGGGCTGGTGGAGCTTCACCCGGATGTCCCCCCGCGACGCCGTCCGGCTCGGCGACTGCATCGGCGACGGCACGGCCGCCGGCCCGAAGTGGACCGACTACCTGCTGGACGAGATGAGCAAGGTCAAGGGCACCACCGCCGCCAAGGACCAGAAGGCCCGTTCGGGCGGCGGCCGTTGGGGCATCATCGACGGGCTCCCCCAGTCGATCCTCAGCCAGGGCCCGGTCAGCATCAAGAACGGCTGGACCCCGCTGAACTACGACGGCAACTGGCACGTCAACTGCCTCGCGGTCACCGACAAGTGGAGCCTCGCGGTGATGCTGCGCTACCCGCAGAAGAGCGGGCTGGACTACGGCGCGCAGACCTGCGCCTCGGTCGCCAGCCAGCTGGTGACCCCGCAGCCGGGCGCCGCCCTCAAGGTGCCGCAGCAGCCGGTCGGGAAGCTCTGATGGCCGGGCAGCGCCGGGACGACCGGCGCGGCGACGCCTCCCCCGTCAAGCTGATCGCCGTCGCGGTGGTCCTGGTCTGCCTGGTGCTCGTGTCCCTGCGGCTGCTGCCGGGCTCGCCGTTCGAGTCCACCGCCGCCGCCCGCTGGGGTGACCCCGCCGTGCCGACCGACCGCGGCGCGAGCACGCCGGGCGACCGCAGCTCGCGGCAGTCGCCGTCGCCGTCACCGTCGCCCAGCGCGACGCCGGAGCCGCTGCCGTTCGAGGCGAGGGACCTCGACCTGGACATCGAGGGCTGGTACTCCTGGAGCGTCCTCGACCGCCGGACCGGCGAGATCATCGGTTCGGACAACATGGACGAGACCAGCACCACCGCCTCGCTGATCAAGGCCTGGATCGTGGCCGACTACCTGCGCCGCGCCGCCGATGCCGGCCAGACCCCGAGCGACGCCAAGCTCGCCGACGCCACGAAGATCATCCGGGACAGCGACAACACCCGGGCCGAGCAGTTCTACAACACCGTCGGCCGGTCCGCCTCGATCAAGCGGCTGATCTCGCTCTGCGAGCTGACCGACAGCAAGGTCGCCCCCGACGGCGGATGGAGCCGCACGGCGCTCTCCCCCCGCGACACCGCCCGGATGGGGGCCTGCATCGCCGACAGCCGGGCCGCCGGGCCGAAGTGGACGACGTGGCTGATCAAGGAAATGCGGCTGGTCCGGGGGGCGGGCGACTTCGGCATCCGTAAGGCGTTCCCGGCCGCGGAGCGCAAGACCATCGCCATCAAGAACGGTTGGATCGACCGGACCAGGGAGCAGGAGATGCACATCAACTGCCTGGCCATCGGCGACACCTGGACGATGGGCGTGATGGTCCGCTACCCGATCGGCAAGGGCTACGAGTACGGCATGAAGAACTGCCAGAAGATCACGGAAGCCCTCCTCCGCGACCCCGTCTGACCCCTCGCCGCCGATCGAGGCGGTCGCGGGCGGGCGGGGTCAGCCCGTGAAGAAGTCGGGGCCCGTGTCGGGAAGGGACGGGGCGGCGCCGAGGGCGGCGGCGCGGCGCGCGAACTCGCGCAGGCCGGCCACCTGGCGGTCGCCGAGCGAGAAGTCCAGCGCCCGGAAGTACGTCGCCAGGGTCTCCGCGTCGAACGGCTCCCAGCGCGCGCCGGCCTCGGCGACCTGGTCCAGCTCCGAGAGGCAGAGGTCCCGGGAACGCAGGAACGCGTCGTGCACCTCCTTGACCAGACCCGGGTGGGCGGCGGCGAAGTCCCGGCGTACGGCCCACACGGCGAAAACCATCGGCAGGCCGGTCCACTCCCGCCACGCCTGCCCGAGGTCGGTGACCTCCAGCCCGCGCTTCGGCGCCTCGTAGAGCGCGCGCAGCGCCACGTCGCCGATCAGCACCCCGGCGTCGGCCTCCAGCAGCATCTGGGTCAGGTCCGGCGGGCAGCGGAAGTACTCGGGGTTCACCCCGTACCGCTCGCCGAGCAGGAGCTGGGCCAGGAGAACCCCGGTCCGCGAGGTCGAGCCCAGCGCCACCTTTCCGTGGTCGAGCTCGGCCAGCGGGCGGGTGGAGACGATGTTGACCGACAGCACCGGGCCGTCGCTGCCGACCGCCAGGTCGGGCAGGAGCAGCAGTTCGTCGGCGTGGCGCAGGTACTCCACGTGCGAGATCGGGCCGATGTCCAGGTCACCGGCGACCAGCGCGGCGCTCAGGCGGTCCGGCGAGTCCTTGTGCAGGTCGACGTCGATCAGGGCGCCGGAGCGCATCAGCCCCCAGTAGATCGGCAGGCAGTTCAGGAACTGGATGTGCCCGACCCGGGGGCGTGCGACGTGCTCAGCCATGCCCCGACCGTATCCCCGCCACTCGCCCGGGGCTCACCGGGTCGGCGTCGGAGTGGCCAACCCCGCATCCACCGCGGCGTCGGAGGCCGGGGCCGTGCCGGCCGGGACGGCGTCCGCGACCGGCGGACCGGCGGGCGTCGGCGCGGGGGCAGCGGGGGCCGCTTGGGCCGCGGGGGCCGCTTGGGCCGCGCGGCGGAGGGGGACCGAGACGGCGGCGACCGCCAGCAGGCCGGCCAGCCCGCACCCGGCGACCAGCGGCCGGGGATCGGCCGCCTCCAGCAGGAGGCCGCCGGCCAGGAAGCCGACCATCGCGGCGCCCTGGACCGCCGCGCCGAAGGAGGCGAAGGCGCGGCCCCGCGCCGCCTCCGGCACCCGGCGGGCCAGCAGCACGTTGTTGAAGACGTTGCTGCCGCCGTTGAAGATGCCGCCGGTCAACCAGATCGGCACCAGCAGCAGGGCCGTCGGCACGGCCGCCGAGGCCAGCACCATCGCGCAGCACCCGCCGAGCAGCGCCAGGCTGGCCCGGACCAGCCCGGCATCGCGGTCGAGCCGCCGGACCACCCGCGCGAAGAGCCACGCGCCGGCCAGGGCGCCGAGCGTCCAGGCGCCGGTCACCAGCCCGTACATCGTGGTCGAGCTGCCCAACGTCTCCCGGATGAAGAACACCTCGATCACGTTGATCGCCCCGACGGCGCCGAACACCCCGGCGACGCTGGCGACCATCGCCACCAGCAGCGGGTCGTGTCGCAGCCGCCAGGCCGGGGGCACCGCCGCGTCGCCGGCCGCCGCCGGCCCACGGCTTCCCCTGCGGGTACGGATCAGCAGCCCGGCCGCCACCAGCGCCAGATAGCTGCCGGCGCCCACGAGCAGCGGCAGGCGCGTGCCGAACTCGCCCACCAGCAGCCCGGCCAGCGCCGGGCCGGCGAGCGAGCCCAGGGTGCCGGCCGACTGGTTGAGCGCGCTGGCCCGGGGCAGGTCCTCGGCCCGCACCATCGCCGGCACCAGCGCCGAGAGCACCGGCTGGGTGACGGCGAGGCCGGTGGCGAGCAGTGCCACCAGCGCGATGACCAGAACCGGGTGCCCGGCGTACGCGAGCGTGAGGCAGATGCCGGCCTGGGCCAGCCCCGCGGTCACCAGCAGGATTCGGCTGTCCACCCGGTCCGCGAGGCGGCCGGTCAGCGGCGCGAACGCCACCAGCGGCAGGGTCGCGGCGAGCAGCAGGCCGGACACGGCGAGCCCGCCCGCGCCGGCCGACTGCAACGCCAACGTGAGCGTGCTGGCGGCGAGGAAGTCACCGCAGGTGGCCACGCCCCGGGCGGTGGTGGCGAGCCAGACGTCCGGCCAGCGCGACGGACCAGATGTGAAGGACATACTTCGAAAATAATCCTTCACATCTGTTGGGTGCAATCCCCTTTCAGTCGACCGGCAACGCCTTGTAGTGCACCGAGACGGTGCGCGCCCCGGCCGGCGGGTCCACCCGCGACCGTTTGCGGTACGGCTCGAACAGGCGGTCCACCGCCTCGTTCAGCTCGCTCAGCTCCGCTGCGGTGAGCAGCAGTTGCGAGTCGGCGAGCCGGCTCGCCTCGTACCACTCGGCCGGCTCGTCGGGCGCGCGCCGCAACCAGTCGCGGCTGCGCTCCAGGTCGCGGGCCAGCCACGCCTCCACCAGCGCACGCTCGGCTGCCTGGGCCTCCGGCGCCGTCCCGCGCCCGGCGTCGACGGTCCAGCTCGGGCTGACCACCCGCCAGACGCGCTCCCGCGCGTCGCCGCGGTTCGGCGCCTGCTCCACCAGGCCCGCCTTCGCCAACTCCCGCAGGTGGTAGCTGGTGGCGCTCGGCGACAGGCCGACGATCTCCGCGCACTCCGTGGCGGTCGCGCCGGCCTCGATCGAGCTGAGGTGTTCCGTGATCGCGAGTCGGGCCGGGTGGGCCAGCGCCCGCATCACCTGCGGATCGCTGATGGTCACCCGGGGTCGCTCGGCAGGCGGCTCGGTCATCCCCCCATGATCCCGGCCGCCGGTCGTCGACCACCACCGGCAACGGCAGGACGGTGCGTCAGAGCCGGCGGCGCCGACCGGTCAGCACACCGGCGCATGGGCGCCGGGCCCGGAGGGCGGTGAATTCGGTGGAGCGGGAGCCGGTGTACGCGTAGGCTGGCAGGTCGCTTGACGGCCGGGGTGAGGTGAGCACCGCATCGGACGTCCCGCGCCGGGGGCCGGCCATCCGCCCGCCGGACACGCGAGCGATCAGCAGATGACCTCGATGGGATTCAGCGTGACCGCAGTCGACCTCCACCTCGACACCGACCTCGCCGCCGAGCGCGAGCACCTCGCCACCTCCCGGGCCGCCCTGGCCCGGATGCGGGAACGCGCCCAGGCCCTCTTCGCCACCGGCGACCAGGTGGCCGGCGACGCCTACGCCGCCGAGACGCTCGGGCGCACCCTGGCCCGCCGGGTCGCCGAACTCGCCGACGACCCGACCACGCCCCTCTTCTTCGGCCGCCTCGACTTCGGCCCGGCCACCGACGCGGCACCCGCCGCCGGCTCGGCCGCCGACGGCTGGACCGCCAACCCGTCCACCGCCGGCACACCCGCCGATGGCACGCCCGGTGGCAGCGACGACGGGGTGGATCCCGGGCACCCCGACCACGCCGGTCGGCGCTACCACGTGGGGCGACGGCACGTCACCGACGAGCGGGGCGAGCCGCTGGTGCTGGACTGGCGGGCACCCGTCTCCCGGTCGTTCTACCGGGCCAGCGCCCGCGACCCGCAGGGCGTGGCGGTACGACGCCGCTTCGGGTTCAGCAGCGGAACGCTCACCAGCTTCGAGGACGAGCACCTCGACCGGGGCGAGGAACTTGGCACGGCCAGCCGGATCCTGACCGCGGAGATCGAGCGGCCCCGCGTCGGGCCGATGCGCGACATCGTCGCCACCATCCAGCCGGAGCAGGACGAGTTGGTCCGGGCCGACCTGGCCGACTCGATCTGCGTGCAGGGCGCGCCGGGCACCGGAAAGACGGCGGTCGGCCTGCACCGGGCCGCTTACCTGCTCTACCTGCACCGGGAGCGGCTGCGCCGCGCGGGTGTGCTGATCGTCGGGCCGAACCGGGCCTTCCTGTCGTACATCGCGGCGGTGCTGCCGGCGCTCGGCGAGGTCGAGGTCGAGCAGGCCACGGTGGAGGACCTGGTCGCCCGGGTGCCGGTGCGGGCGGTCGACGACCCGGCGGCGGCGGCCGTCAAGCACGACGTGCGGATGGCCGAGGTGCTGCGCCGGGCGATCGACGCGCACATCGGCGAGCCGACCGAGCCGATCATGGTCTCGGACGGCTCCTACCGCTGGCGGATCGGGCTGGACCCGCTGCACCGGCTGGTCGAGGAGACCCGCCGGGAGCGGTTGCCGTACGCCACCGGGCGGGAACGCGTCCGGGCCCGGGTGGTGGCTCTGCTCCAGCGGCAGGCCGAGGCGCGGCGGGCCGAGTCGCCGAGCGACGCCTGGCTGCGCCGGATGGGCAGGTGCGCGCCGGTCGCCGCCTTCCTCGACGCGGTCTGGCCGGCGCTCACCCCGGAAGGGCTGGTCCACCGGCTGCTCACCGACGCCGAACTGCTGGCCGCCAGCGCCGACGGGTTGCTGACCGCCGACGAGCAGGCGCTGCTGCGCGGGACGCCCGACCTGGTGGCGGCAGGCGGCGCGGATGCCCCGCGTCCGGCGCGTCGCGCCGCGGCAGCGGGGACGAAGCTCGGGCGCACCCCGAAGGCCACGAAGTGGACGGCGGCGGACGCGGTGCTGATCGACGAGGCGGCCGGGCTGGTCGAGCGGCCGGCCGGCTTCGGCCACGTGGTGGTCGACGAGGCGCAGGACCTGTCGCCCATGCAGTGCCGGGTGATCGCCCGACGCAGCGAGCACGGGTCGATCACGCTCCTCGGCGACCTGGCCCAGGGCACCGCACCGTGGGCCGCCGCCGACTGGCGGGAGTCCCTGCGCCACCTGGGCAAGCCGGACGCGGTGGTGGTCCCGCTGACGGTCGGCTTCCGGGTGCCCGCCGCCGTGGTCGCGTTCGCCAACCGGCTGCTGCCGGCGCTCGCCGTCGACGTGCCGCCGGCGGAGTCGCTGCGCCGCGACGGCGCGCTCGACGTGCGTACCGTCGCCGACCTGACCGCCGCGACGGTGGCCGAGGTGCGCGCGGCGCTGGCGTTCG
The DNA here is from genome assembly GCF_055586845.1 of Micromonospora sp. NPDC049139. Taxonomy (NCBI): domain Bacteria; kingdom Bacillati; phylum Actinomycetota; class Actinomycetes; order Micromonosporales; family Micromonosporaceae; genus Micromonospora; species Micromonospora sp. NPDC049139. The sequence continues at coordinate 246,674 of NZ_JBVJHK010000005.1, read as the reverse complement.
ACGGCTCGGTCGCGGTGATCGCCGCCGACGACGCGGTCGACGGGCTGCGGGCCGCCCTCGCCGCCGCCGGGCTCGAGACCGCGACCGTCGACGACCCGGCCGCCGCGGCGCGCGTCACGGTGGTGCCCGCGACCCTGGTCAAGGGCCTGGAGTACGACCACGTCATCGTCGTCGAGCCGGCGGCGATCGTGGCGGCCGAGCCGCGCGGCCTGCACCGGCTCTACGTGGTGCTCACCCGGGCCGTCTCCCGCCTCGCCGTGCTGCACGCCGCGCCACTGCCCGCACCGCTCGGCTGACCGGCCCTCTGTCGACGTGGTCGACGGTGAGCGCGGCGGTCGCCCGGGCGGTGTGCGGGCGCGAGGGCACACCGCCCCGGATCTCGGTGAGTCGCCGCTCCGTGCTCGTCACGACAGGCCACGATGGTCGCGTCAGTGCACCGGCACCCGCATCAGCACCGCGTCGTCGGCGCCGAGCACGGTGATCTCCGTGAACTCGACCTCGCTGGTGGTCCAGCTGTCGGCCCGGACGATGTACGTCCCGTTGACCACCGGCGCCTCCACGCTGTACCCGCGGTCGGTCCGCACCCGGACGCGCGTCGCGCCCTCGGGCGCGAGCCCCTCCATCACGCTCGCGTAACCCAGGGGGAGATCGCTCAGGGTGAGCACGGTTACGCCGCCGGCAACAGCGCAGGTACGCGGCGGGCAGTACAGCGGGTCCTGCCCCGGGTCCATCCGGCTGCTGCTCGAAATCCTGAGGTCGCCCCCGGGACGGGCCAGGCAGTAGGCGCTTCCGGTGCCGTTGACGACGATGGCGGCTCGGCGTCCGTCGGGCCACTCGACGGCGTTGACCAGTCGGTCGCCCGGACCGTCCACCCGGCACTGGGTCAGCACATCGGCGCGTTCCGGCTCCGCCATCGCGGTCAGCGGCCGGCCCGGCCCGGCGTCGCCGAGCAGTCGCGGCCCGACCTGCCACAACCCGACCCCGACGACCAGCACGAACGCGGTGGCCAGCGCGGTGGCCAGGATGCCCGGCCAGCCGCGTCGCGCGGGGTCCTCGGCCCGCTGGACGATCTCGCCCAGCGGGGTGACCGGCAGCCGCTCGTCGGCGAGCAACCGGTCGAAAGCGTCACGGACCTGCTGCGTCGGGTCAGTCATCGAGGTGCTCCCTGAGGGCGACGAGTCCACGGTGCAGGAGGGTCTTGACGGTGCCGGCGGGGCAGCCGAGCGTCTCGGCGATCTCCCGCTCCGGCAGGTCGAGGTAGTAGCGGAGGAACAACGCGGCGCGCTGCCGGGGCCGGACCCGGCGCAGCGCCGCCCGTACCGACGCGGACTCGTGCGGCGCCGTGACCGGGTGCGTCGGGTCGGCGAAGGCGTGCCGCCGTTCGAGGATGCGCCGTCGTACCCAGGAGGTGCAGCGGCTGGCCACCGCCCGCCGCAGCCAGCGCTCCGGTTCCCGCACCTGGGCCCGGCGGCGGTACAGGTCGATGAACGCCTCCTGCACGATGTCCTCCGCCGCGGCAGCGCTACCCGTGGTCAGGTACGCGAACGCCACCATCCCGCGGAAGTGCCGCTCGTACGTCGTCCCGAAGACGTCGTCCGCGACGTCCGCGAGCGTTGTCCGGCCTGTCATGCCCACTCCGCTCCCGCCCGCCGTCGAAGCGGGCGACACCGTACAGGCGCACGACGGCCGGCGACGGTTTCAGCCATCGGCGGCCCCACGGGGGTGGATTGGTTCACAGGTAGCCGGGCCAGCGGCCGGCGACGCCCCGCTGTCCGCCGAACCGCTGTCGATGGGCATGCTCGTGGTCCGGGTGGCGCTGCTGACGGCGCTGGCGCGTGGGCGTGCCGGCGCGACGAGGGTCGACGGTTCAGCTGACGTTTCGTCCGATCCGCCCCGTGGCGCGGCGGGTCGGTGCCACGATGCCGGCAGGGGCGCGTCGTGGTCGCCCCCCGCCGAGAGGGGTCGACGTGAGCACCGTCCCGCCGGGCACGCCCTGCTGGGCCGACCTCGCCACCCCCGGTCTCGCCGACGCGCGACGGTTCTACCCGGAGCTGTTCGGGTGGACGGGCCGGATAGACCCGGAGCCCGAGGCGGGCGGCTACACGGTCTTCCTGCTCGGCGGACGGGCGGTGGCGGGCGCGGGACCGCCGGCCATCCCCGACCAGGTGCCAATCTGGTCGACGTACCTGGCGACGGACGACGCGGACCTCGTGGCCGGCCGGGTCGAGCGGGCCGGCGGGCAGGTGGTGGTGCCGCCGTTCGAGGTCTTCGACCGGGGGCGGATGGCGGTCTTCACCGACCCGGCCGGGGCCGCCTTCAGCGTCTGGCAGCCGATGGCGATGCCGGGGGCCGAGGTGTTCGACACCCCGGGCGCGCTGACCTGGACCGAACTGGTCACCCCCGACCCGGACGGCGCCAAGGTCTTCTACGAGCTGGTCTTCGGCTGGCACCCGGACGACCAGCCGGCAGGCCCGATCACCTACACCGGCTGGCGGCTCGGCACCCGGATCGTGGCCGGCATGGTGCCGCCGCTGGGCGACGGGTTCCCGGCGGACACGCCCGCGTACTGGTCGGTGTACTTCGCGGTGGCCGACGCCGACGCGGCCGCCGCCCGCGCCGCCGAGTTGGGCGGCACGATCCTGGTCCCGCCCCAGGACGCCCCGGCGGGCCGCTTCGCCGCCCTCCGAGACCCCCACGGCGCCCTCTTCAACATCCTCACCCGCCCCTAACCCACCCACCCCCACCCATCCCCCCACCCCCACCCATCCCCGTTGATCATGAAGTTGTTGCGGCGACACGCCGGTCGGGGCGACAACAACTTCATGATCAACGGCAGGAGCGCGAGGGGGCGGGTCGGGCAGGGGTGGGGGTCAGGGGCGGGGGTGGGGGGAGGGAGGGGAGGGGGTCAGGGGTAGGGGTGGGGGTAGGGGTGGGGGCGGACGGGGACTACCAGGGGGCCGTGGTCGCCGTCGATGACGCGGACGGTGGCGCGGTACCAGGTGGCGAGGAGCTGCTCGGTCAGCACCTCGCGCGGGGTGCCGGCGGCCACCACCCTGCCGTCGGCGAGGAGCACCATGCGGTCGGCGTACTCGCCGGCTATCGAGAGGTCGTGCATGGTGGCGAGCACGGTCAGGCCGTGCTCGCGGCGGAGCCGGTCGACCAGCTCCAGCACCTCCTGCTGATGGCCGATGTCCAGGGCGCTGGTCGGCTCGTCCAGCAGCAGCAGGGTCGCGCCCTGGGCCAGCGCCCGGGCCAGGAAGACCCGCTGCCGCTCGCCCCCGGAGAGGGTGGCCAGCTCCCGGTCCTGGAACCCGGTCAGGTCCAGCCCGTCGAGCACGTCGTACGCGGCGGCCAGGTCGGCGGCCGACTCCCGGCCCAGCGGCGGGATGTACGGGGTGCGGCCCAGCAGCACGTAGTCGAGCACCGACATGCCGGCCGGCACGACCGGGGACTGCGCCACGGTCGCCACCACCCGGGCCCGGTCGCGGCGGCGCAGCGCCTCGCTCGGCGTACCGAAGAGGGAAATGGCGCCCGGCGCGGGCAGCAGGCCGCCGACGGCGCGCAGCAGGGTCGACTTCCCGGCGCCGTTCGGGCCGATCACGGTGACCCACTCGCCCGGGGCGACGGCCAGGTCGACGCCGGCGAGGATCGGCGTGCCGTCGAGGCGGACGTGCAGGTCGCGGACCTCGACGGCGGGGACGGCGGGCCCGGTCGTCCGATCACCGCCGGCCGCCGGCTGCGGGGCGGGCCCGCGCGCCCCGCCGTCCGCGGGCCGCGGCACCGGCGCACGTCGCGCGCTCATCCGAGCACCCGCCGGGAGGTACGCAGGACCAGGACGAAGAACGGGCCGCCGAGCAGCGCGGTGACCACGCCGATCGGCACCTCCGCCGGGGCGGCGACGGTGCGCGCGACCACGTCCGTCAGCGCCAGGAAGGCGCCGCCGAAGAGCAGCGAGAGCGGCAGGATCACCCGGTAGCTCGACCCGGCCAGCAGCCGTACGGTGTGCGGCACGATGATCCCGACGAAGCCGATCAGCCCGGAGGCGGAGACCGCGGCGGCGGTGCCGAGCGAGGCGGCGGCGATCAGCAGGTAGCGGGACCGCTGCGGGTGCAGCCCGAGGCCGGTGGCCTCGTCGTCGCCGACGGAGAGCACGTCCAGCTCCCGCCGGTGCAGCAGCACCACCAGGGCGGTGAGGAGGAAGTACGGCAGCACCAGCCGGACGTCGTGCCAGCCGGCGGTGGCGAGCCGCCCGAGCAGCCAGGAGTAGACCTGCTGGATGCTGTCGGAGTTGCGTTGCAGCAGGTAGGTCTGCCCGGCGGAGAGGAACGCGGAGACGGCCACCCCGGCCAGGATCAGCGTCGCCGTGGAGCGGGCGCGCCCGCCGGACGCCCCGAGCAGGTAGGTCATCGCCACCGCGCCGAGCGCGCCGACGAAGGCGGCCAGCGGGATGGTGAGCGGCAGCCCGGTGAGTGCGCCGCCCGCCCCCACCCCGAGGGTGATCACGGCGGTGACCGCCAGCCCGGCGCCGGCCGCCACCCCGAGCAGGTACGGGTCGGCCAGCGGGTTGCGGAACACGCCCTGGTAGCAGCCGCCGGCCAGGGCGAGCAGCCCGCCGACCAGCAGGCCGAGCACCACCCGGGGCAGCCGCAGCTCGGTGACGATGGCGATCTCCCGCTCGGTCAGCCCGCTGTCGATGCGTACCCCGGGGACGAGGTTGAGCAGCTCGGCCGCGACGCTGCCCGGCGGCAGGCTGACCGGGCCGAGCGACACCCCGGCGACCAGGGCGACCAGCACGGCGGCGACGCCGGCCACGAGCCAGCGCGGCCGCAGCCCGGCGGGCCGGGACGCGGGGAGCGTCCCGGCCCGCCGGGTGGGTCGTGCCGTGTCGAGGGCCTTGGTCATCGACGGGCGCGGCTCACGCGGGCACCTTGGCGACCGCGTCGATGATGGCCCGGAGCAGGTCCACGACGCGGGGGCCCCAGCGCGAGGCGACGTCGTCGTCGAGCGCGACGACCTGGTTGCCCTTGACCGCGGTGATGCCCGCCCAGCCGGCGCGCGCCTTGACCGTCTCCGCGCTCTGCTGGCAGCACTTGGTGTCGGCGAGGAAGACGAAGTCCGGGTCCGCCTTGACGATGACCTCCTGCGACAGCTGCGGGTAGCCGCCGTTCTTGCCGTCGGCGTCGGCCGGGTCGGCGATGTTCTCCAGGCCGGCCATGGCGTAGAGCGAGCCGATGAAGGTCTTGCTGGTGGCGGTGTACAGCTCCGGGCCGAGCTCGTGGTAGTAGGTCAGCTTCTCGGCGCGCTGCGGCAGGCCGGCGACCAGCTTGGTGATGTCGTCCTTCATCCGCTTGGTGACGTCGGCCGCCTCGCCCGCGTGGCCGGTGAGCGCGCCCAGCTCGGTGATCTGCCGGTACGAGTCGTCCAGCGTGGTCGCGGCCGGGGTGAGGTAGACCGGGATCTTCAGCGTCGTGAGCTGCTCGACGATCTTGTTGCGGTCGTCCGAGAGCACCACCAGGTCGGGGCTCTTGCCGGCGATCGCCTCGGCGTTCGGCGAGAAGCCGGAGAGGTCGGTCTTCGGCGCGTCCGGCGGGTAGTTCGAGTTGTCGTCGACGGCGGTGACCTGCTTGCCGGCCCCGATGGCGAAGAGCATCTCGGTGGCCGAGGGCGACAGCGACACGATCTTCTCGGGCCGCTTGTCGAGGGTGAGCTTGCCGACGGTGACCGGGTAGGCGGCCGCCGCGGAGCTGCCGCCGGCGGCGGGCGTGTCGGTGGTCTTCTCGGCGCAGGCCCCGAGGGCCAGTGCGGCCACCGCGAGGGTCGCGGCGAAGAACCGGGGGGTACGTCTGAGCATCTGTCCTCCTGTCGGTCGAGGAGCGTGGTGCTTCGCCGACAGGGACCCGTGCGCCCGTCCGCGAGGCGCCCTTCCTCGAGAGCGCGAGTCGCGACCACTGACGCAGGCGACCTGGCTCGTCCCCGCCGCGCCCGGCCTCGGCCGGGAGTGGTGGGGCATCACAGTTGCGGGACAGCGCCGGTTTCGCACCGGCTTCGCTGCTAGTGGTCGGTAGAACCGTAGCGCACGCCCCGGACGTGCCTCGTCGATCCAGGTCGCATCGGCGCTTGTTGATCTACAACAGCAGCGATATGCCCTGGATCGACGCGTGCTGGGGGGTGGTGGGGCCCCGCCGGGGGCGGGGCGGGGCCCCACCGGGCTCAGGAACTCGTGATGGTGACGTTGTCCACAGCCGCCTCGACCAGGCTCGCGCCCGAGGCGTCCGCCGCCTCGACCAGGATCCGCACCGACTGGCCGGCGTACGGGGTGAGGTTGGCGTTCGCCACCGCCCAGGCGCCGTCGCGGTTGGTGGCCGCCCCGGACTGCGTGAACAGGGCCGTGGTGCCGCCGTTGTGCACCACGCTGACCCGGAAGTAGTCGGCCGACGAGGCGTTCGACCCGTGCGCCAGGTACCAGGCCAGCGAGAGCGTCAGCGTGCCAGCGGACGGCAGGGTCACCGCCGGCGACCGGGCGCTGGTCACGCCGCCGTCGACGTCGTAGTCGCCCGCCCCGGTGCCCGCCAGCCGGCCGGTGACCAGGTCGTTGCTCCCGCCGTACGGGGTGAGCTGCTTGGCGCCGCTGGAGGTGGTCGCCTGGGCGGCGCCCCGCTCCCACGCCCCGAGGGTCGCGGTGTCGGTGCCGTTCGGGTTGGTGGTCCACCCGGTGGCCGTCTCGAAGGTGTCCGACCAGACCGTGGTGCCGCCGCCACCGCCGCAGTACTGCGCCTCCTTGCCGATGACCCGGTACGGGCAGTCGGCGTACTCGCTGAGCAGCAGCACCGCCTCCCGGTTGCGCGAGGTCTGGGCGGGGATCACCTCGTCGGGCGGGTAGAAGCCGCCGCCGAGGGACGAGCCCGGGTACATCTCGAAGGTGTACGCCCAGATGCCGTGCTGCCCCCACATCCAGTCGATGCTGTCGCCGTCGGTGATGTAGAGGTCGCTGGACTGCTGCGGGGTGTAGCCGTTGGTGTTCGCCATCTGCTGACCGAGGGTGGCGAAGGTGCTGTACTGGTCGGCGCTCATGCCGGGAGCGGTGTTGTTGTACGTGTAGCCGAACGGCCAGAGCACCAGCTCCGAGTACGTGTGGAAGTCGATGTTGGCCTTGATCTGCTGCGTGCCGCCGACCACCCGGCTGTTGACGAAGTTGCGCAGCGCCTGGGTCTCCGGGGCGGAGAACGCCGACGGGCCCCGGTAGGTCTCCGACGAGGTCGAGCCGGACGAGCCGCCGCAGCAGCCCCACTGGTAGGACCAGTTGCGGTTCAGGTCGGTGCCCACGTACGACGAGCCGCTGTTCGGCTGCCGGTTCTTGCGCCAGGAGCGGTAGGAGCCGGTGGCGATGTCGTACTCGCTGCCGTCCGGGTTGACCGTCGGCACGATCCAGATCTCCCGGCCGTTGACGATGTCGGTGATCCGGGAGTCGGTGCCGTAGCTGTCGGTGAAGAGGTTGAGCAGGTAGATCGCCATCTCGACGGTCAGGTGCTCGCGGGCGTGCTGCTGCGAGTTGAACAGGATCTCCGGCTCGGCCTCGTCGGTGCCGACGTTGTCGGAGATCTTCACCGCCATCAGGTCGCGCCCCTCGTATGAGGAGCCGATGCTGATCTTCCGGGCGATCGAGGGATGGTCCGCGACCACCTGGTTGACCACGGCGGTCAGCTCCGCATAGTCGTGGTAGTTGGAGTCGGCGGGCGGGAAGGCGGTCGTGCCGACGTCCCCCTCGGCGTGGCTGTGGCCGTCGGTCGACGGGGCCGGAACCGCCTCCAGCCGGAAGCCGAGCCGGGTGATCGCCGCCGCCTCGGCGGGGGTGGCCGAGACGTTCAGCACGCCGTGCTCGACGTAGTCGATGGCGGCGCCGGTGCCGGCGACCGCGGTGCGGTCGGCCACCGTACGCGGACCGAGCACCCGGTAGGACGCCGCCGGGGAGTCGGCGGCGGGCTCGGGTGCGGGCCGGGCGGTGGCCGGCGCGGCGGCGACGGTGAGCAGGCCGAACCCGGCGGCGACAGCGAGCGCCAGGCGGCGGAGGGCGGGCTTGCGGAAGGCCATGGACAACCTCCTCGGGGGGCGGGAGAAGATCCCGCTCGGTGGAGGACACTCCACCACCGCCCACATGGTCATATCAACATTCATCGCTGCCTTGTTGCATGCCATCCTGATCCTCACACCGGCAAGGATTTTCCAACCGTCGACCTCTGGCGAAAGTTCCTTCCAAGCGGGACACTGACCGGCAACGATCCGCCTGTCTCTGCGGAGGACCCATGTCCAGACCACGCCTGCGCGCGGCCACCCTCGCGGCCGCCACCGCGCTCACCCTTCTCGGCACCGCGGCACCCGCCGTCGCCGCGCCCGTCGCCGCCTCGGCGACCACCCGACCGGTGGTCCACGACGAGCAGATCACCTTCCAGGACTGGACCCGCTACCCCGACTGGCGTCAGGGCAGCCACGCCGGCACGCGGGCCGTCCCCGGCCTCCGGCCGGGCGTCACCCTGGCCACGCCGCTCGGCACCACCGACTACACCGACCCGCACACCGGCGTCACCAAGAGCTGGGAGTACGCGACCTGGACCTCCCCGGTCACCCAGGTCGGGTTCGACGCCACCGAGCTGATCGCCTCGTGGAACGCGGACACCCCGGCCGGCACCTGGATCCAGGTGGAGATGCAGGGCACCTACAACACCGGCGTCCAGACCAAGTGGTACGTGATGGGGCGGTGGGCCTCCGGCGACGCCGACATCAAGCGCACCAGCGTCAACCGGCAGGGCGACCCCTGGTCGACCATCTGGACCGACACCTTCAGCATCGACGACGCCTCCGTCGGGGTGCTGCTGCGGGCGTACCAGCTGCGGCTGACCCTCTACCGGGCGCCGGGACAGCACGCCGCCCCGGTGGTGCACACGCTGGGCGCGATGAGCTCGAACGTGCCCGACCGGTTCACCGTCGAGCCGAGCGCCGGCGGCATCGCCTGGGGCCGGGAACTCGCCGTCCCCCGCTACTCGCAGAACATCCACACCGGCCACTACCCCGAGTACGACGGCGGCGGCCAGGCCTGGTGCTCCCCCACCTCCACCACGATGGTGATCGAGTACTGGGGCCGGAAGGCGTCCGAGGAGGACACCGCCTGGGTCGACCCGACCTACCCGGACCCGACGGTCAACCACGCCGCCCGGATGGTCTACGACTACCAGTACGACGGCGCCGGCAACTGGCCGTTCAACACCGCGTACGCGGCCAGCTTCCCCGGCCTGGAGGCGCGGGTCACCCGGCTGCACTCGCTGGACGAGGTGGAGCGCTTCATCGCCGCCGGCATCCCGGTGGTGACCAGCCAGTCCTTCCTGGCCAGCGAGCTGGACGGCGCGGGCTACGGCACCTCGGGGCACCTGTTCGTGATCGTCGGCTTCACCGCCGAGGGCGACGTGATCGTGAACGACCCCGCCTCGTCCAGCAACGAGGCGGTGCGCAACGTCTACCCGCGCGAGCAGTTCGAGCAGATCTGGCTGCGGACCAAGCGGATCAACGCCAGCGGCGGGGTCTCCGGCGGCTCCGGCGGCGTCGTCTACCTGATCAAGCCCGAGCGGATGCCGTGGCCGACGGTCGAAGGCTCCACCAACTGGTGATCTGACGGCCCGACGGCACGGTCGAGGGGTTCGCGTCACCCGGGTCCACCCCGGGGCGCGAGCCCCTCGTCACTTCTCGGCGGCGGGGCCGTCCGGGCCCTGGTCGTCGCCGGCGAGGGCGGAGCGGAGGCGCTCCTTCTCGGTGCGGCGCCGCTCGGCGGCCTCGGCCATCTCCACCGCCATCTCGTCCCGCCAGCCCTTGAGCAGGAAGAACGAGGCGGCGGCCGAGAAGGCCAGCGCCAGCATCAGCTTGACGAAGAGGTTCATGTCGACCAGCCAGAGGGCCGCCAGCACGGCGACGAACAGCCCGATCCGGCCCAGCGTGTACTTGACCGCCGCGCTCACGTTGCGCACTCCGTTCTCCGCCGCCGGGGTGGCCCCGGCGGAAGGTTCAGCCCGTCCGGCGGGCCAGCCAGTGGACGCCGTGGAACCAGACGACCGCGTACCCGAGGGTGAACGCCGCCGCACCCAGCCCGCCGGAGACCAGCGGGGCGAGCCCGGCGGCCAGGCCGGCCACCACCAGCCCGGCGACCAGCCCCACCGCGCCCGCCACGAGCGCCGCCACCACCCGGGCCGCCCCGAACTCCCAGGCCCGGAAGTCGTCCCAGAACAGCCAGGCCGGCAGGATAACCGCCAGCCAGCCGTTGGCCCGGCCGAAGTCACCGCTGCCGATCAGCGCGAACGCCCAGTCGAACAGCACCACCGCCAGCACGCCGATGACCAGCCCGGCCAGGCTCACCCCGAGCAGGTCGCCCAGGGTGAGGATGCGCCCCTCGGCGTCGCGCCGGGGGAACCCGCTCCGCTGCTCGGTCATGGCCTACGAGATTACGTGCCGGCTCAGGCCCAGACCTGCTGCGGCTCGGCGCGGCGCTCGGCCAGGGACGGGGCGGCATCGTACTCGCGGACCACCTCGTAGCGGGTGTTCCGCTCGACGGGGCGGAAGCCGGCGTCCCAGATCAGGTGCAGCAGGTCGTCCCGGTGCATGGTGTTCGGCGTGCCGTACGAGTCGGCATCGTGGGTGATCTTGTATTCAACGACCGAGCCGTCCAGGTCGTCCACGCCGAAGTTGAGCGAGAGCTGGGCCACCGAGAGGCCGTGCATCACCCAGAAGCACTTCACGTGCGGGACGTTGTCGAAGAGCAGCCGGGAGACCGCGAAGGTCTTCAGCGACTCGGCCGGCGAGGCCATCGTCGTCCGCGCCTGGATCCGGTTACGGATCTTGCCGTCCGCCGAGTCGACGAAGTCGTGCTGGTAGCGCAGCGGGATGAAGACCATGAAGCCGCCGGTCTCGTCCTGCAACTCGCGCAGCCGCAGCACGTGGTCCACCCGGTGCCGGGGCTCCTCGATGTGGCCGTAGAGCATGGTCGACGGCGTCTTCATGCCCTTGCCGTGCGCCAGGCGGTGGATCCGCGACCAGTCCTCCCAGTGGCAGGCGTGGTCGACGATGTGCTGGCGGACCTCCCAGTCGAAGATCTCCGCGCCGCCGCCGGTCAGCGACTCCAGGCCGGCGTCCATCAGCTCGTCGAGGATCTCGTCGGCGCTCAGGCCGCTGATCTTCTCGAACCACTGCACCTCGGTCGCGGTGAACGCCTTGAGCTTGACGTTCGGCAGCGCCGCCTTCAGCTCGCGCAGGACCTTCGGGTAGTAGCGCCAGGGCAGGGTCGGGTGCAGGCCGTTGACGATGTGCAGCTCGGTGAGCTGCTCGTCCTCCATCTCCTTGGCCTTGCGGACCGCCTCGTCGATGCGCATCGTGTAGGCGTCCTTCTCGCCCGGCTTGCGCTGGAACGAGCAGTACGCGCACGAGGCGGAGCAGACGTTGGTGAGGTTGAGGTGCCGGTTGACGTTGAACATCACCCGGTCGCCGTTGAGCTCCGTACGCCTGTGGTGGGCCAGCCGCCCCAGCCACGTCAGGTCGTCGCTGTCGTAGAGGGCGATGCCGTCCTCGCGGGTCAGCCGCTCGCCGGCGTACACCTTCGCTTCGAGCTCACGCTTGAGTCCGGCGTCCATCGAAAGCCACGTCCCTTCCACCTGCGGTAGGAATCGAGCCTACGTCCACCTGCCGACGCCGCCGCAGCACGGTCGGCCCCCGTGGGCCGGTTCACCGAACTCTCAGCCTCCCGTTACCTCTCGACGCATCGACATGGCTGCGTGGGTGAGGTAAGACAGGATGGGACGTTCGCCACACACTGGTAGCGTCCTCACGGCCGCGTCCACCCTGGCGCGGCGACACCACGCCGGACGGGGAGCGGAATGGTCGACAGCGGGCGCGGGCGACGGCAGCGACGACGGAGCCCGGTGGTCTCGCCGGTACTGCGTCCGGCGCTCTGGTCCGCCCTGCTCGGAGCCGTCGCCGCCACGGTCCTCGCCAACCCGGTCCACGCCGACCCGGCGCTGCCCACCAGCGTCCCCGACACCGGCCTCCGGCCGGCCGTCACCGGTCAGCTCCAACTCCCCGGCGGCACACCCGTCACCGGGGCGCCGGGCCTCGGCGGGGTGCCGGGCGTGCCGGCCGGCAACCTGATCGACGGCCCGCTCGCCACCCAGATCTACGCCGCCGAGGCCCAGGTCGGGCAGCTCCGCGACCAACTGCTCGTGCTGCTGCAGAAGCGCACCGAGGCCGAGGGCCAGCGGGCCACCGCCGAACGCGACCTCGCCCTCGCCCGGGACGCGCTGGCCCGCGCCCAGGAGGGCGCCGACGCCGCCGCCGCGGGCGCGTTCAAGGCCGCCGCCGCCCTCCCGCCCGGCGAGTTCGCCAACGACCTGCACGAGCTGAGCCGGCTCTCCCGGATCATCCGCGGCGAGAAGGCCGAGGGCGGCACCACCGCCGCCGAGGGCGAGCTGTCCCGGGCCCGCACCGGCGAGCAGGTGGCCGGCCAGGCACTGGTCTCGGCCGAGTCCCGGCTCAAGGGCGCCCAGACGGAATACGCCGCCGGCGAGAAGGCCCTGCGCGACGCCGAGGCGAAGCTGGCCAAGCTGCGCCGGGACAACGCCGCGCAGCTCATCGAGCTGGAGCGCCAGCAGGAGGCCCTCGACCAGCAGCTCGGCGCCGGCTACGTCGGCAACGAGACCGCCAACGGCCTGGCCGCCCACCCCACGGCTCTGAAGGCCCTGGCGTACGCCAAGGCGCAGCTCGGCGACCCCTACCTGTGGGCCGCCGAGGGGCCGGACCGGTTCGACTGCTCCGGCCTGATCTACGCCGCCTACCGGTCGGCGGGCTACTACGGGCTGCCCCGGGTCTCCCGGGACCAGTACTACGCCACCCGGTCCCGCACCGTGTCCCGCAGCGCGCTGCTCCCCGGTGACCTGCTCTTCTTCGCCTCCGGCACGAGCTGGACGACGATCCACCACATGGGCATGTACGTCGGCGGCGGCAAGATGATCCACGCGCCGACCACCGGCGACGTCGTCAAGATCTCCACGGTGCGCTGGTCCCGGCTCTACGCCGCCACCCGGGTGATCGGGGCGGTGCCCGCGCCGACGAGCACCCCGTCGCCGTCGCCGTCGCAGACCAAGCCGCCCTCGCCGAAGCCGACGGAAAGCCCCAAGCCGACCCCGAAGCCCACCTCCCCGTCGCCGTCCCCGTCGACCTCGCCCTCGGCGACCCCCACCGGTTCGCCGTCGCCCACGACGTCGCCCAGCGCGTCGACCTCGCCGTCGCCGTCGCCGACCGGGTCGTCGCCGGCGGCGAGCCGCTCGGCCTCGTCGGAGCCGAGCGCCACGTCCGGCAGCGTGGCGCCGACCACGGCGGCGAGCAGCACCGACCCGGAGGGCAGCACGTCAGCCACCGCCTCGGCCAGCACGGGTAGCTGACCGGGACGCGCCGGCTCCGCCCGGCGCGCCGACGCCGGTCGCCACGGGCCAGGGGCCCGGAACGCACTCCGGCTGTGCCGCCGGGCCGGAATATGGCACGGTGACAGTCAGGCACGCCCGGTCCGACGTCGCGGATCCGGGCGCGAGCGCGGCGCGGAGGGCGAGCATGGCCGAGCAAGAGGTTCCGGCGGAGCCGGTCGACCACGGATCCACGCCCGACCGGAGCCGCGCCGACGCCCCGGCGCCCACCGGCGGGTCCATCGCGACCTCGGCCGACGGCAGCCCGGCGTCGGGCACCGGCTCCGCGGGCACGTCTGGGCCGTCGACGGAGCCGTCCACCGACGACGTACGCCGACAGCCCGCCCGGGGCCGGGTGAGCGTGGCCACCGCGGCCGCGCCCGGCAGGGGCGACGCGGCACCGCCGGCCCGCCCGACCGCCGGCACCACCTACCGGGCCACCGGTGCGGCCGCTCCGGCCGGCACGCCGGTCCCCGAGCAGCGGGCCGCGGCGGCCCGGGCCAGCGCCGCCGTGCCCGGGATGCGACGGGTCTCCGCCGACGAGGCCTCGGCCATCCGGTCGACCACGGGCGAGGCGAGGGTCTACCGGGCGGCGCCGGTCAACCCGGAGCCGCCGGAGCCCGCCCAGCCGCCGGAACCGGCACAGCCGCCCAAGCCGCCGGTGCCGGAGCCCGAGCCGGCGCCGGCCCCCGTGCCGCCGGTGCCCGGCCCGACCCCGCCGTCCCCGGCCCCGCCGGTCCCGACCCCGGCCCCGCCGGTCCCGACCCCGCCGATCCCCGTCCCGACGCCGCCCCGGCCGGGGCCCACCCCACCGGGCCCGGTGCCGCCCGTGCCGGGTCCGCCGACGCCGCCGCCCGGGCCGCCGGTGCCCGCCCCGCCGCCACCGCCCGGCCCGATGCCGGCGCCGCCGTTCCCGCCGCCGCCCGCCACGGCCACCGCGCCCGTCCCGGCCCCGCCGGCAGCGCCCGCGAGCCCGCCGGCGTCCCCGGTCCCGTCTGTCTCCGCCCCGCCGGCGTCCGCGCCACCGGCCCCCGCGCCGTCGTTCACCACGCCGTCGGCCTCCCCGCCGCTGCTCTCCGCCCCGCCAGCGTCCGCGCCGCCGGTCTCCGCGGGGCCCGTACCCGCTCCCGCGCTGCCGACCTGGCCGGCGCCGACCAGCCCCGGTGACCGCCGGCCGGGCGGCACCGAGCCGGCCACGGCCCCCGGGGAGGCACGCCGGCTGACCGATCGCCCCGCCGACGCGGGTCGTGGCGGAGGCCCGGCGGCGCCGGGCGGGCGGCCCGACGCCGCCCCCGCCGGGCGCTTCGACGGCGGGACCGACCTGGGCACGATCTACGGTGCCGGCTCGGAAGGCCCGGGCTTCGCCACCGTCTCCTTCCCGACCAACCCGCAGGAGAACTCCGGCTCGTTGACCGGGCACATCCTGGCCCAGGGCTGGACGGAGACCCCCACCGAGGAACGGTCCAGCACGGCCAGGGTCATGATCGTCCTGGCCGCCTCGCTGGGTCTGCTCGTGGCGATCAGCGTGCTGGTCGTCCTGCTGGCCACCGACACCGTGGGCGGTCTGGTGGGCGGCGTCCTGACCAAGTGAGCCGCCCGGCGACGACCATGGTGAGCCCGCCCACTACCGATCCGTGGTGCGGTGGCGGGTTCGCCGCTCCGCCGTACACTGGTGGAGATCACTGACCCGGCGCGCGTCGTGCGCGCCCATGGGCGATCTTGCGGGCGATTCGGCGGCGTTCAGCTGCGGCAGGCCGACGCGAAGATGCGCCCCGCTCGAAAGGCATTTCTTGACCGCGTTTGCTGAACCCAGCACGTTTCCGCCCGCCCTCGACACCGCCGACGCGCAGGCCCTCGTCGAGCGGGACGCCACCCCGCAGGACTCCGCCGCACCGGTGACGGCCGAGGCCACCGACTTCGCCGCGCTGGGGCTGCCCCAGCCGCTGGTCCGCGCGCTCGCCCGGCAGGGCATCACCGCCCCGTTCGAGATCCAGCGCGCCACCATGCCGGACGCGCTCGCCGGCCGGGACGTCCTCGGTCGGGGCCAGACCGGCTCCGGCAAGACCCTGGCCTTCGGCCTGCCGCTGCTGGCCCGGGTGGCCGACGGCGAGCGGGCCCGGCCGCTGCACCCGCGGGCCCTGGTCCTGGTGCCGACCCGCGAGCTCGCCATGCAGGTCAACGACGCGCTGCTGCCGCTCGGCAAGGCCGTCGGCGTGTTCCTGAAGACCGCCGTCGGCGGCGTGCCGTACGACCGGCAGATCGACGCCCTGCGGCGCGGCGTGGAGATCGTCGTGGCCACCCCGGGCCGGCTGGGCGACCTGATCGCCCGGGGCGTGTGCCACCTGGACGACGTGGAGATCACGGTCCTCGACGAGGCCGACCAGATGGCCGACATGGGCTTCCTGCCCGAGGTCACCGAGCTGCTGGCGAAGACGCCAGCGGGCACCCAGCGGCTGCTCTTCTCGGCCACTCTGGACGGTGACGTCGACGCGCTGGTCAAGCGGTTCATGACCGATCCGGTGACCCACTCGACCGCCCCGTCCACCGCATCGGTGTCCACCATGGACCACCACATGCTGCTGATCCCGCCGCACGACAAGTTCCCGGTGGCGGCGTCCATCGCGGCCCGGGACGGGCGGACCATGGTCTTCGCCCGCACCCAGCTCGGCGTCGACCGGCTGGTCGAGCAGCTCGCCGCCGTGGGCGTACGCGCGGGTGGCCTGCACGGCGGCAAGACGCAGCGGATGCGTACCCGCACGCTGGCCGAGTTCCGTGAGGGTCGGATGAACGTCCTGGTCGCCACGGACGTGGCGGCCCGGGGCATCCACGTGGACGGCGTCTCGCTGGTGCTGCACGTCGACCCGCCGAAGGACCCGAAGGACTACCTGCACCGCGCGGGGCGTACCGCTCGGGCCGGGGAGTCGGGCGCGGTCGCCACGCTGGTGCTGCCGAAGCAGCGCCGGACGACCCTCGCCATGCTGGAGAAGGCCGGCGTGGCGCCGGCCGAGACCCGGGTGCGCGCCGGCGACCCGGCGCTCGCCGAGCTGACCGGCGCCCGCGAGCCGAGCGGCGTCCCGGTCCGCAACGAGCCCGAGGAGCCGCGCCGGCACGGCGACCGGCCGGGCGGCCCGCGCCGCTTCGGTGACCGCGACGCCCGGGGCGAGCGCCGCTACGGCGACCGGCCCCAGGGCGAGCGGCGCTACGGCGACCGGCCCCAGGGCGAGCGCCGCTACGGCGATCGGCCCACCGAGGGACGCGGCTACGGCGAGCGGGGCTTCGCGGACCGGGGCGAGCGCCGCTACGGCGACCGGCCGCACGGCGAGCGCGGCTACGGCGACCGCCCCCAGGGCGAGCGCCGCTACGGCGACCGGCCCACCGAGGGACGCGGCTACAGCGACCGGGACGGGCGCGGCGAGCGCCGCTACGGCGACCGGCCGCAGGGCGACCGCCGCGGCTACGGCGACCGCCCCCAGGGCGAGCGCCGCTACGGCGACCGGCCCACGGAGGGGCGCGGCTACGGCGACCGGCCCACCGACAGCCGGGGCTACGGCGATCGACCGCAGGGCGAGCGCCGCTACGGCGACCGGCCCACCGAGGGACGCGGCTACGGCGAGCGCGGCGAGCGGCGCTTCGGCGACCGGGGCGGCTTCCGGCCCGAGGGCCGGGGTCGCGACGACCGGCCGCGCGACGAGCGGCGGGGCTTCGGCGGGCGACCGCCGTCGCGTACCCACTGATCACGAGCACCGACCGGAACGCCGTCGCGGAGCCCACGCTCCACGGCGGCGTTTCCGCATCCGCTGCCGGTGTCGGTCGCGTCGCGTAACGTCCGGCTCATGCCGACCATGCCGAAGTCGCTCTTCTGGACCCGGGCGGACACCGCCGGCACGGAGCACGCGCTGTTCGACGACGGCCGGGGGCTGACCGCTCGGGGCACGCTCACGGCTGTCGACCCGGTCCCCTACACCTGTCGCTACCAGCTCACCACCGACCCGCAGTGGGTGACCGCCCGGGCCGAGGTCGAGGTGGAGGGCTCCGGGTGGCTGCGGAGCGTACGCCTGGAACGGGCCGGCGACCGTTGGCGGGTGACCACCGGCGAGCAGGGCGACCTGGACGCGGCGCTGCGGGCCGCCGGCCATCCACCCGCCGGGCTGCCCGGCACGGACGACCCGGACCGGCTGGCCGAGGCGCTGGACGTCGACCTCGGCGGTTCGCCGCTGTTCAACGCCCTGCCGGTGCACCGTCTCGGGTTGCCCCGCGCGCCGGCCGACACGCCGCACCGGGTCGCCGTCGCCTGGGTGCTGGTGCCCAGCCTGATGGTGGTGCCCGCCGAGCAGGTCTACACGCCGCTCGGCCCCGGCCGGGTCCGCTTCACCAGCGACACGTTCACCGCCGACATCGACCTCGACGCCGACGGCTACGTGGTGCGCTACCCGGGGTTGGCCGAGCGCGTCGACCCGCGCTGACTACCTGGCCCCGTGCCGGAGTCGGCCAGCCGGGCGTGCCGCCGCGGGTCAGGCCGGCCAGGCGCCGTCGGCGAGGAAGCGCTCGATCGTCGCCAGGTGCGGGCCCAGGTCGAGCCCCTGGGCGGCCACCCAGTCGTCGGCGTAGTAGGTGTCGGCGTAGCGGTCGCCGGCGTCGCAGATCAGGGTGACCACCGAGCCGGTGCGGCCCTCGGCGAGCATCTCCGCGATCAGCCCGAAGGCGCCCCACAGGTTCGTGCCGGTCGAGCCACCCACCCGGCGGCCGAGCACGGCCGAGCCGGCCCGCATGGCGGCCAGCGAGGCGGCGTCGGGCACCTGGACCATCCGGTCCACCACCGAGGGCAGGAACGACGCCTCGACGGTCGGCCGGCCGATCCCCTCGATCCGCGAGCCGCGCCCGGTGCGGACCGACCAGTCGGCCGCCTGCCAGGCGGGATAGAACGCGGAGTTCTCCGGGTCGACCACGCAGAGCTTGGTGGGCAGCCGCCGGTAGCGGGCGTACCGGCCGATGGTGGCGCTGGTGCCGCCGGTGCCGGCGCCCACCACGATCCACGCCGGCACGGGGTGCCGCTCCAGGGCGAGCTGCGCGTAGATCGACTCGGCGATGTTGTTGTTGCCCCGCCAGTCGGTGGCCCGCTCGGCGAAGGTGAACTGGTCCATGAAGCGCCCGCCGGAGTCCTCCGCCAGCCAGCGGGCCTCGACGACCACCTTGGCCGGGTCGTCGACGAGGTGGCAGCGGCCGCCCTGGAACTCGATCTGGGCGATCTTCTCCGGCGAGGTGGAGGCCGGCATCACGGCGATGAACGGCAGCCCCAGCATCCGCGCGAAGTACGCCTCCGAGACCGCCGTCGAGCCGGAGGACGCCTCGACGATCGTGGTGCCCGGACCGATCCAGCCGTTGCACAGCCCGTAGAGGAAGAGCGAGCGGGCCAGCCGGTGCTTGAGGGAGCCGGTGGGGTGCACCGACTCGTCCTTCAGGTAGAGGTCGATCCCCCACGCCCGGGGCAGCGGGAACGGCAGCAGGTGGGTGTCGGCGGACCGGTTGGCGTCCGCCTCGACGGTGGCGATCGCATCGGTCACCCAGCGCCGGCTGGCCTCGTCGCACCGGTCGAGATGAGTCACGTTCGAAACCTAGCAAGCCCGCTCAGCGCGGCTCGGCTCCGGCCCGGCGGCGCTGGCGGCGCTGACCCGCCCGGCCGGCCGCGAGGATCAGCGGGGCGAGCCGCACGGCCGGGCCGGGCAGCGCGTCGAGCAGCCGGACCTGCGCGCCGCGCCAGCGCGGCACGCTGACCACCGGGCGGGGCCGGCGGGCCAGGCGCGCGGCCCGGCGGGCCACCCGCTCGGGGTGCAGCAGCGTCCCGGTGAAGGAGGCCGCGGCGCCCGGGTCGTCGAGCCGGTCGTGCAGCATCGGCGTCCAGATCCCGTCCGGGCAGAGGCACGACACGTGTACGCCCCGGTGCCCGGCCAGCCGCAGGTCGGCGAGGGTGCCGATGCTGAAGGCCACCAGGGCGTGCTTGCTGGCCGCGTAGACGGTCTCGCCGGGGGCGGCCACCAGCCCGGCCAGCGAGACGACGTTGACCACGTGCCCGTGCCCCTGCGCCCGCATGACGGCCAGCGCGGCGAGGGTGCCGTTCATCGCGCCGAGGGTGTTCACCTCGACCACCCGGCGGCGGGTCGCCGCGTCGTGCTCCCAGGAGGGACCGGTGACGAGGATGCCGGCGTTGTTCACCCAGAGGCCGAGCCCGCCCCGGCCGGCCGCCTCGGCGGCGACGGCGGCGCAGGCGGCCTCGTCGCGGACGTCCAGCGGGCGGGACCAGCCGCCGAGCGGCGCGGCGGCGTCGGCCACCGCCCCGGCGTCGAGGTCGGTGAGGAGCACCGGCCAGCCGTCGGCGTGCAGGGCGGCGGCGATGGCCCGGCCGAGGCCGCCGGCGGCGCCGGTGACCACGGCCGCCCCGGGGACGGGCTTCGTCATCGGCGCACGCTATCGCCGCCGACTGCGGGACGCCAGGGCCGGCGGGACGACCCGGCGGGTCAGGCGGGCCCCGTGCCGCAGCGGTTAGGTGGTGGGCGCCACCGGGGGCTGCGGGCGGTTCTCCCACTTGGTGGAGAGGGCGATGCCGGTCCGGGTGGAGGCGACGCCGGGGGTCCGGTTCAGCCGCACGATCAGCCGCTCCAGCTCCGCGATGGTGCCGACCCTGGCCTTGAGCAGGAACGACTCGACGCCGGCCATGAAGTAGCAGGACTCGATCTCGGGCATCTGCCGGAACGCCTCGAGCACGTCGTCGGTGTCGGCGCCCGAGTCCTGGATGATCCCGATGAGCGCGGTGACGGCGAGGCCGATCGACTCGGGCTCCACCTCCGCCCGGTACGCCCGGATCACGCCGCCGGACTCCAGCTTGCCGACCCGTTCGTGCACGGCCGGCGCGGAGAGGCCCACCTGCCGGGCCAGCTCGGCGTAGGACAGGCGGGCGTTGCCGCGCAGCAGTTCCACGAGGCTCAGGTCGATGGCGTCCACGGACTGTAGACCCTAGCGGTCCGGGCGTAACGTCGGGCATTCGGAGCGCGTTGAACATGACAGGGTGTAGTCGTTCGCAAACTCACAGTCAAGGGAGTCGTCCGCAGGTAATATTTCCTAACTTCTCACTCAGTGCGTTTTTCGCGTTTGGCGGACAGGCCAGGTCGCTGGTGCTGTAATTGCCATACGTCCCTCATGACGGCTCTGGGCTCGCACCGGCCGGGGGCAGTGTGTTCAGCCGGGGGCTTCGTCGACGCGAGGAGGGGGCTGTGGACACTGGAGATCGCCTGCTGACACCGGGTGAAGTTGCCGCACTGTTTCGGGTTGACCCGAAGACTGTGACGCGATGGGCGGCGGCGGGCCGGATAGGCAGCATCCGGACTCCAGGCGGGCACCGCCGGTTTCGGGAATCCGAGGTGCGGGCCCTGCTTGAGGGTGAGGGCATGTTGGACGAGGCGGAGGACGTCGGCAAGCCGCGCAACGCGGGGCCGGCCGCCTCGACCGGCCCGGGCCCGGCCAACGCGGGAATGTACTGACCGGTGCGGATCGGCGCGCGGACCGGACACCGACTCCGGTCCGCGGCCCTGTGAACCCGGCCGGGCTCAGTCCCGCGCCGCGCCCAACTCACCAGACCAGCGGCGGAACAGGTCGTGCGGTACGCCGAGGGCGTCCAGCACCTTGCCGGCGACGAAGTCGACGAGCTGCTGGGCGGAGGCCGCCGCCCCCGCGCCGTAGAAGCCTGGGCTGGCCGGCAGCACCACCGCCCCGGCGTCGTGCAGGGCGATCAGGTGCTCCAGGTGGCTGCGGGTCACCGGCGTCTCCCGGGGCACCACCACCACCGGCCGGCGCTCCTTGAGGTTCACCTCGGCGGCGCGCTGGAGCAGGTCCTTGGAGAGCCCGATGGCGATGCCGGCGCAGGCCGCCGTACTCGCCGGGACCACCGCCATCCCGCGTACCCGGTAGGAGCCGCTGCTCGGGCCGGCCGCCAGGTCGCCGGCGGGCCAGTGTCGCACGTCGGCGCCCGCGAGATCCCGGCCCAGCCAGGTGGCCAGGTCCTCCGCCCAGTGCGCGTCCCGGAACGGGCGGCCGGTCTCGTCCAGAACCGTCAGCCGGGCGGCCCGGGAGACGATCAGGTCCACCGGCTCCCCGGCGTCGATCAGCGCCCGCACGACGGCCGCCGCGTACGGCGTCCCGGACGCCCCGGAGACCCCGACCACCCATGGTTCCCGCATGCCACCAGCCTGCCTGGTCGCTCGCCGGCGCCGTCGGGCACCCCCCGGACCGGCGCCCGCCCGGGATACCCGCCTCCGGGGTGGTTTGTCCCCGACGAGCGCGATGTCGGCCGGGATCGCGGGCATCCCGGCGACCTGACATGCTGCCGGGACGATTCGCACCGGACGCAGATCGCACGCGGGAGGAATCGGTGATGACCGACGAGATCCTCTGGTCGCTACGGTCGGAGTGCCCCATCCCGCCCCGGCTCTCGCCGCACGCCGACCGGGTGCAGGGCTGGCTGACCGACGACCTGCTGCCGGGCCTCGGCCTGCCGGCCGACGACGGGACGCCGCAACGGCTGGCCCGCGCCGGCGTCGCCCGGTACGCCGGCCGCCTCTACCCGGGCGCCACGGAGTCCGACCTGCGTGTGCTGGCCGCGCTGTTCACCTGGTTCTTCCTGGTCGACGACGCGTGCGACGGGCCGGGCCGGCTCGGCACGGACGAGATCCGGGCGCTGCGCGCCGGCGCGCTGACCCTGCTGCGTGAGGGCCCCCGGATCCGGCACGCCGGACTCACCGGGCCGCTGCGGCGGCTGCTGGTGCGCGCGTGGCGGGAGCCGCGCCGCCGGATGCCGGCCCGCTGGCGGCTGCGCTTCGCCGAGGCGGTCGCCGACCACCTCGACGGCACGTGGCGGGAGGCGGTCAACAAGTCGGCCGGACGCCACCCCGACGTCGCCGAGTACGTCGAGCTGCGGCGCGCCACCTCCGCCACGTACGTGTCGTACCCGCTGGTGGAGTTCGTCACCGGGCGTCCGCTGCCCGACGCGGTGCACCACCACCCGCTGCTGCGCCGGGTCGCCACCACCGGGAACGACCTGGTCTCCTGGTACAACGACCTGGCCTCGCTGGAGCGCGACCGGGCCACCTCGGGTGGGCACAACCTGGTGCTGGCGACCGCCGCCGAGCACGGGGTGCCGGTGGAGACCGCGGTCGCGCTGACCGCCGAGCGCTGGCGGGCGTCGATGCGGCGCTTCGTCGAGCTGCGGGCGGCGGTGCCGTCGTTCGGGCCGGCGCTGGACGAGGCGGTCACCGACCACCTCGACGGGGTGGCGAACGCCGTCCGGGCGACCGTCGACTGGACGCTGGAGAGCGACCGCTACCCGGGCTCCCGCCCCGAGCCCGCCGCCCTCCGCTGACCCTCGCCCGCCCACACCCCGGCCCTCCGGCAAGCCCGCCCACCGAGGGGGCGCTGCGGCCGGCGCGGTCAGGGGCGCAGGTCGAGGCGGATCACCAGGTCGATCAGGGCGAAGACGAACAGCGCGATGCCGACGAAGCCGTTGGCGGTGAAGAAGGCCCGGTTGACCTTGCTCAGGTCGGTCGGGGTGACGACCACGTGCTGGTAGCCGAACGCGAGCGCGGTCAGCGCCAGCCCGATCCACCAGGGCCAGCCGAAGCCGACCAGCGCGCCGAACCAGATGAAGAGCGCGAAGGTCACCACGTGCGCCACGGTCGAGGCGTGCAGGGCGAAGCGTCGGCCGTACCGGGCGGGCACGCTGTGCACCCCGATCTCCCGGTCGATCTCCGAGTCCTGGCAGGCGTAGATGAGGTCGAAGCCGCCGATCCAGAGCCCGACGGCCGCGCCGAGCAGCCAGGCGGGCCACGAGCCGTCGAGGGTGCCGGTGACTCCCAGCCACGCGCCGACCGGGCCCACCGCCTGGGCGACCCCCAGGATGGCGTGCGGCCAGTTGGTGAACCGCTTGCCGTACGGGTAGACGACCAGCGGCACCACGGCGAGCGGCGCGAGCACCAGGCAGAGCGGGTTGAGCAGGGCGGCGGCGGCGAGGAAGACCACGAGCGCGACCGCCGCGCCGGTCCAGGCCGTCCGCACGCTGACCGCCCCGGTGACCAGCTCCCGGCCGGCGGTACGCGGGTTCCGCGCGTCGATCCGCCGGTCCAGGATCCGGTTGGCCGCCATGGCGAACGTCCGCGCGCCCACCATCGCCACGGTGATCAACAGCAGGTCCCCCCACCGCACCCGCCCCCCGTGAACCTGCATGGCGGTCAACGCCGACAGGTACGCGAACGGCAACGCGAACACGGAGTGCTCGATCGCCACGAGCTTGAGGAAGGACTTGACCCGGCCGGGACGCTCCACCGGCTCGGCGACGGCGGTGGCCATCAGATGCCGTACTCCTTCCAGCGCTTGTCCACCAGGGAGACGACCTCGGGGGCCATCCGCATCTCCTCCGGCCAGCCCCGGGTGTAGCCCTCCTCGGGCAGCTTGCGGGTCGCGTCGACGCCCGCCTTGCCGCCCCAGAACTGCTGGTAGGACGCGTGGTCCAGGTGGTCCACCGGGCCCTCGGTGAGCAGCAGGTCGCGGGCGTAGTCGACGTTGCCGAAGGCGCGGAAGGCGACCTCGTTGTAGTCGTGCACGTCGCAGTCCTCGTCGACGATCACGATCAGCTTGGTCAGCGACATCATGTGCGCGCCCCAGATCGCGTTCATGACCTTCTGGGCGTGCTTCGGGTAGCGCTTGCGGATCGACACGATCGCGCAGTTGTGGAAGACGCCGGCGGCTGGCAGGTCGTAGTCGACGATGTCCGGGATCAGGAAGCGCAGCAGCGGCGCGAAGATCCGCTCGGTGGCCTTGCCGAGGCCGTGGTCCTCCTGCGGCGGCTGCGACGTGACGATCGAGTGGTAGACCGGGTCGCGCTGCATGGTCATGCACTCGATGTGCATCACCGGGAACGGCTCGACCGGCGTGTAGAAGCCGGTGTGGTCGCCGAACGGGCCCTCCGGCAGCCGCTCGCCCGGCTCGAGGTAGCCCTCCAGGACGACCTGCGCGTGCGCCGGCACCTGGAGCGGGACCGTCAGGCAGTCCACCATTTCGACCCGCTCGCCGCGCAGGTACCCGGCGAACAGGTATTCGTCGATGTCGGCGGGGAGCGGCGCGCTGGCCGCGTAGGCGACGGCGGGATCGGCGCCGATGGCGATCGCCACCGGCAGGCGCTGCCCCAGCCGCTCGGCGACCGCGTGGTGCGCCGTGGAGTTCTTGTGGATCTGCCAGTGCATGCCGATGGTGTTCCGGGAGTGCTGCTGCAACCGGTACAGCCCCAGGTTGCGCTTGCCGGTCTCGGGGTGCTTGGTGTGGGTCAGCCCGAAGTTGTGGAAGATCCCGCCGTCACCCGGCCAGACCTGCAACCCCGGCAGCCGGTTCAGGTCGACGTCGTCGCCCCGGTAGACCACCTGCTGGCAGGGAGCGGTCTTGACCTTCTTCGGCGGCATCGACTTGAGCTGCATGACCTTGCCGAGGCCGTCCATCATCCCGGAGAGGCCCATCGGCAGCTCCGGCTTGAGCATGTTGCCGATCCGCTCGCCGACCTCGTCCAGCGACTCGACGCCGAGCGCCATCGCCATCCGCTTCTCGGTGCCGAAGAGGTTGATCGCCACCGGCATCTCGCCCCGGGTCGGCCGCTCGAAGAGCAACGCGGGGCCGCCCGCGCGGACCGTCCGGGTGACGACCTCGCTGATCTCCAGGGTGGGATCGACGGGGACGCTCACCCGCCGCAGCTCGCCCGCGCGCTCCAGCGCAGCGAGGAAGTCCTTCAGATCGTTGTACGGGAAGCCACGAGCCGCCATGCCTGCCAGTCTCCCGCACCGGCACCCCGGCCACCCCAGCCGGGTCGGGTGATGTCGACTGCCCCGTGTGCGTTCCGCCACACCGACCACCGGCGGCGAACGTGTCGGTGCCCGGCGACAGCATGCGTGGGCTGACCGGTGGTCGGTCCTGCCGTCACCCGGCGGGCTGCCAGGCGTACGCGGCCACGGGTGGGTCGAGCGGCGCGCCGGTGAGCCGGTTGGCGAAGGTGGAGATGGTGTACGTCCCCACGCCGAGCACCACGTCCAGGGCGTGCCGGGGCTGGTAGCCGGCCGCCAGGAAGGCGCGGGTCCCCTCCTCGGGCACCGCGCCCCGGTGGTCGAGCACCGCGAGGGTGAAGCGCCGCAGCGCCTCCAGCCGGTCGTCGGGCAGCGGCGTGCCGGCGCGCAGCGCCTCGATCAGCCCGGGCGCGGCGCCGTGCCGGGTCAGCGTGGCGGTGTGCATGGCCACGCAGAGGTGGCACTCGTTGCGGGTGGCGACGGTCAGCACGACCACCTCCCGCTCGACCGGGTCGAGCGCGCAGCCCTCGAAGATGCCGTTGACGGTGAGGAAGCCCTTGAGCAGCTCCGGGGACTCGGCCATGAGGCCGACCGCGGCGGGCAGGTGGCCGAGCTTGTGGCGTACCGCCTCGATGGTCGGGCGCGCGGCGGCGGGGGCGGTCTCGGGGGTGTGGGGCGTGAAGACGGGCACGGGGTGACCTTTCGTCGGGAGCAACAGGCGGCGCCGGGCGCGGCAGGGCGGACGGCACCGGCGGTGACGTACGATCGTCAATGTGGTTGTCCAAATGGTAAACGTGGTTGTCGAACATGGCAACTGACCCCGATCGACCCGGCTTCCTGCTGCCCCTGCTGCTGCTCGCCGGCTTCCGTACGCTCATCGACGACCTGCACGCGGAGCTGGCCCGGCAGGGGCACCCGGAGCTGCGGCCGCTGCACGGCTTCGTGCTCCAGGCGGTCGGCGCCGACGGCACCACCGCGACCGAGCTGGGCCAACGGTTGGGAATCTCCAAGCAGGCGGCCGGCAAGACGGTGGACCGCCTGGTCGCCCTCGGCTACCTCGAACGGGCCGACGACCCCCGCGACGCCCGGCGCAAACTGGTCCGGATGACCCCGCACGGTCTCGACGGACTGCGCCGCTCGGCGGTGGTCTTCGAACAGCTCCGGCAGCGGTGGGCCGACACCCTCGGCCCGGAACGGGTCGCCGCGATGGAAGACGACCTGCGGGCGGTCGCCCCGGCCAACCTGTTCCGCCTCGACGTGCCCGGCTGGTTCGGCGGCTGACCCGACCGGTCACCGGCGAGAAGGGCCACCGGCGTTGGCCCGGCGTAGACCCGCCGGCCCCCTCGTCGAGCGACCGTCAGTCGCCGGAGTGGAGCCGGGCCGGATCGAGCGGTGGAGGACTCAGTCGAGGCCGCCGTACGAGTGCAGGCCCTCGAAGAAGATGTTCACCCCGAACAGGTTCATCAGCATGGTGAGGAAGCCGACCACGGCCAGCCAGGTGGCCACGTTCCGCTTCACGCTCGGGGTGGCCCGGGCATGCAGGTAGCCGGCGTAGATCACCCAGGAGATGAACGACCAGGTCTCCTTCGGGTCCCAGCCCCACGGCCGGCCCCAGGCCGCCTCGGCCCAGATCGCCCCGGCGATCACCGCGAAGGTGAAGATCGGAAAGGCGAAGGCGTGCAGCACGAAGGTCAGCCGCTCCAGGGCGGCTGCCGCCGGCACCCGCTTCGCCAGGGTGTACGGGAAGCTCCGCCTGCCCTGCTCGTAGCCGGAGCGCATCAGGAACGCCACCGCGGGAACCGCGCCGAGCAGGAGGATGCCGGAGGCGAAGATGACCGTCGAGACGTGGATGAGGAACCAGTACGAGTTGAGCGCCGGCACGAGCGGCACGATCGGCACGTAGAGCACCAGCTCGGCGGTCGCCAACAGCAGCACCATCACCAGCGACAGGAACAGCCCCAGGCGACGCAGCACCGGCAGCTTCCAGAGCACCACCAGCCAGGCGGCGGCGCCGATCCACGTGACCGTGAGCACGAACTCGTACATGTTGCCCCAGGGCATCCGGTCGGCGGCGACACCGCGGGCGACCAGTGCCCCGAGGTGCAGCAGCACGCCTAGCGCGGTGAGGCCCACCGCGATCCGGCCGGCCAGCCGGGCCCGGTGCGCGGTGCGCTCGGCGGCGGT
Organism: Micromonospora sp. NPDC049139; assembly: GCF_055586845.1. Taxonomy (NCBI): domain Bacteria; kingdom Bacillati; phylum Actinomycetota; class Actinomycetes; order Micromonosporales; family Micromonosporaceae; genus Micromonospora; species Micromonospora sp. NPDC049139. The sequence goes on along the minus strand of NZ_JBVJHK010000005.1, from coordinate 219,139 downwards.
CGGGCCGCTCGCCACCGGCTCGGGCGGGACGCTGCCGCCGGCCGCGCCGACGGCGGCCCCGACCAGCTCGCGGGTGGGCGCCGCGACGCGGGCGCGGGCGTTGCCGAGCGCGTACTCGACGGCGTGGCTGATCATCGCGACCAGGTACGCCAGGATCGCGAACGACACCAGCTGGTCGGAGAGTGCGGACATCACTCGGCTCCTTCTCGCGATCCGGCCCGCCCGTCGCCGGCGCGACCACCCGGCCCCCCGTCGCCGCTGACCGCGGCGACGAGCTGCGCGAACTCGTCGGCGAACCCTGGATGGTCGGTGCGCGGCAGGCCACCGGCCTCGACCAACCTACTACCGCCCGTCGGAGATCCACCCGCGGGGTCTGTCGGCAACACCCGGAAGAAGACCCGGCGGCGCCGGCCGAATAGCGAGCCCATCAGCCCGACCAGCAGCACCCCGGAGCTGACCAGCAGCAGCGTGGAGCCCGGGTCGTACCGGACCGACAGGGTGATGTACGGCAGGCTGTCCAGGAACTCGACCTTGGTGCCGTCGTCCAGCGTCCAGGTCTCGCCCTTGCGGAGCAGCTTCGTGCCGACCTCCTTCACCTTGCCGGCCCGCACCTGCCGCTGGTCCAGCTCGTAGATCGAGCCGGGGATGCCCGCGTCCAGCCCCAGGTTGCCCCGGTAGGCGACGAGGTTCAGCGCCGGGTTGCGCTCGGTCGGGTACTCGGAGCGCGCGAACGGCGCCGAAGCCGGCGCGGTCGGCAGGTAGAGACCGGAGAAGGCCATCTGGAGGTCCGGGTCCCGGCTGCCGGTGGCCGGGTCGACGTTGGCGTCCGGGAAGGCCGCCAACCCCTCGCTGGTCAGCCCGATGTCGCCGGTGGTCAGGAACGGCACGGCGCTGGTCTGGCTGCGGCCGAACCGGTCGGTGTAGCGAATCACCGGGGCGTAGCCGTGGCCGAGCAGGTAGACGTTCGCGCCGTCGAGGCGCAGCGGGGAGTTGACCGAGAACTCCGCCTGCCGCTGCTCGCCGCCGTCCTCGTCGACGGTCACCTTGGCGTTGAAGAACTCCGGCTGGCCGGTCTCCAGGAACCGGGCCTCGAAGTCGTCGAGCTGGATGCAGAAGTCGGCCAGGTCCTCGCTGCCGACGCGGGGGCCGAGCTTGCTCTCGGCGTACTGCTGGCGGGTGTTGCAGAACGCGTTGTCCTTGCCGGCGACCAGCAGCTTGTTGCCGCTCCAGCCGTACCAGGAGCCGAGCGCGACCCCGACCAGCACGACCACCATCGAGGTGTGGAAGAGCAGGTTGCCGGTCTCCTTGAGGTAGCCCTTCTCGGCGGAGACCTCGTCGCCGCGGACCACCACGCGCCAGCGCCGTCGGCGCAGCGCCTCGGCGATCGCCGCCGTGCCGCCCTCGGGGGCGGGCAGCACCGCGTGCTGCGGCAGCCGGTCCAGCCGCTTCGGGGCGGCCGGCGGCTTCGACCGCAGCGCCCGGACGTGGTCACGCAGGCGGGGGGTGATGCAGCCGATCAGCGAGGTGAACAGCAGGAGGTAGATCGCGGAGAACCAGACCGAGCCGAACGCCTCGAAGGCGCCGATCCGGTCCAGCACCCGGGCCATGTCGGGGTGCTCGGTGAAGTAGTCCCGCACGTCTTCCGGGTTGACCCCGCGCTGCGGCAGCACCGAGCCGGGGATGGCGGCGATCGCGAGCAGGAACAGCAGCACCAGCGCCGTACGCATGCTGGTGAGCTGCCGCCACGAGTTGCGCAGCAGGGCCAGCAGCCGGTTGGGGCGACGCCGGGGCGCCTCGGCCGGCGTCGCCGGCCGCTCGTCCACGACAGTCATCAGATGCTCACCTCGCCCACCCCGACGGTGGTCTGCAACCAGATCACGAAATTCGTCCACCCGCCGGTGACCAGCGCGAGGCCGATCAGGATCAGCAGGGCGCCGCCGACCCGGGTGATCCAACGGCTGTGGCGCCGAACGGCGCGGAAGACCCCGAGCAGGCGCTGGAAGCCCAACCCGAAGACGACGAAGGGTATCCCCAGCCCCAGGCAGTACGCCACGGCCAACACCACGGCGCGGTCGGTCTGCCCCTCGACGGCGGCCATGCCGAGCACCGCCCCCAGCGTCGGGCCGACGCAGGGCACCCAACTGAGCGCGAAGACCGCGCCGAACACCGGGGCGCCGAGCAGCCCGGCGGCGGGCAGCCGGTGGATCCGGAACTCCCGCTGCAGCCCGGGGACCACCCCGACGTAGCCCAGGCCGAGCACGACGATCAGCGCGCCGATGACGATCTCCAGCGTGCGCTCGTACTCGAAGAAGACCCGGCCGACGCCGGCGAAGAGGATCGCGGTGGCGGTGAAGACGACGGTGAAGCCGGCGATGAACAGCAGCGTGCCGGCCAGCACCCGGCCCTTCACGGCGGCGGCGGCCGGCGCGGTGCGCTCCCGCACCGCCACCCCGCCCCCGGTGTTAGGAAGGGCCCCTTCCTCTACCGAATCCGTTAACGGGGTGCCCTTCCTTACCCGAGGGCGCCGGCCCTCCAGGTCCGCCCCGGCGAGGCCGGTGACGTACGACAGGTAGCCCGGCACCAGCGGGAGCACGCACGGGGAGAGGAAGCTGACCAGGCCGGCGAGCGCGGCCGCGCCGATGGCGAGCAGCAGCGGACCGGACTGGGCGAGTTCCCGGAACGTCTCGCCCATCAGCGGGAACCGTTGGGGGCGGACTGCTCGGCCGCGATCCGCTCGACGATGGGCTGGAGGCCCTCCTGCCTCACCGCCGCGCGGATGACGGCGGCGATCCGGCCGTCCCGGTCGAGCACGATGGTGGCCGGGATGGTGTTCGGCGGGATGTCCAGGGCGAGCGCGACCCGGCTGGGCGGATCGAACAGGCTCGGGTAGGTCACCCCGAACCGCTCCTCGAAGGCGATGGCCTTGTCCCGGCTGTCCTGGATGTTGACGCCCAGGAAGGTGACCCCGGAGCCCTTGGTGGCCTGGTAGGTGTTCTCCAGGTCGTCCGCCTCGGCCCGGCACGGGTTGCACCACGAGCCCCAGAAGTTGACCACGACGACCTGGCCGCGGTCCTTCGCCACGTCGTGGCTGCCGCCGGTGAGCAGCTCGCCGGAGATCTTCGGGGCCGCGGAACGCTCGTCGGGCGCGCACTCGATGACGCCCTCGGAGTTGGTGCCGCAGGCGTCCTCCCGACTCTGCGAGGAGCAGCCGGCCAACGCCACCGTCGTGACGGCGGCGAGCAGACCCGCGGTCCACCTCCGGGCGTTCATCAGGCCCCCTTGGCCGTCCGGGCGGTCGCCGACATCGCGATCAGGTGCGCGGCCGGCTCGGAGTAACCGATGCCGACCACCTTGGCGCCGTCAAAGTGGAAGGAGGTGAGGCTGGCCAGCCCGCACTGACGCCGACGCGGGTCGTGCCAGAGCCGCTTGCGCTCGACGTGGCGGCGCAGCGTCCAGATGGGGAGCTGGTGCGAGACGAGCACGGCCTCGCGCCCCTCGGCGGCCACCCGGGCGGCGTGCAGGGCGGCGAACATCCGCTCCGCGATCGCGCGGTAGGCCTCGCCCCAGGACGGGGTGACCGGGTCCCGCAGCACCCACCAGTTGCGCGGGTCGCGGAACGAGCCGTCGCCGGGCGAGACCTTCTTGCCCTCGAACCAGTTGGCGCTCTCGATGAGCCGCTCGTCCACGCCGACCGGCAGCCCGAACTGCCCGGCGATCGGCTCGGCCGTCTGCTGGGCGCGTTCCAGCGGGCTGGCCACCACGTGCACGACCTCCCGCTCGGCGAGCCCCTGCGCGGCGGCCTTGGCCATCTGCACGCCGAGCTCGGAGAGCCGGAAGCCGGGCAGCCGGCCGTAGAGGATGCCCTCCGGGTTGTGCACCTCGCCGTGCCGCAGCACGTGGACCACCGTCTTGCTCACCGCTGCGCCCCCTTCGTTCGCGACTGCGGGGCTCGCAGACCCGGCTCACTCCTCGCGCTCACCGCAACGCCCTTCGTTCGCGACTGCGGGGCTCGCAGACCCGGCTCACTCCTCGCGCTCACCGCTACCCCCCGTGACCCGCCGCTGCCGCCGCATTGGCCGCCGCCGGCAGGGCGGCGGCGATCTGCTCCAGAGCGGCGTCGTCCAGCGCCGCCGACACGAACCACGCCTCGAACGCGCTCGGCGGCAGGTAGACGCCGCCGGCGAGCATCGCGTGGAAGAACGCCTTGAAGGCCGGCACCTGCTGGGTGCGGGCGCTGTCGTAGTCGACCACGTCGGCATCGGTGAAGAAGATCGAGAACATGCTGCCCGCGTACGACAGCCGGTGCGGGACCCCGGCGGCGGCGAGCGCGTCGGCGGCGAGCTTGCTCACGACGGCGGCCGTCTCGTCGAGCCGGCGGTAGAGCGCGTCGTCGGCCAGCCGCAGGGTGGCCAGGCCGGCGGCGCAGGCGAGGGGGTTACCGGAGAGCGTGCCGGCCTGGTAGACGGGCCCGGCGGGGGCCAGTCGCTCCATGATCTCCGCGCGCCCGCCGAACGCCGCGGCCGGCAGCCCACCCCCCATGACCTTGCCGTACGTCCACAGGTCGGCGTCGGAGGCGTCGAGGCCGTGCCACCCGGCGCGGGAGACCCGGAACCCGGTCATCACCTCGTCGACGATGAGCAGCGCGCCGTGCGCGTGCGCGATCCGGGCGAGCTGCTGGTTGAACCCGTCGCGCGGGGCGACCACGCCCATGTTGCCGGCGGCGGCCTCGGTGATGATCGCGGCGATGTGCTGGCCCTCGGCGGCGAACGCCTGCTCCACGGCGGCGACGTCGTTGTACGGCAGCACGATCGTGTCGCCCGCCGCCGCTCCGGTCACGCCGGGCGAGTCGGGCAGGCCGAGGGTGGCCACGCCCGAACCGGCGGCGGCCAGCAGCGCGTCGGAGTGCCCGTGGTAGCAGCCGGCGAACTTGACGATCCGGGGGCGGCCGGTGAAGCCCCGGGCCAGCCGGATCGCCGACATGGTGGCCTCGGTGCCGGAGTTGACCAGCCGGACCTGCTCGACCGGGGTGCGGTCGACGATCTCGGCGGCCAGCTCGACCTCGCCCGGGGTGGGCGTGCCGAAGCTGGTGCCCCGGGCGGCGGCGGCCCGGATCGCGTCCACCACCTCGGGGTGCGCGTGGCCGAGGATCAGCGGGCCCCAGGAGGAGACCAGGTCGACGTAGCGCCGGTCGTCGGCGTCGTAGAGCCAGGGCCCCTCCCCCCGGACCATGAAGCGCGGGGTGCCGCCGACGGCACGGAAGGCGCGCACGGGGGAGTTCACCCCGCCGGGCACGATGGCCTTGGCGCGGTCGAACAGGGCCTCGGAGGCCGGCGCGTCGGCCGGGTAACGGCCGGATCCGGCGGGAAACATATCGGTCACGATGCCGCCATTGTGTCAGCGCCGGGCGGCGAATCGGCAGGCACCCCGCACCGGGGTTACCAGGCTCACCCGCCCCGACCGCCCGAGCGGTCTCGCCGGGCCCTTCCAGGGCTGCGGGTCGGCGGTGCTCCCGCTCGATGGGTGCGGCACCCCGGCTCGACAGGCCGGGTCGCCGGGATCGCGCTAGGCTGACCCGGTGGATCGTGCCGAACTGTCCATCACGCTACACCGGACGGGCGACGAAGCTGTGCTGCGCCTGGCCGGTGAGATCGACATGCTCACGGCCACCCAGCTGTCGACCGTCGTCAACGAGGTGCTCGCCGATCCGCCGCCGCGGATCGTGCTCGATCTCGGCGGCGTCACCTTCTGCGACTCGCAGGGCCTGGGCACCCTCGTCGTGCTCAGCCGGAAGGCCAGCCACGCGCAGAGCCTCCTGATGCTGACGAACGTCGGCGACTTCCTGCTCCGCGTCCTGGACATCACCGGCCTCCGCAGCGCCCTGATGATCCGCAACGACCAGACCACCGCCTGACCCACTCCCCCACCCCGCCCGCCCCGCCCCCGCCCCGGTGTCGGCCCCGGCGATCTTGCACTTTTGGCCCTTGAATTGTCCGCTTTTACGCTCTTTACCCGGGCAGGAAGTGCAAGATCGGCGCGGGGCCGGGGGGTGTGGGGGTGGCGAGATCGACGCGGAGGGGCCCCGGGGGGAAGGGGCGGAGTGGGTCAGGGGGTGTTGCCCCAGCGGGCCTGTTCGAGAAGGTCGACGGCGCGGTCGCGGGCGTCCGGGTCGTCCGTCCGCAGCATCGCGGTGGCCTCGTCGACCGCGTCGGTGAGCACCCGCCACTGCGCGTCGCGCTCCCGCACCAGATCCGACTGGGCCGCGAGCTGCCGGGTCTTCACCCACAGCTCCACGAATACCGACACCTTGGCCCGCAACACCCACGGGTCGAACGGCTTCGTGAGGTAGTCGACCGCGCCGACCGCGTAGCCGCGCAGCGCGAGCTGGGCGTCCCGGTCCGCGGCGGTGAGGAAGATGATCGGCACGTGCCGCGTACGCTCGCGCCGCTTGATGTGGCTCGCCGTCTCGAAGCCGTCCATGTCCGGCATCTGGGCGTCGAGCAGGATCACCGCGAAGTCGTCGACCAGCAGCTGCTTCAGTGCCGCCTCGCCGCTCTCCACGGCGACGGACTGGACCGGCAGCCCCTGGAGGATCGCCTCCAGCGCCATCAGGTTCTCCCGGCGGTCGTCCACCAGGAGCGCTTTGGCCATCTGGGTCACGAACTCTCCTCGGTTCGGCTGCCGCTGATCCAGGACGCCATGAGTTCGATCAACTCGTCCAGGTCGACGGGCTTGGTGATGTAGTCGGTTCCCCCGGCCGCCAGCGCCGACTCGCGGTCGCCGGGCATGGCCTTGGCGGTCAGGAAGACGATCGGCAGGTCGGCGAACCGGTGGTTGCGCCGGATCTGCCGGGTCGTCTCGTAACCGTCCTGGTCGGGCATCATCGCGTCCATCAGGACGATGTCGACCTCCGGATGCTCGGCCAGGAGGCGGACGCCGTCCGCCCCGTTGTCCGAGTACAACACGGTGAGCCCGTGCAGTTCCAACGCGCTGGTCAGCGCGAAGACGTTCCGGACGTCGTCGTCGACGATCAGCACGGTGGCCCCCTCCAGCCGCCGGGTGGCCGGCGTGGAGGCCGGCTCGGGCAGCTCCGGCGGCGGCATCAGCAGCGACGACGGCAGCCCGGCCCGGGCCGGCGACGGCGGCAGCGGCGCCACCACCGCGTCCGGCGCGAGCACGTCCGGCACGAAGAGGGTGAACGTCGAGCCCTGCCCGGGCGCCGACGACACGGCGATGCTGCCGCCCAGCAGCCGGGCCAGGTCCCGGCTGATGGACAGCCCCAGCCCCGTGCCGCCGTAGCGGCGGCTGGTGGTGCCGTCGGCCTGCTGGAACGCCTCGAAGATCAGCGACAGCTTGTCGTCGGAGATGCCGATCCCGGTGTCGACCACCGTGAACGCGATGACCTGTTGCGCATTGGTCAACGCCGGCACGTCGAAGGCCGTGTTCTCGGGCGCCGGCGCGATCCGCAGCGTCACCGCGCCGTTGTCGGTGAACTTGACCGCGTTGGAGAGCAGGTTGCGCAGGATCTGCTGCAGCCGCTGGGCGTCGGTGACCAGGGCCGGCGGCAGGTCCTTGCTGATCCGCACCTGGAAGTCCAGGCCCTTCTCTTCGGCCTGTGGCGCGAACGCCTGCTCCACGTAGCCGCGGATCTCGTCGAACCGCACCTCGGTGGGCTCGACGTCCATCCGCCCCGCCTCGATCTTGGACAGGTCCAGGATGTCGTCGATCAGCGACAGCAGGTCGGAGCCGGCGCCGTGGATGGTCCGGGCGAACTCGATCTGCTTCGGGGTGAGGTTCTGTTCCGAGTTCTCGACCAGCAGCCGGGCCAGCAGCAGCAGGGAGTTCAGCGGCGTACGCAGCTCGTGGCTCATGTTGGCCAGGAACTCCGACTTGTACGCCGACGCCCGGGTGAGCTGCTGGGCCTTCTCCTCCAGGCCGAGCCGGGCCAGCTCGATCTCGCGGTTCTTGGTCTCGATGTTGCCCTTCTGCTCGGAGAGCAGCTGCGCCTTGTCCTCCAGCTCGGCGTTGGTGCGCTGGAGCTCGGCCGACTGCTCCTGCAACTCGTGGGCGAGCCGCTGGGACTGCGCGAGCAGTTCCTCCGTACGCCGGTTGGCCTGGATGGTGTTGACGGCGATGCCGGTGGTGAGCACCAGCCGCTCCAGGAAGGACAGGTGCAGCTCGGAGAAGGGCGTCACGCTGGCGAACTCGATCACCCCGAGCAGCTCGCCCTCGAAGAGCACGGGCAGCACGACCAGGTCGGCCGGCGGGGTCTCGGCGAGCCCGGAGCGGAGCATCAGCCTGCCGTCCGGCGTCCCGCCCATCCGGATCGTCCGGCGGGAGAGGGCGGTCTGGCCGACCAGCCCCTCGCCGGGCCCGAAGGTGACGTCGTGCCCCCGGGCGACGTAGCCGTACGAGGCGGTCAGCCGCAGCCGCATCACGCCCTCGGAGGTGTCCGCCAGGAAGAACGCGCCGAGCTGCGCGTCGACCAGCGGGGTCACCTCCATCATGATCATGCGGCAGACCTCGCCGAGGTCGCGCTGGCCCTGGAGCAGTCCGCCGATGCGGGCCAGGTTCGAGTCGAGCCAGCCCTGCTCGGCGTTCTTCTTGGTCGTCTCCCGGAGGGTGACGATCATCTGGTTGATGTTGTCCTTCAGCTCGGCGACCTCGCCCTGCGCCTTGACCGCGATCCGCTGGGTCAGGTCGCCCCGGGTCACCGAGGTGGAGACCTGCGCGATGGCGCGCAGCTGGGTGGTGAGGGTCGAGGCGAGCTGGTTGACGTTCTCGGTGAGGTCCCGCCAGGTGCCGGAGACGCCCTTCACCTGCGCCTGGCCGCCCAGCTTGCCCTCGATGCCCACCTCGCGGGCGACGCGGGTCACCTCGTCGGCGAACGACGAGAGCTGGTCCACCATCGTGTTGACGGTGTTCTTCAGCTCCAGGATCTCGCCCTGCGCGTCGACCGTGATCTTCTGCGACAGGTCGCCGTTGGCGACGGCCGTGGTCACCGAGGCGATGTTGCGCACCTGCGACGTCAGGTTCGACGCCATCGAGTTCACGTTGTCCGTCAGGTCCCGCCACGTGCCGGAGACGCCCTTCACCTGGGCCTGACCGCCCAGCTTGCCCTCCGTACCCACCTCGCGGGCCACCCGGGTCACCTCGTCGGCGAACGACGAGAGCTGGTCCACCATCGTGTTCACGGTCGACTTCAGCTCCAGGATCTCGCCCTGCGCGTCGACCGTGATCTTCTGCGACAGGTCGCCCTTCGCGACGGCGGTGGAGACCTGGGCGATGTTGCGCACCTGGGCGGTCAGGTTGGACGCCATCGAGTTCACGTTGTCCGTCAGGTCGCGCCAGGTGCCGGCGACGCCACGCACCTGGGCCTGGCCGCCCAGCTTGCCCTCCGTACCCACCTCGCGGGCCACCCGGGTCACCTCGTCGGCGAACGACGAGAGCTGGTCCACCATCGTGTTGACCGTCGACTTCAGCGCCAGGATCTCGCCGCGGGCGTCCACGGTGATCTTCTGGGACAGGTCGCCCTTCGCCACCGCCGTGGTCACCGAGGCGATGTTGCGCACCTGCGACGTCAGGTTCGACGCCATCGAGTTCACGTTGTCCGTCAGGTCCCGCCACGTGCCGGAGACGCCCTTCACCTGGGCCTGACCGCCCAGCTTGCCCTCCGTACCCACCTCGCGGGCCACCCGGGTCACCTCGTCGGCGAACGACGAGAGCTGGTCCACCATCGTGTTGACGGTGTTCTTCAGCTCCAGGATCTCGCCCTGCGCGTCGACCGTGATCTTCTGCGACAGGTCGCCCTTGGCGACGGCGGTGGAGACCTGGGAGATGTTGCGGACCTGGCTGGTCAGGTTGCCCGCGAGCTGGTTGACGTTCTCCGTCAGGTCGCGCCAGGTGCCGGAGACGCCGCGCACCTGGGCCTGGCCGCCCAGCTTGCCCTCGATGCCCACCTCGCGGGCGACGCGGGTCACCTCGTCGGCGAACGACGAGAGCTGGTCCACCATCGTGTTGACGGTGTCCTTGAGCTCCAGGATCTCGCCCTGCGCCGCGACGGTGATCTTCTGCGACAGGTCGCCCCGCGCCACCGCCGTGGAGACCTGGGCGATGTTGCGCACCTGCGACGTCAGGTTCGACGCCATCGAGTTGACGCTGTCGGTGAGGTCCTTCCAGGTGCCCGCCACGTTCGGCACGTCGGCCTGGCCGCCCAGCTTGCCCTCGGTGCCCACCTCGCGAGCCACCCGCGTCACCTGCTCGGCGAAGAGCCGCAGGGTGTCGGTCAGGTAGTTCATCGTGTCGGCCAGCTCGGCGACCTCGCCGCGCGCCCCGACCGTGATCTTCTGCGACAGGTCGCCCTTGGCCACCGCCGTCGCCACCTGGGAGATCGACCGCACCTGGCCGGTCAGGTTCGACGCCATGGTGTTCACCGAGTCGGTGAGGTCCTTCCAGGTGCCGGCGACGCCGCGCACGTCGGCCTGGCCGCCCAGCTTGCCCTCAGTGCCCACCTCGCGGGCCACCCGGGTCACCTCGTCCGCGAACGACGAGAGCTGATCGACCATCGTGTTCACGGTGCGCCCGATGCGCAGGTACTCCCCGCGCAGCGGCCGGCCGTCGATCTCCAGCGCCATGTGCTGGGACAGGTCGCCCTCGGCGACCGCCACGATGACCCGGGCGATCTCGGTGGTGGGCCGGCCGAGGTCGTCGATCAACGAGTTGACGGCCCGCTGGCCCTCCGCCCAGGAGCCGTCCAGCCCCTCGTCGTCCAGGCGCTCGGTGAGCCGGCCGTCCCGGCCGACGATCCGGCTGATCCGCCGCAGGTCGAGGTACTGCCGCTCCTGGAGCGAGACGACCTCGTTGAAGGCGTCCGCGACCTCGCCGGCCCGGCCCGCCCGTCGGGGCAGCCGGACCTTGAGGTCGCCGCGGCCGACCCGCCGCAGCGCCTCGGTCAGTTCGACGAGGAGCGCCTCGTGGTCGGGCGCGGACGGATCCGCGGTCGCCGACTGTTTCGCCGTGGTCATCATTCCTCGCTCAGCTCGGGGCCACCGACTCCTGCGACGCAGGCCATCCCATCATTGTGCCCGCGACGTCGCCCGCGCCACGTCTGCGCGACCGCTCGCCACGCGCGGCAACCGTCCCGCCCGTCCCGTTCCGCCCCGTCCGCGCGGCCGATCGCCGCGCGCGACGACCATCCCCGCCCATCCGTTCCCGCCCCGTCCGCGCGGCCGGTCGCCACCCGCGGCAACCGTCCCGTTCCGCCGCCGGCCCGGCGCCCTCCGCTCCGCTCGTCCGGCACCGGCTTGGCAGCCGAGCGGACGGCGGTGGAGGATACGGGGGTGTCAGCGGAGACGGGGCCCGCGGAGACCAGGGGCCGAGACGAGCACGTCCGGCGCGTCCGGCTCCCCGCCGACCGGCGTACGCCCGCGGCGGCGCGGGCGCTGGTGCGGTCGGTGCTCACCGAGGCACACCTGGACGAGCTGGTCAACGAGGCGCTGCTGCTGACCACGGAACTCTCCACCAACGCGGTGGAGCACGCCCGCACCGAACTGGACATCGAGGTCGTCGCCGACCCGGACGGGCTCACCGTCACCGTCTCCGACTTCGCGGCCGGCCCGGTGGACGAGCTGACCGTCGGGGTCCGCAACGACACCACGGACATCGACGAGGTCTCCGAGCGCGGCCGGGGCCTGCTGCTGGTCGACCACTTCGCCAGCCGCTGGGGCACCACCTATCTGCCGACCGGCAAGGGCGTCTGGTTCCGGCTGGACCGGCCCGACCCGGGCGGCGACTGGGAGACCCACGCCGGGCGGGGGACGGCGCCGAGCGCCGCGGCCGCCGGGGGTGGCGCCGCCGCGACGGCGGAGAGCTCCGCGCCGAGCGCGGGGGCGATGAGCGAGTTGATGCAGACCACCCCCGACCCGTACGCCGAGGACCCGCTGCCCGACTTCGCGACCGGCCTGCTCACCCGGGTCGCCGAGATGGTCGGCGCGGCCGGCGGGGTGGTGCGGCTGGACCGGGGGGACGGACAGGGCGCACAGGTACTGGCCCGGTACGGCCGCCAGCCCCGGCCCGGCAACGAGCTGCTCCGGGTGCCGCTGGCGGTGCACCGGCCGTACAGCGGGGAGCTGGAGCTGGACGCGGCGCCGTCGGCGTACGCCCGGCCGCTGGCGGTGCTGATGGCCGAGCGGCTCTCGCTGCACCTAGAGAACGACCGGCTGCGCCGGGCGGACGTCCGCCGCCAGGCCTGGCTGACCTTCCTCGCGGAGGCCAGCGAGCTGCTCGCGCAGTCCCTGGACGTCGAGCTGACGATGGCGCTCATCCCGCAGCTCGTGGTGCCCCGGCTCGGGCAGTGGTGCGCGGTGCACACCACCGACGAGTGGGGCCGGCTGCGCCTCGCGGCGGCCAGCCATGCCGACGAGTCGGTGCTGCCCCACCTGCACAAGGTGCTCCAGGAGACCGGCCCGGAGTCGGTCCAGGCCCGGCTGCGGGAGGCGTCCCGCAACGGCACGCAGATGCCGCTCGGCGCGCCGATGGAGGGTTTCGCGGTGCCGTTGATCGCCCGGGGGCAGCGCCTCGGCACCCTGGCCGTCGGCCGGCACCAGCGGCACCGGCACGACCCGGACGAGGTCGCCGTGCTGGAGGACGTGGCGCGGCGGGCGGCGCTGGCGATCGAGAACGCCCGGATCCACGCCGAGCGCCGCCGGGTCGCGCAGACCCTCCAGCAGTCGCTGCTGCCGCCGGTGCTGCCCGTGGTCGAGGGCATCGGCTTCGCCGCCGAGTACGTCCCCACCGGCGACGACGCCGACGTCGGCGGCGACTTCTACGACGTGGTGCCGCTGCCGGACGGGCGCTGGCTGGTGGTGGTCGGCGACGTCTCGGGCAAGGGGGTGCAGGCGGCCACGGTGACCGGTCTGGTCCGCGACGTCATCCGGGTGCTGGTCGGCGACGGCAAGCCGCTGCCGGAGGCCCTGGCCCGGGTCAACGAGACGCTGGTCGAGCGGGGTGGCGGGCGGTACTGCACGCTGGCCCTCGCGGCGGTCGGGCCGGGCGACGGCACGCAGCTCGACGTGTCGTTGCACCTCGCCGGCCACGACCGGCCGGTGCTGCTGCGCTCCGGTGGCGGGGCCGCCTTCGTCGGCGCCGGCGGCACGGCGCTCGGGCTGCTCGACTCGATCACCTCGCCGACGGCGGAGATCCCGCTCGAACCGGGCGACTCGCTGGTCTTCTACACCGACGGGGTCACGGAGCGGCGGCGCGGCCGGGAGCTGTTCGGCAGCGACCGGCTGCGCGACGCCGCCGCCCCGCTCGCCGGCTACTCGGCCGACGTGGTGGCCGCCCGGCTGCGTTCGACCGCGCTCGGCTTCTCGGCCGAGGCGCCCCGCGACGACATCGCCATCCTGGTGCTCCGCAACGACGCCGCCTGACGGCGCGCCGGGCAGGATCGACACCGGTCGCGGCCGGGTCGCGGCACCCGGGGCGGATGTCCGACACCGCATGTTCGACGACTCCGCCACGGGAAGGGCCGACACGACGCAACCGGGTCGGTCCCACCGTCCCGGGCGGATCGGGGCGGCCCCGGTCGGCGGACTTCGCTAGTTTGACGGCATGTCGAGCGTCGTCCATGAAGCCGCCGAGCGCCCGCCGCTGCTGCGTACCGTCGTCGCCGCCCAGTCGGCGCTCACCGCCGCCTTCGTCGTCGTCCTCACGCTCTGGGTGGGCCGGATGGTCGCTGCCGGGGTCGGCCCCGACGAGATGCACACTGGGGCGTACGACCCGAAGGATCTGGTGCCGTTCGGACTGAGCGGGGCGAACCCGTTCACCTGGCTCTACGGCGCCGTGTCGCTGCTCTACCTCTGCGGCCTGGCGGCCGGACCGCTGCTGGCGGTCTACTCCGTGGCGCTGCTGACCGGCTCTCGGCCGTCCATCTCCCGGCGCACGTGGCGGGTGCTGCTCGCCCTGACCGTGACTGCGGTGATCGTGGCCGCGATCCGTTTCGCGCCGATCGGTACCGACATGCAGCGCTGGTGGTTGGACTGAGGCCGGCTGGACGGTCACAGGCCGCCGGGGAGGCGGCCCGGGGCGAGGCGGTGGTGGGGGTCGAGGTGCTCCTTGGCCGCGCGCAGCCGGGGCAGCCCGGCCAGCTCGCCCCACAGGTCGACGGCCCTCCGGACGGCCGGCGGCGCGGAGAGCACCACGCACCGCCCCTGCCGGGCGAGGAGCACCCCGCGGACGGCGGCCAGGATCGAGGCCACCCGGTCGGGAGCCATGGCGCCGGGCAGGGCCGCGTGCACCACGCCCAGGCCGGCGGAGCCGCGCACCGGGACGGGAGCGCCGGCGGCGTCGCGCAGCGCGTAGACGGCGGCGTGCAGGTCGGCGATCGGCACCTCGATCCGCAGCGCCGTGTCGCCCGGGCCGAACGGGTAGCGACGCCACCACTCCGGCGCCGAGTGGCTGACCCCGGACCTGCCGCCGAGGAGCGTGACCAGGCGGTCGGCCCGCTCGGCGACGTCGGCCGGGCCGCCCTCCAGCAGCACCGCGAGCCGACCGGCACCGGCCGGGCCGAGCGCGGCGCGCCCCGCCATGGACGGGTGTCGTGCCATCGACTCGGCCCGGCCGTCCTGGCGCGGCCGGGGTCCCGCGCCGGCCGGCAGGTCCAGCTCGACCGCGGCCGGGTCGAGGCGCGCGGCGAGCACCCTGCGGACGAGGTCGTGCACCTCGAGCGGGGTCCAGACCGGCCGGGTGACCCAGATCCGGCCGGCCGGCACGGCCTGCACCCGCAGGGTCGCGGAGACCAGCACGCCGAGTGCCCCCTGCGAGCCGCAGAGCAGCCGGGCCAGCTCCAGCCCGTCGACGCCGCCGCCGGCGTTGACCAGCTCGCCGTCGGCGTCCAGGTAGCGCACGCCGAGGAGCTGGTCGCACGGGCTGCCGTGGCGGTGCCGCAGCGGGCCCGCCTCGCCGGCGGCGAGCACGCCGCCGAGGGTCGCGCCGGGCGAGGGGGCGTCGACCGCGAGCCGCTGCCCGGTGCGTTCGAGCGCGGCCTGCACCGCGCGCAGCGGGGTGCCCGCGCCGACCTCGGCGGTGGGCGCGCCGGTCGGCTGGTGCCCGATCCCGGCGAGCCGGCCGGTGTCGAGCATGATGTCGACCCGGTCGGGGGCGGCACCCCAGTCGATCTTCGTGCCGGCGCCGCGCGGCACGACGGTCAGGTCGTGCCGGGCCGCCAGCCGCAGCACCTCGGCGGCGGCGTGCGGACCGCCGGGCACGGCCACCCAGCGGGCCGGGCGCCCGGCCACCTCGTCGGCCGGGCCGGCGAGGCGGGCGAACGGCGGGCCGCAGATCTCCGTCAACCGCCGGGTGATGTCGAGGGCTCCGGGTCGGTCGGTGGAACTCGCTGCTGCCGCCATGCCGGTCATCGTACACATGTTCGAAAGATGTGGCGGCGGGTCGACCGACGAGACCACCCGGAGGGTGACCCGCGCCGGTAACGTGACGCCGTGACCACCGAGACCCCCGTGCCCACGGCGAAGCGGGTGCCCAGCGAGCGCACCCACCACGGCGACACCGTCATCGACGAGTACGCGTGGCTGGCCACCAAGGACGATCCGGCGACGATCGCCTACCTGACCACCGAGAACGCGTACACGGAGGCCCGGACGGCGCATCTCGACGGGTTGCGCGCCGACCTGTTCGAGGAGACCCGCCGGCGCACCCAGGAGACCGACCTGTCGGTGCCCAGCCGCAAGGGCGGCTACTGGTACTACACCCGCACGGTCGAGGGGCAGCAGTACGGCGTGCAGTGCCGCCGGGCCGTCCGGGACGGCGAGACCGACCCGCCGGTCAGCGCGGACGGCGCGCCGCTGGAGGGCGAGGAGGTGCTGCTCGACGGCAACCTGCTCGCCGAGGGGCACGACTTCTTCGCGCTCGGCGCGTTCGACGTCAGCCCCGACGGGCGGTGGCTCGCATACTCGACGGACTTCTCCGGCGACGAGCGGTTCACGCTGCGGGTCAAGGACCTCTCCACCGGCGAGTTGCTGCCCGACGAGGTGCCCGACACCTTCTACGGCACCGCCTGGTCCGCCGACGCCTCCGTGCTGTTCTACGTGACCGTCGACGAGGCGTGGCGGCCCAACCGGGTCTGGCGGCACACCCTGGGCACCCCGTCGAGCGAGGACGTGGTGGTCCACCAGGAGGACGACGAGCGCTTCTGGGTCGGCGTCGAGCTGACCCGCTCCGAGAAGTTCGTCCTCGTCGACATCCACAGCAAGATCACCAGTGAGGTGCTGGTGATCCCGGCCGGCAACCCGACCGGCGCGCCCGCGTCCGTGGCGCCCCGGCGGCAGGGCGTGGAATACACCGTCGAGCACCACGGCCACCGCTTCCTGATCCTGCACAACGACGGCGCCGAGGACTTCGCGCTGGCGTACACCTCGGCGGACGCGCCCGGCGACTGGGTGCCGCTGATCGAGCACTCGCCCGGCACCCGACTGGAGGCGGTGGACGCCTTCGCCGACCACCTGGTCGTCTCGCTGCGCAGCAACGGGCTGACCGGGCTGCGGGTGCTGCCGATCGGCGGCGGCGACGCCTTCGACATCGACTTCCCGGAGCCGCTCTACAGCGTCGGCCTGGACAGCAACCCGGAATACCAGACCAGGCAGATCCGGCTGCGCTACACCTCGCTGGTCACCCCCGACTCGGTCTACGACTACGACCTGGTCACCCGGCAGATGGTGCTGCGCCGGCAGAAGCCGGTGAAGCCCGGGCCGGACGGTCGGGCGTACGACCCGGCCGACTACGAGCAGCACCGCGACTGGGCACTCGCCGACGACGGGACGCGGGTGCCGATCTCGCTGGTCTGCCGGGCCGGCACGCCGAAGGACGGCTCCGCCCCCTGCGTCATCTACGGCTACGGCTCGTACGAGGCGAGCATGGACCCGTGGTTCTCCATCGCCCGGCTGTCCCTGCTGGACCGGGGCGTCATCTTCGCCGTGGCGCACATCCGCGGCGGCGGCGAACTGGGCCGCCGCTGGTACGACCAGGGCAAACTGCTGGCCAAGAAGAACACGTTCACCGACTTCGTCGCCTGCGCCCGGCACCTGGTCAAGGCCGGCTGGACGGCGGGCGACCGGCTCGTCGCCCGGGGCGCCTCGGCCGGCGGGCTGCTGATGGGCGCGGTGGCCAACCTCGCCCCGGACGCGTTCGCCGGGATCGTCGCGCAGGTGCCCTTCGTGGACGCGCTCACCTCGATCCTGGACCCGTCGCTGCCGCTGACCGTCACCGAGTGGGAGGAGTGGGGCAACCCCCTCGACGACCCGGAGGTCTACGCGTACATGAAGTCCTACACCCCGTACGAGAACGTGCGGGCGGTGGACTACCCGGCGATCCTGGCGGTGACCAGCCTCAACGACACCCGCGTGCTCTACCACGAGCCGGCGAAGTGGATCGCCCGGCTGCGGGCGGTCGCCCCGCAGGGCGACTACCTGCTCAAGACCGAGATGGGCGCCGGCCACGGCGGGCCGAGCGGCCGCTACGACGCGTGGCGCGAGGAGGCGTTCATCAACGCCTGGATCCTCGACCGCCTCGGCCGCGCCTGAGCCACGGCGGAGTGACCGGAACGCACGGGAGCCGGGCGGCGGACGATCCGCCCGGCTCCCCGGACGGAGACGGCGACCGGGGCGATGCGGCGGCGGAGCCGGGCGTGGCCCGGCGCGGGCCGACCTGGGTGATCCTCGCGGTGGTCGCCGCCGCGCTGCTGGTCTGCTGCTGCTCGGCGGTGCTCGGGCTGGCCCTCTCCTGGTCCGCCGGCCTGTTCGGTCCGCGCTGACGGTCCGGGCGGCCGGCACGCCGCCGGATCACCGTCTCCGCCCGCCGGTCTCGGTCGGGCGGGTCAGCGGGGTGTGGGGAGCAGGGCGGCGGCCTCGCCGGTGCGTGCCATCCGCTGCCAGCGCAGCCGGTTTCCGATCAGCGCGGTGACCACCGACTGCACCACCACCAGGTACATCAGCTGCCGGTAGATCAACTGCTGGAACGGCAGGCTCCACAGCGGGCCAAAGCGTTCCCGGTCCAGCCGCAGCGCGTACGCGGCGGTGGCCCCTTGGAGCAGCAACAGCCCCGCCCAGGCCAGCACCAGCGTCGACCAGGGCAGGAACAGCAGGCCGTAGACGGCGTAGACGTCCACCGCCGGGGCGGCCAGCGGCAGCACGATCTGGAACACGGTCAGGTACGGCAGGCCGCGCCGGCCGAGCTTGCCGCCGGCGCCCCGCTCGCGCAGCGCGTGCCGGTGCTTCCACATCGCCTGCATGGTGCCGTAGCACCAGCGGTAGCGCTGCCGCCAGAGCTGCCGCAGCGAGGAGGGCGCCTCGGTCCAGGCGATGGCGGCCTCCTCGTAGACCACCCGCCAGCCGGCCCGCAGCACCTTCATGGTGAGGTCGGTGTCCTCCGCCAGCGTGTCCGCGGGCACCCCGCCGACGGCGAACAGCACCTCGCGGCGGAACGCCCCGATCGCGCCGGGGATGGTCGGCATGCACTCCAGCACGTCGTACATCCGGCGGTCGAGGTTGAAGCCGATCACGTACTCCAGGTGCTGCCAGCGGCCGAGCAGCCGGCGCCGGTTGGCGACCTTGGTGTTGCCGGAGATCGCGCCGACCGTCGGGTCGGCGAAGCCCTGCACCAGCCGGTGGACGGTGTCGGGCTGGAAGACGGTGTCGCCGTCGACCAGCACCAGCAGGTCGGCGCGGGCGGCCCGGATGCCGGTGTTCAGCGCCGCCGGCTTACCGGCGTTGGCCTGCCGGATGACCCGCACCCCGCGCAGCCCGAGCCGCTCGACGATGCCGGCGGTGTCGTCGCCGGATCCGTCGTCCACGACGATCACCTCCAGCGCCGGGTAGTCGCTGGCCACCAGCGACCGGACGGTCGCGGCGATGTTCGCGGCCTCGTTGTACGCGGGCACGATCACCGACACCGGCGCGGTGATCGCCGGCCGTGCCCGCCCCGGTCGGCGGACCCGCCGCACGTGCACCTGGGCGCAGACCACCTGCACGACCAGCCGGGCCACGCCCAGCACCAGCGCGAGCCCGAGCAGCACGTCCATCGCCCCGGCCAGCCAGCCGGCGCCGGCCTGGGTCCACCGGAGGGCGTGGCCGCCGAGCCGGCTGCCCCCGCCCGCCGGCACCATGGAGGCCGGTGCGTCGATCCCCTCCGAGACCGTGGTGAACCGGTAGCCCTGCCGGGTCAGCGCGGGCAACAGCCGGTCGAGGGCGGCCACCGTCTGGGCCCGGTCGCCGCCCCCGTCGTGCATCAGCACCACCGCGCCGCGCCCCCGCTCCGGGGTGGCGGCCTCGACGATGGCCGGCACGCCGGGCCGCTGCCAGTCCCTGGTGTCCCGGTCGGCGAGCACGGCGACGTGGCCGGTGCCGGCGGCAGCACGCAGCGCGGCGTACTCGGGGCCGGTCAGCGCCGACGGGTGCGACGAGAACGGCGGCCGGAGCAGGGTGACCTCGCGGCCGGCCGCCCCGGCGACGGCCTTGCGGGTGAGCGAGAGTTCCAGGTCCCGCCGCCAGTCGGCGGCGGCGCCGAGGTCGGCGTGGGTGAAGCTGTGCGAGCCCAGCTCGTGTCCCTCGGCGAGGATCCGGCGAACCAACTCGGGGTGCTCGTTGACCCGGGCGCCGACCACGAAGAAGGTGGCGCGCGCGCCGTGCCGGCGCAGCACGTCGAGCACCTGCGGCGTCCACCGCGGGTCCGGCCCGTCGTCGAAGGTCAGCGCGATCGTCCGGTCGGGCATGACCCGGCTGACCGGCCGATCCTGGTCGAGCCGCAGCACCGGCCCGCCGGTGGCGACCTCCTTCGGCACCGCCGGCCCGGCGGACGTGTCGGCCCGCGCCCCGCCGGAGCCGCCGGCGAGCCCGGTCACCAGGCCGTTGACGGTGAGCGCCGCGAGCAGCAGCGCCAACCCGAGCAGGAGCAGGATCCAGTGCGCCCGCGGGTCACGGCGGGCGACGTGCCGCGCCACCGCTAGCTCGGCTTGCCCGGGGAGCGGCTCGGCTTGGCGGTCCGCCGCTCGTCGCCCTGGCCGGGCTGCTCGGACCGGCTCGGCCGGGCGGCGGGAGCGCCGGTGGCCGGGGTGGTGCCGATGCCGGCCGTGCGGGTGGGCGCCGGGGCCAAGGTGCTGGTCGCGGGCGACGGGCGGGGGCCGGTCGGCGACGCGCCGCCCAGCTCGCCGCGACCGTCCACCTCGGCTTCGAGCGGTGCCGCCGGGCGGCTGTCCGACCAGCCGGGCAGCGACACCGACGAGTCCATGAAGAGGCCGGCGGCGATCAGGCCGAGGCTGGTGAGCAGGCCCAGACCCATCGCCGTGCCGGCGATCACCGTGAGCCGGCGGCGACGCCCGGTCCGGTCGACGAACACCGGCGGCGAGCCGCCCGGCTGGTTGTGCATCTGTTGAACTCCCGCTGCCACGCGCGACGGGCCTTCCGGCCCGGGCCAGGGCCCGATCCGGCCGGGCCTCCAGGGCGAACAGCGCCCACGTCGCCACCGGCGTTACACAGCTCAGGTTCCCCAAAGTTTCTCCACCGCCGGGCACCGAGGAACAGCAGGCCGGAGGCCCGTGCGGCGGCGAGCCGCGCAGCCGGTGATGCTCAGGCGGCCGGGGGCCAGCCGGGGTCGCGGCCGGTGTGGCAGAGCAGCCGGTCGAACTCCGGCAGGTCGGCGGCGCTCGACACCGGTTCCGCGAAGACGCCCATCTTCCGGGCCTGCGGCCCGAGCCGCCCCACCAGCTCGTGCAGCGCGGCCGTCGCCTCCGGGGCGGGCCGGTACGGCTGGCCGGTGGCGACGGCGAGGTCCCAGCCGTGCACCGTCAGGTCCAGCAGCACCATGCCGCCGACCGTGCTCTGCGGCATGCCCATCCCCGGCGAGACGCCTTCCAGCGCGGACGGGTCGGACCAGGCGTCGACCAGCCGCCGCGTCTCGGCCTCGAACCGGTCGCGCCAACCGTCCGTGAGATGGCCAGGCCTGTCCGCCCACTCGACGGGGCGCTTCGCCGCGAGGGCCTGGAAGTTCACCACCACCTGGAACAGGTGGTCGAGCAGGTCGCGCACCGCGTACTCGCGGCAGGGCGTCGGCAGGTCGAGCTGGTCGTCGGCGATGCCACGCACCACCGCCACGGTCGGCGGCGCGGCCGCCGCCAGCAGGTCACTAGTCTGGGTTGCCATACGGCCAGCGTATGAGGATGGTCTTGAAGAAATGCGACAGCAGCCGCGCGGGGACAGCCGGGGCATCCTGGACCCGGCCCGGCTGCTGCGCCAGGTCCGCTTCCGCCGGCACCTGCCCGCCGTGGCGCTCCGGCCGTACGTCGAGCACTACTGGCTCGTCGACTGGGAGCTGACCGAGCCGCTCACGCAGCAGGTCGTGCCGCACCCGGCGGTGAACGTGGTGTTCCGGCGCGACGGCGACGGCCCGGAGACCGCCGAGGTGGCCGGCGTGGGGCGGAAACTGTTCTCGATCACGCTGTCCGGCGTCGGCCGGGTCAGCGGGGTCCAGTTCCGGCCGGGCGGCTTCCGGCCGTTCTGGCGCGGGCGGTCGGTCGCCGAGCTGACCGGGCGGCGGTGGCCGGTCCCGTCGCTCGCCGACCGCTGGCCGCCGGCCGCCGCCCTGGTCGCCGCCGCGTCGGCCGCCGAGGGGCCGCCGCCCGCCGGCCGCTGCGACGGTACGGACGCCGAGCGCTGCCGAGCGCTGGACGACCTGCTGCTCGGCTGGGCGCCGGCGGCCGACCCGGTCACCGACGAGGTGATCGGCCTGGTCGAGGCGATCCGCGCCGACCGGACGGTGCTGCGGGTGGACGACTTCGCCCGGCGGCACGGGCTCTCCGTCCGCCGGCTGCAACGCCTGTTCCTCGCGCACGTCGGCGTCGGCCCGAAGTGGGTGATCCGTCGGTACCGGCTCCAGGAGGCCGTCGAGCAGGCCGCGGGCGGCCCGCCGGACTGGGCGGCGCTCGCGGCGGACCTCGGCTACAGCGACCAGGCCCACCTGGTCCGCGAGTTCACCGCCGTCATCGGCGTGTCGCCTGCCGCGTACGCCCGCTCGGTCGGCTGACCCGGGGGCGGCTGCCGGAGTTAGGAAGGGCCCCTTCCACAGCGCCAGGCGTTAACAAGGTGCCCTTCCTTACACGTCAGCGGCGGCGGAGGGCGACCACGGCGACGTCGTCCTGGATCTCCGGCGGGGCCAGCTCGACCAGGAGCCGCTCGCAGAACCGGTCCAGGTCGTCGTCGATCCGCCCGGCGGCCACGGCCAGGGCGGCCAGCCCGTCGTCGATCGTGGTGTCCCGCCGCTCGATCAGGCCGTCGGTGTAGAACACCAGCGTCGCCCCGGCCGGCAGCACGAACTCCAGGTCGGGCGGTCGCTGGGCGCGCACCCCGAGCAGCGGCGCCGAGTGCTGCACGAACTCCACCTTGCCGTCCAGGCTGAGCACCGGCGGCAGGTGCCCGGCGCTGGCCAGCCGGACCCGGCCGGTGGGCGGGTGCAGCAGCAGCAGGCAGATCGTGGCCAGCTCCGTGGGGAGCAGGGTGCGCATCAGCTCGTTGACCCGCTCCAGGATCTCGCCCGGCTGGTGTCCCTCCACCGCGTACGCCCGCACCGCGTGCCGCAGCTCGGCCATCACGGTCGCGGCGTGCAGCGAGTGGCCGGCCACGTCGCCGATCGCCAGCAGCAGGTGGCCGTCGAGCATCACCAGCTCGTAGAAGTCGCCACCCACCTCGGTCTGCGCGCTCGCCGGCTCGTAGCGCACGGCCAGGTCGAGCCCGTTGATCTCGGGAATCCGGCGCGGCAGCAGGCTGCGCTGGAGGGTGACCGCGATGCGGTGCTCCTCGTCGAAGGAGCGCTGCGCCTCCACCGCCGACGCGACGGCCTGGGCGAGCTGCACCAGCACGGGGGTGCGGGCGGTCTGCGTCGCGGTGGGCACGACGACGTAGAGCGGCGGGCGGTCCTCGCGGAGCCGGGCGGCGGCCACCGTGACCGTGTCCCCCGCCGGCCAGTCGACCAGGCCCCAGCCGGCCGGGTCGTCCACCCGGACCATCGTCCCGATCGGCACGCCGCTGTCGTCCACGAGCCACGGGACGATCGTGGCCGTGCCGCCGGGGCCGCCCGCGACCCCGGCGACGCAGTCGCCGTCGAACGTCTCGGCGACCACCGCGGCGGGGCTCTTGAAGATCTGGGCCGCCCCGGCCGCCGCCGTCTCCAGCAGCCGCGCGAAGTTGGGCGCGGAGTGCATCGCCACCGTGGTGTCGGCCAGCCCGAGCAGCCGTTCGGCGAGCAGCTCCGCCCGCTGCCGCGCCCGGTAGTAGCGCAGCACCGCGTGCGCGGTGGCGACCAACTCCTCCGGCTCGATGGGCTCGGCCAGGTACGCGTCCGCGCCCCGGGTCAGCCCCTGCGCCCGGTCCACGACGTCGACCGCGTGCGCGGACACGTGGATCACCGGCATCGCCGGGTGCGCGGCCTTGATCCGTTCGCAGACCTCGAACCCGCTCAGGTCGGGCAGCCGCACGTCGAGCACCACGAGGTCGATCGGGTCCACGCCGACGCGGGCCAGGGCCTCGCCGCCGGTCTCCGCCTCCAGCACGGTGAAACCCGCGCGGGAGAGCCAGCTGACCAGCAGGTACCGCTTGGTGCGACTGTCGTCGACCACCAGCACGGTCGCCGGGCCGCCCTCCACCGTCACGCTCCGCCCACGGGCAGGCTGACGGTGAACGTGCTGCCCCGCCCGGGCTCGCTGGCCAGCTCCAGGGTGCCGCCGAGCAGGGTCACCAGCCGCCGCGCGTACGGCAGGCCGAGGCCCGTGCCGCCCACCCGGGTCGCGCCGGGCACCTGGTAGAACTCCTCGAAGATCCGGTCGTGCTGCTCGGGCGCGATGCCCGGGCCGGTGTCCGAGGCGGACAGCAGCCAACGGTCGCCCCGCCGCTCCGCCCGCAGCCGGACCTCCCCGCGCTCGGTGAACTTGAGCCCGTTGTGCAGGAGGTTGCGCAGCACCTGGGCGAGCAGCACCTCGTCGGTGCGCAGCGTGGCCGGGGCCGGCGGCTCCTCCACCACCAGTTCGACCTCCGGCCGGGTGGCCAGGGCCCGCAGCGTGCCGCGCAGCTGGCCGAAGATCGGCCGCAGGTCCACCTCGGCCCAGTCGGGCTCGATCCGGCCGGACTCGGCCTTGGCCAGGTCGAGCAGCTCGTTGACCAGCGTGAGCAGGTCGCTCGCCGAGGAGCGGATCAGCCCGACCTGGCGGGCCTGCTCGGCGGTGAGCGGGTCGGAGGCGGAGTCGCCCAGCAGCCGGCCGAGTCCCATGATCGCGGTGACGGGGGCGCGCAGCTCGTGGCTGACGTTCGCCAGGAAGCGGCTCTTCGACTCGCTGGCCGCCCGCAACTGGGCGGACTTCTCGTCCAGCTCGGCGTAGAGCGCGACCACGCCGCGGTTGGTCTCCTCCAGCTCCTCGGTGAGCTGGTTGTAGAGCGCCATCACGCCGCGGTTGGTCTCGGCCAGTTCCTCGTTGAGCACGGCCAGCTCGTCGCGCTGGCTGCGTACCTCGTCGAGGGCGGCGATCAGTTGCGCGTTCTGCGCGGCCAACTCGTCGAGGGCGCTGCCCGGGGCGTTCCGGCCGAGTTCGGCGCGCAGCTCGGCGAGACGCTCCGGGGTCAGCACCTCGGCGGTGACCGGGACACGTCGGGACATCCTCACGACCGTATCCCCCTCCCCGGTCACGACGCCCAACATGTCCACCAACCGCGCCACCGCACCCGACTGCGGCTCGTACCGCCCGTCGGGCAGCGGGCGCACCGGGAGGAGGTCCACCCGCAGGTATCGCCCACCACCAACGGCGTCGTGGACCAGGGTGAATGTCACGTCCGCCCCGCCGACCGCGCGCAGCAGGTCCCGGGCCACCTCGCTGAGCGCCGTGGCGATGCGTACCTGGTCCTGGTGCTCCAGCCCGACCGCGGCGGCGACCTCGCGGCCCCGCTGCCGGACCACGAAGATGTCGTGTTCGACCCGCAGCACCATCTGGAGCAGCGGCACCGCCCCGGTCGGCCCGGTCACGACCACGCCCGGGCGACCAGGACGCACGCGTCGTCGCGGCGGGTGCCGGCGTCCCGCAGCAGCGACGCGGCCACCACGACGGGCGACCGGTCGGCGAGACCGGGACAGTCGGCGAGCTGCCAGCGGTCGACCACGCCGTCGCTGTGCATCACCAGCAGGGCGCCGGCCTCGAAGGGGTAGTCGTACTCCCGGACCGGGGGACGCTGGTGCCCGGCGATGCCGGGCAGCGAGACCAGGCCCCGGCGCTGGCCGGCCGCGCCGACGACCGCGGCGGAGATGTTGCCCAGCCCGGCGTAGCGCAGCACCCCGGCCGACGGGTCCGGCTCCGCGACGGCCAGCGCCGCGCCCCGGGTGTGGGTCATCGACCGGTGCAGGTGCTGGACCACTGCGGCCGGCGGCCCCGCCGGCGCCCGGCGGAACGCGTCGAGCGCGGCGTCGGTGGCGGCGGCGGCGAGCGGCCCGTGCCCCAGGCCGTCGCAGACCAGCACCTGCCGCCGGCCCTCCACGATCCGCCAGGCGTACCCATCGCCGCTGACCGGTTCCCCGGTCAGCGGCCGGGTGAGCGCGCCGGCCCAGGGCCGCTCCCGCCCACCGGCGCGGTCCGGCCAGACCTGGACGGCGAGGACCGTGCCCCGACCCGGCCGGGAGTAGCCGTCGAACCAGCTGGCCTGCCGGACGATCGCGCCGAGACCGATGCCGAGCGTGCCCGTGGTGGAGTGCCCGTCCTGCGAGGAGACGGTCAGGTCGGCCATCCCCGGCCCGGCGTCGATCGCGATCAGCTCCACGCCGGCCTCCCGCTCGTGCCGGGCGGGCCGCAGCAGCAGCATGCCGTCCTCGGCGTGCTTGACCAGGTTGCTGGTCAGCTCGGCGGCGACGATCGCGAGGTCGGCGGTGCGGGCCTCCCCCAGGTCGAGCTGGTCGCCGAGCCGCTCGGCGGCCCGGCGCACCGCGCTGGCGGCGCTGCCGGTCTCCACCCGGAACCAGATGCCACGGTCGGGGACCACGTACTCGGTCATCTGGACCACTTGGTGACCGTGATGCGGGTGCCCTCACCCACCGCCGTCTGGATGTCGAACTCGTCGACCAGCCGGCGCGCGCCGCTGAGCCCGAGGCCGAGCCCGCCCCCGGTCGTGTAGCCGTCGGTCAGTGCCAGGTCGAGGTCGGCGATGCCCGGGCCGCGGTCGGCGAAGACGATGCGTACGCCCCGCCGCGTCCCGTTGTCCACCGTGCCCACCTCGACGGTGCCGCCGCCGCCGTACACCAGGGTGTTGCGGGCCAGCTCGCTCGCCGCGGTGACCACCTTGGTCTGGTCGACCAGCGAGAGCTTGACCGCCACCGCCACCGTACGCACCAGCTGCCGGACGCGCACCACGTCCTCGTCGCCGCGGATCGCCTGCGCCTGCGGCTGGCCCAGGTCGACGCCCGCGGTCATGAGGAGGCCGTCGTATCGGCGTCCGGTTCGTCGTCGAACGCGAACTCGTGCTCGTCCGCGCGCGCCGCCGCGATCAGCTCCATGCCCCGTTCGACGTTGAGCGCCGTCCGGATGCCGTTGAGGGACAGGCCCAGCTCGACGAGGGTGATGGCGACGGCGGGCCGCATTCCGACCACCACCGTCTCGGCGTCGAGCACCCTGGAGATCGAGGCGATGGTCGACAGCATCCGCCCGACGAAGGAGTCCACGATGTCCAGGGCGGTGATGTCGATGATCACGCCGTGGCAGCCGGTCGCGACGATCCGCTCCGCGAGGTCCTCCTGGAGCTGGACCGCCGTCTGGTCGGACATGTCGACCTGGATGGAGACCAGCAGGATCTCGCCGATCTTGAGGATCGGCACCCGCTCCATCACGCCTCCCGGCGCGGCAGCCGGCGGGCGGTCTCGACCCCGGTGAGCCGGAGCACGTGCCGCAGCGCGTCGGCGAGGCTGGCCTTGGTGGCGATGTCGCCGAACTCGATGCCCAGGGCCACGATGGTCTGCGCGATCTGTGGCCGGATGCCGGAGATGATGCAGTCCGCGCCCATCAGCCGGGCGGCCACCACGGTCTTCAGGATGTGCTGGGCGACCTGGGTGTCCACCGCCGGTACGCCGGTGATGTCGATGATCGCGTACGGCGAGCCGGTGTCGACCAGGGTCTGGAGCAGCCGCTCCATCACCACCTGGGCGCGGGCCGAGTCGAGGGTGCCGACCAGCGGCACGGCGACGACGCCCTCCCAGAGCTTCACCACCGGGGTGGAGAGTTCGAGCAGCTGTTCCGCCTGGTCGGCGATGAGGCTCTCGCGGGTGCGGACGAAGCTCTCGAAGGTGAACAGGCCCATCTGGTCGATCAGCCCGGAGAAGGCGACGTAGTCGCGGAGCGTCCCGGAGCCGCCCTCGGCCTCCATCAGCTCCAGCAGCGCCTCCTTGACCGCGAACACGCTGATCGCGGTCTCGGAGGCGGAGAAGCCCTGTCGGGCCCGGCCCCGCGACAGCTCGGCGAGCACGGCGCGCAGCTCGGTGGCCTGCTCGGCGTCGAGGTCGACGGCCCCGTGCTCGGCGGCGGTCACCATGCTGCCGTGCAGCTCCTGCACCTGCCGGCGCAGTTCCCCCTGGCTGAGTCGCCCGCGCAGCGACCCGGCGACGATCTCTGTCCAACGCTGCGTGATCCGCTCGGCATGACCTGTCAGCAGACTCGCGAGCCGGCCGCTCTCCTCGGCGCTCAGCGCCATGGCAACCCCCTTCGACCTGGACCGGCGGACTCTATCACCGGAGGCCGGGTCGCTAGTTGCTGCACGGCAAGCGAATGACGGTGACCACCGGATACCGGTTCCCGTTCTGCGTACCACCCCGATCGTGGGATACCGTTTCCCCGATAACGGGAGGTCTGGCGAATGTCCTTGACGGTGCACACGGAACAGCGCGGCGACGTGGTCGTCGTGTCGGTCGCGGGCGAGTTGGACATGGCGACCGCACCGCAGTTGCAGGACCAGATCACCGACCTGCTCGACAAGGGCCGCAGCCGGCTCGTCTTCGACCTGGCGAACGTCTCGTTCTGCGACTCCACCGGGTTGTCGGTGTTCGTCCGCGCCAAGAACAGCTGCGACGAGGCCGGGGGCGTGGTGCGGCTGGCCGCCCCGCAGCGGGGGGTGCTCCGCATCCTCGAGGTGAGCGGCCTCGTCGAGGTGCTGCACACCTACCCGACGGTCGACCAGGCCGTGGCGGGCGACCCCACGCCGGCCTCCTCCTGACCGTTCCTCCTCACGCCTCGTCCTCGATGTGCCGGGGGCGGGCGATCACCAGGCCCGCGGCGGTCTGCACGGCCAGCGCCGCCAGCAGGAACCCGATCGGGGCGGTCCATCCGCCGGTCGCCTCGTAGAGGATGCCCACCAGCAGCGGCCCCAGCGCGGCGATGACGTAGCCCGTGCTCTGCGCGAAGGCCGACAGCGCGACGGTTCCCTCGGCGGTCCGGGCCCGCAGGCCGATCACCGTCAGGATCAACGGGAACGCGCCCTGCCCGATCGCCAGCAGGGCCACCCAGAGCAGCGCCGCGCCGTGCGGGGCCAGGGCGAGCCCCAGGTAGGCCAGGGTCGACGCAGCGGTCAGCGAGAGCACCAGCGGGCGCAGCGTCCGCAGCCGGCCGGCCAGCGTCGGCATCAGCAGGGCGATGGGCACGCCGAGGGCGGTCACCCCGGCGAGCAGCAGCCCGGCCGTCTCCGGGTGGTAGCCGGCGTCCCGGAACAGCTGGGCCAGCCAGCCCATGATCGCGTATCCGCTGAGCGACTGCGCTCCGAAGTAGACCGCCATCGCCCAGCCGAGCCGGGTGCGGCCGGGCCGGATCCGGGTGCGGGGGGCGACGGCCTCCGTCGGGGTGGCCCGCCGCGCGGCGGCACGCGCCCGCAGCGCCAGCGGCACCCACGGGAGCACGGCCACTGCGGCCAGCCCGGCCCAGACCCCGAGCCCGACCCGCCAGGAGCCGAAGGCGTGCGCCACCGGCACCGCAGACGCGGCGGCCACCGACGTGCCCAGGGTCAGCGCCATCGTGTACGCCCCGGTGACGAGCCCGGTGCGGTGCGGGAAGTGCTGCTTGACCAGCATCGGCAGCAGGATGTTCGCCACCGCGATGCCGGCCAGCGCCAGCGCGCTGGTGAGCACGAAGACCAGGGCGGAGTCGGTGACCACCCGCAGCACCTGACCGGCGGCGAGCGCGAGCATCGCGACCACCAGCACCCGGGCCGGGGCGAACCGGCGGACCAGCCACGGGGTGAGCGCGCCGAGCCCCGCGAAGGCGATGGTGGGCAGGGTGGTGACGAGACCGGCCATCGCCCCGGAGAGCGCCAGGCCGTCCCGCACCTCGTCGAGCAGCGCCCCGAGGCTGGTCACGGCGGCCCGCAGGTTCACCGCGACCAGCAGCATCCCGACCAGCACCAGCACGCCCCCGGTGGCCGGGTGCGCGGGCCGGACCGGCTTCGCCCGCTCCACGGCGGGGGCGACCGGCACGCCGTCCGGGGCCGGGATCGGGTCGACGGCGGTGGCGGTGGCGGTGGGCGGTGGCGGGGTCATACCGTTGAACCTACAATCATGGGATGAATTCCGGGCAGGAGTTGTAACCAGTGCCACCGTCGGTTGATTCCGCCACCGCGCCGCCCCGTGGGCACCGCGTTCGGCAGACCATCGCGCAGCTCAGGGAGCGGATCCTCGGCGGCGAGTGGCCGGTGGGCGGTCGGATCCCCACCGAGCCGCAGCTGGTCGCGGCGCTCGGCGTGGGGCGGAACACGGTCCGCGAGGCCGTGCGGGCGCTGGTGCACGCCGGGGTGCTGGAGTGCCGGCAGGGCTCCGGGACGTACGTGGTGTCGACCGACGAGCTGGCCCCGGTGGTGGCCCGCCGGCTCACCGTCGACCGGGCGGCCGAGGTCGTCGAGGTGCGGCGCGCCTTCGAGGTGGAGGCGGCCCGGCTCGCCGCGCTGCGGCGTACGCCCGAGGACCTGGCCGCGCTCGACGACGCGCTCGCCGTTCGCGAGGCGGCCTGGCTCGGCGGCCGGGTCGACGAGTTCGTGGAGGCCGACGCCGCGCTGCACACCGCCGTGGTGGCGGCCGCGCACAACGGCATGCTCGCCGAGCTGTACGCCTCGGTCGGCGCCGCGCTGCGCAGCACGATCACCCAGTCGATGGGCGGCGCGCTGGAGCCGGAGCGCTACGTCGACCACTCCCGGCTGGTCGAGGCGATCCGCGCCGGCGACCCGGGCCGGGCGGCGATCGAGGCCGGTGCTTTTCTGGAGCCGCCACCCGGGGCATAGGTTGTGCCGGACGGAAGACCGGACACCTCGGGAGTACGGATGCTCAAGGGCTTCAAAGACTTCATCATGCGCGGGAACGTCGTCGACCTGGCGGTCGGCGTCGTCATCGGCGCCGCGTTCACGGCGGTGGTCACGCAGCTCACCAACTCGTTCCTCAAGCCGCTGATCGCGTTGATCACACTCGTGGCCACGGGCCGTGAGGGCGGCCTTCAGGGCGCGGCGTGGAAGGTCCGGGGTGTCGAGTTCGACTGGATCAGCTTCATCAACGCGATCATCACCTTCGCGCTCACCGCGGCGGCGCTCTACTTCCTGGTCGTCTTCCCGATGAACAAGCTGGCCGAGCGGCGCAAGCGGGGCGAGGAGCCGCCGCCGAAGGCGCCGAGCGAGGAGGTCAAGCTGCTCACCGAGATCCGGGACGCCCTGGTCACCGCCGGCCACACCACCCCCGGGCAGCAGCGCGGCGCGCTCGACGACGTGCTCGGCCGCCGGCCGGAACCGCCCACTCCGCGCTGAATCCGGCACAGGCACACCGGCCCCTGCGGGAATCCCGCGGGGGCCGCACTTTTTCGTACGCATGTTCGATAGAGTCCCCGCCATGGAGCAGCGGAAGCACTGGTGGAACGGGAAATGGGGCCGGCTGGCGCGGCGGGACGTCTTCCTTCGGGTGGACGCCGACCGGTGGCACGTCGAGCAGCGCGCCGGCGGCTCCGAGGGCGTCTCCCAGTTCTACGAGTACGACAGCGCCGAGGAGGCCGAGGAGACGGTCCGGGCGCTGCTCCAGGGCACCGACAGCTGGCGCGAACTCTCCCCCCGGCCACCGAGCGCCTGGTCCCCCGAGCTGTGAGGAAGGCCGGACGGGCGGGTACGGGGCACGGCGCGGGCGGTTTAGCCGGAGCGGGGGCCGGGAACCGCGCCAGAATGAATCAGGGCACCGAGCGGCAGGCGATGGTTTCCCGGGTCACCACGGGCATGCGGGTGGTCGACGTCGACGGCACCGAGGTCGGCACGGTCGACCTCGTGCAGCGGGGCGACCCGAACGCGGTGACCGTGCAGGCGCCGACCGCCGATCCGGGCAGCAGCCTGGACGAGCTGATCGAGTCGACGGCGGTCGAGGAGCCGGACGTGCCGGCCGACCTGGCGGCCCGGCTGCTGCACAGCGGCTACCTGAAGGTCTCCACCGACCTGGCACGCACCGGCGCGGTCT
Organism: Micromonospora sp. NPDC049139; assembly: GCF_055586845.1. Lineage (NCBI taxonomy): Bacteria > Bacillati > Actinomycetota > Actinomycetes > Micromonosporales > Micromonosporaceae > Micromonospora > Micromonospora sp. NPDC049139. Next base: position 187,606 of record NZ_JBVJHK010000005.1, on the reverse strand, counting down.
ACGTGCTCGCCGAGCAGATCGCCACCGTCGCCGACGGCCGGGTACGCCTCGACGTCCCCGCCGGCGCCCTGCCCCCGGAGGAGTGACGCCGGCGCCCGGTCAGCCCCGGGCCGGTACGCCCGCACGCCGTCGAGCTGATGTCGTGGACGATCCGGCCCGACAGGGCGCGGAGGGTCAGTCGCCGTCGACCCGGGCGCGGAGGGTCAGCCGCCGCCGACCCGGGCGCGGAGGGTCAGTCGCCGCCGGCCCGGGCGCCGCGCGGCGACGCGGCGCCGGCGGGGAAGTCCGACCCGACCGGAGCCGGCCGGAGCGACGCGGCCACCGGCTCGGGCGCGGTAGCCGGCTCGGGCGCGGTAGCCGGCCCGGGCGGGGCGGGCTGCGACGCGGCCGGGTCGTCGGAGCGGCGGCGGAAGAGCAGGAGCATCAGCCCGCCGGCGACCAGGCCCCAGAACGCGCCGCCCACGCCGAGCAGGGTCACCCCGGAGGCGGTGACCACGAACGTGACCACCGCGGCCTCCCGGGCGGCCGGCTCGGCCAGCGCCGAGGTGAGCGCGGTGGCCAGCGCGCCGAGCAGCGCCAGCCCGGCGACCGCCTCGATCAGCACCGGCGGGGCGAGCGCGATCAACGCGGTGGCCGCCCCGGCGCCCAGGCCGAGCAGGGCCAGCCCCGTGCCGGCGGTGACCGAGGCGATCCAGCGCCGGTCCGGGTCGGGGTGGGCGTCCGGGCCGGCGGCCAGCGCGGCGGTGATGGCCGCGAGGTTGACCGCGTGCCCGCCGGCGGGCGCGGCGGCCAGGCTGGTCAGCCCGGTCGCCCGCAGCGCGGCCCCGAACGGCGGCCGGTAGCCGTAGCCGACCAGCACCGCCATCCCGGGCACGTTCTGCGCGGCCATGGTGACCAGGAAGAGCGGCAGCGCCAGGCCGACCAGAGCGGAGACGCTCCAGGCCGGCGCGGTCAGCTCGACGGCGGGCAGCAGCCGCGCGCCGCCGAGGCCGGCGACCGGGGCGGTCAGCGCGATCGCCGCCACCGCCACGACCAGCGCGCCCGGCACCGCCCAGCGGCGCGCGAACCGGTGCAGCAGCAGCCAGGCCAGCACCACGGGCGCGGCCAGCCGGGGCACCTCGACCAGCGCGCGGACCGGGGCGGTGCACAGCGGCAGCAGGACGCCGGCCAGCATGGCGCCCGCGATCGGCCGGGGGATCGCCGCGACGGCCCGACCGAGCGCCGGGAACAGCCCGGCGGCCACGATCAGCACGCCCGAGACGAGGAACGCCCCGACGGCGACGGGCCACCCGCCGGGCATCGGGCCGGTGGCGACCAGCAGCGCCGCGCCCGGGGTGGACCAGGCGATGCTCATCGGGATCCGGTGCCGCAGGCCCAGCCAGACGGCGGAGATCCCGGACGCGACGCAGACCGCGAGCAGCCCGGAGGCGGCCTGCGCGTCGGTGGCGCCGACGGCCCGCAGGCCGGCCAGCACCACGGTGAACGAGCTGGCGAACCCCACCAGCGCGGTCACCACGCCCGCCAGCAACGGTTGTGTCCGTCCCGCCATCCCACCCCCGATCGTTCCGTTTACGGAACAAGAGCCTGTAGCACGATAGCGGGGTGCCGCACCCGTCACCAGCCCGCCCACCGCACCCCGATCCGGGAGCCGACGCCGTCGGCCGCCGGGTACGCACGCTGCGCGAGGAACGGGGGATGTCCCTGTCGACCCTCGCCCGGCTGGCCGGGGTGGGGAAGGCGACGCTCTCCGGGCTGGAGAACGGCACCCGCAACCCGACCCTGGAGACGCTCTACGCGATCACGGCACAGCTCGGCGTGCCGCTGACGGCCGTGCTCTCGGGACCGGCCGCCGGACCGACCGTCCGCGGCGCGGCGGTCACCGCCGTCCTGCTGGAGGTCTTCGAGGACACCGACGCCACCTACGAGCTGTACCGGATGCTGGTCGCGCCCGGCCCGGAGCAGCTCTCCCCCGCGCACCAGCCGGGCGTCACCGAGCACATCACCGTCTTCGCGGGCGTGCTGCGCGCCGGCCCGGTGGACGCGCCGCTGACGGCCGCCGCCGGCGAGCACCTGCGCTGGACGTCGGACGTGCCGCACGTGTACGCCGCCGTCGGCGACGAGGAGGTCGCCGCCAGCCTCCTGCTCCGCTATCCCCGCCGCTGACCCCGCAGCACCGACGGCACCGGGGCGGCCGGCCGGCGGCGGGGTCGGGCGCGGCGGCTCAACGGCCCGGCCACGCACGATGGGGCCGGCCGGCCCGGCGGTCCGGTCGCGCGGGGCGGCTCAGCCGTCGACCGGCGTCCGCGCCGGCAACCGCCGCCGCACCGCCCAGATCGCCGCCTCCGTACGCGACGCCGACCCGGTCTTGCGCAGCAGGTTGGACACGTGCACGGTGACCGTCCGCACCGAGATGCCGAGCGCCCGCGCGGCCTGCTTGTTGGACATCCCGGCGACCAGGCAGCCCAGCACCTCGATCTCCCGCCCGGTCAGCTCGGCGTCGACCGGGTCGGCCGGCCGGGGCGCCACCGCCGCCGACCACGCCGGTGCCGACCGGGCCGCCGTGGGCCGGGCCGCCGCCGTCGACCGGGCCGGTGGTGCCGGCGGCGGCGGGCGGAGCAACGCCTCGGGCCCCTGGCCGGCGTGCGCGGCGAGCAGTTCGGTCAGCGCGTACGGGTTGCCGCCGGTGCGCCGCCAGACCGCGCGCGCCAGGCGACCAGACGGGCGCGGGTCGGCGTACACCTGGGTCAGCACCTCGGCGACCTCGGCCGGGAGCAGCGGTCCGAGGTGTTGGCGGACGGCGCCCCGGACGCCGCAGAGCCGGGCCAGCGCGCGGACCGCGAGGTCCGGCGCGACCGCGTCGGCGGCGGGCCGGGTGGCCACGACCAGCAGCGCCGGCAGGTCGGCGGCGGTGGCCAGCTCGCCGACCAGGTTCAGGCTGGCCGGGTCGAGGGCGTGCAGGTCCTCCACCACCAGCACGGCCGGGCCGGTGCCGACCAGCAGCCGGACGACCCGCACCGCGAGCCGGAGCAGGGTGCCCGGCGCGTAGCGCTCGCGCGGCGCGGTGGGCTGCTGGGCCAGCCAGGCCAGCGCGTCCGGCGGCAGGTCGAGCCCGCTCGTGTCCCGACCCGTGAGAACGGCGGCCAGCCAGTCGTACGGGGCGGGGCTGTGCACCCGGGCCGCGCCGGAGAGCACCACCGCCGGGCGCGGGGCGAAGGCGTCCAGGGCGGCCGCGACCAGCAGTGACTTGCCCACCCCGGCCTCACCGGTGATCACCGCGACGGCCGGCGCGGAGCGCCGGGAATCGGCCACGGTGGACCACGCCCGGTCGAGCTCGGCCAGCTCACCGGCGCGCCCGACCATGGACACCGGCATCATTCCCACACCCTACGCAGTAGTGCGTAGAGACGGCGGCAGGGTGTTCTTGGCAAGCTTGACCCCATGACGCTGATCCTCCGCTCGGCCATCCTCAACGACATCGGCCTGGTCCGCACCAACAACGAGGACTCCGCCCTCGCCGGTGACCGCCTCGTCGCGGTCGCGGACGGCATGGGCGGCCTGCCCGCGGGCGAGGTGGCGAGCGAGATCGTCATCCGCATCCTCGACGAGCTGAGCCCGCCGACCACCCCCGACGAGGCCGCCGACGCGCTGCGGGCCGTGGTGAGCACCGCCAACCAGCGCATCCACGCCGCCATCACCGTCGACCCGGCCCGTGACGGCATGGGTACGACGCTCACCGCCGCCCTGCTCGCCGGGGACGCGCTGGTGCTGGCCCAGGTCGGCGACTCCCGCTGCTACCTGCTGCGCGACGCCCGGCTCACCCAGCTCACCCGGGACGACACCTTCGTCCAGGCGCTGGTGGACCAGGGGGCGCTCTCGCCGGAGCAGGCACGCCACCACCCGCAGCGGTCGCTGGTGACCCGGGCGGTGCAGGGCGCGGACACGCCGCCCGCGATCGGGATGCTGACCGTGGCCGCCGGCGACCGGCTGCTGCTGTGCAGCGACGGCCTGTCCGACTACGTCGAGGACGCCACGATCGCCGCGGCGCTGACCACGTACGCCGACCGCCAGCAGTGCGGCGAGCAGCTCGTCAAGCTCGCCCACCAGGCCGGCGCGCCGGACAACGTCACCGTCGTAATCTCCGACGTCACCGCCGTCTGACGCGGCCCGGTTTCCCGTACGCGAGAATCCGGGCCGGCCGGGTGGTGTCAGGTGCCGATCGGCGGCCCCGCGGCGAGGCGCGGTCCCGGCCGTTCCCCGGATTACGGTTGCGTCGACCGGGAAGCCGGGATGGGATTGGCGGATGACCATCCGCCGGGTGCACTCCGAAGAGCGCCTGACCACCAGCTTCCCGCTCCAGGCGTACGCGTTCGAGACGTCGCCGGCCCGCGCCGGCCGGACGGAGGAGTACCGCGACTACCTGCCGTACAACGAGGGCAACCGGACGCTGGTCGCGGAGGCCGACGGCACGACGGTGGCCGCCGCCTCGGCGGTGCCCATGCGGCAGAACCTGCGCGGCACGGTGCTGCCGATGGCCGGCGTCGCCGGGGTGGCCACCCACCCGCTGGCCCGCCGGCAGGGACACGTCCGGGCCCTGCTGCACCAGTTGCTCGACGAGATGCGCGACGAGGGGCACGCGCTGACCGCGCTCTGGCCGTTCCGGTCGTCGTTCTACGCCCGGTTCGGCTACGTCGGGCTGCCGAAGGCCCGCACGGCCACCTTCTCGCCGGCCGACCTCGGCGAACTGCTCCGCGCCGACCTGCCGGGCGAGGTGGGCTGGGAGCGGATCGGCGCGGGCTACCCGACCTGGCGCGAGTTCACCGAGCGCTGTCTGCGCGAGCGGCACGGCTTCGCGATCTTCCCCGACTACCGGGCCGTCGGGCTGCGCGACCGCGACGAGCGGTGGCTGCTCACCGCCCGGGTCGGCGGGACGGTCACGGGCGCGGTGACCTACCGGATCGACGACCACGGCGGCACGCTGGTCGCCGACGACCTGCTCGTCACCGACCCGGTGGCCCGCGCGCTGCTGTTGCGGTTCTTCGCCCAGCACGTCGACCAGGTGGAGCGGGTGAGCGTCCTGCTCCCCGTCGACGAGGCGCCGGAGCTGTGGCTGACCGACCTGGCCGTGCACGTCGAGGCGCGGGTGGCCCGGCCGGGCTCGTCGGCGCCGATGGCCCGGCTGCTGTCGGTGGACGCGCTGGCCGGGCTGCCCACGGGGCCGGGCCGGGTGCGCGTCGAGCTGACCGGTGACCGCTGGCTGGCCGGGTCGTACCTGCTGGACGGCACGACCGGCGCGCTGGAACTGGTCACCGGCGCCGCCGCCACCGCCGGGGAGCCGCCCACCGCCACGCTGACCGCCGCCGGGATCTCGGCCCTGGCGTACGGGGTGCTCGACCCGGTGGAGGTGGGCCTGCGGGGGCTGGGCGAGGTGCCGGCGGACGCGGCGGCGGAGCTGCGCCGCCTCTTCCCGCGTCACCTGCCGTACCTGTTCGCCGACTTCTGACCCCGGTTGGCGGGCGCACCGACGGGGTACGGTCCCGGGAATGCCGGAGTGGTTGCAGGCGGGTGGGTGGGGGCTGCTGGCCGGGTCCGCCCTGTTGCTCGGGGCGGCCGTGGGCTGGTTCGCCCGGGTGCCGCAGCGGGTCATCGCGTCGGTCATGGCGTTCGGGGCGGGGGTGCTGCTCTCCGCCGTCTCGTTCGAGCTGATCGCGGAGGCGCACGAGAAGGGCGGCCTGCTGCCCACGACACTCGGCGCGGCCGGTGGCGCGCTGGCCTACACCCTGGCGAACGTGCTGCTCGCCCGGTGGGGCGCGCGGCACCGCAAGCGCTCCGGCGACCGGCAGCCCTCCGAGGGCGAGCGGCCCGGCTCGGGTTCCGCGATCGCGGTCGGCGCGCTGCTGGACGGCGTACCCGAATCGGTGGTGATCGGGGCCAGCCTGCTGGCGGGCGGGCCGGTCAGCCTGGTCACCGTGGTCGCGGTCTTCCTCAGCAACGTGCCGGAGGGCCTGTCCAGCGCGGCCGGCATGCGCCGGGCCGGCCGCTCCCGGCGGTACGTCTTCGCGCTCTGGTCGGCGATCGCCCTGGTCAGCGGCGTGGCGGCGGTGGCGGGCTTCACGCTGCTCGGCGACGCCCCGCCGGCGGCGCTCGCGGCGATCACCGCGCTGGCGGCCGGCGCCATCCTCGCGATGATCACCGACACCATGGTCCCGGAGGCGTTCGAGGACGCCCACCTGCTGGTCGGCCTCGTCACCGTGGCCGGATTCCTGACCGCCTTCGCCCTCTCCCGCCCGTGACCCGTCCCCGGCGGGGCGTCCGCCCCTGCTTCCCGGGGCCGGTCGGGGCGGCGTGCGTCAGTAGGGGTTGCCGTGGCCGGCGGGGCGGCCCCGCAGCAGCGCGGCGGGGCGGCCACCTGCGGCGGACATCGCCGGGCTGGCGGTGCGCGCGCCGTCGGCTATCCCGGCGAAGAGTTCCTTCAGCGCGCTGACCGCGTCGTGCCGAGGCTGCCAGCCCAGCTCCGCCTCGGCACGCTCGCTCGACATCAGCGGCGCGTTCAGTGCCAGCTCCACCCAGCCGGCGTCGATCGGTTGCAGCCGCGCCCGCCAGGTGAGCGCGGCGGCGGCGCGCAGCACCGGGGCGGCCACGGGCACCGTCCAGCCGTGGAAGTGTCGGGCCACCAGCTCCGGGGTCAGCACCGGGTCCGCCGCGACGTTGAACGGACCGCGCGCGTCGCCCAGGACCGCCCGGGCGTACGCGTCGGCGACGTCGTCGGTGTGCACCGCCTGCATCCGCAGCCGCCGGTGCGTCGGCACCAGCGGGATGCGGCCGAAGCGGAGCAGCCGGACCGGCGCGAACGGGCCGAGGAAGTAGCGGGTGATCTCGGTGGCCGCCGCCCGCTGGAAGTTCAGGCCGGGCCGCACCCGCACGACGCGCAGCCCCGGGTGCTCCCGCTCGGCCCGGTCCAGCAACGCCTCCACCTCGGCCTTGTCCCGGCTGTACGACGAGCCGGGCACCCCGGTCGCCGGCCAGCGCTCGGAGACCGGGTGGTCCTTCGGGCCGGGCGCGTACGCGCCGACCGACGAGGCGACCACCAGGGCCGGCACGTTCGCGCGGACCACCGCGTTGACCACCGCCGCACTGCCGCCGACGTTGGTCCGGCGCAGCACCCGCTGGTCGTGGCTGGGCTGGATCTGCCAGGCCAGGTGCACCACCGCGTCGGCCCCGGCGAGGACCTCCGCGAGCTGGTCGGCCGCGCCCGGCAGCCCGACGTCGCAGGAGTGCCACTCCACCTGGTCGTACGGCTCACCGGCGTCCGGCCCCGGCAGCCGGCGCGCCACCCCGACGAGATCCACTCCGCGTTCCCGGCGCAGCCGGCGCAACAGGGCGGTGCCGGCGTTGCCGGTCGCGCCCACCACCACGATCCGCATGCCCGACCCCGTACCCGGTCAGCCGCCCGCCAATCGCCGCGCCCGGCAGCCATCAGGGGCGGCGTCAGGGGCGGGACGGCCGTCAGGGGCGGGGCGACCGTCAGGGGCGGGGCGACCGTCAGGGGCGGGGCGAGTGGCGCACCCAGCTCTTCTTCTCGTCCCGGCGCCGGCCGTCCGAGGCGGCCAGGCAGCGCGGGCAGATCCAGCCGACCGGGTCCGCCTCGGTGAGCACGTCCGTCGACCGGTACTCGAACCGCACGTGGGGGAAGCGGCGCAGCCGGGTCCGGCTGAGCGGGAGCCCGCAGACGGTCTGGTTCTGGCCCGGCAGCCAGGCGTGCACCTCGCCGGCCGGCTCCCGTACGCCGTCGGGGCCGGTCTCCTCGCCGGAGGCCGCGACGGCCGGGGTGCTGCTGATCCTCATGCGGGCACGGTTCCCCCGCGCCGGCCCGCCCATGCCTGCCGGCCTCCCGGCCTGCCGGCCTCCTGGCGGTGGCGGGTGGCGGGTGACGGGCGGTGCCGGCGTGCCGGGCCGGGCGGTCAACCGCGCCGGGTCAGCAGGGCGCCGATCAGGCAGGCGAACGCGGCCACCGATGAGAGCGTGCGGATCAGATTCCAGCGCACCCAGGCCACCTCGAACCAGGCCCGCACCTCGGCCAGGTCGCCGATCCGGTCCACCGGGCCGGCGGCCTCCAGCCGGTCGTTCAGCGGCACGTTGAGGCGTACGGTGACGACGAAGGTGACCAGGTAGCAGGCCAGCGCGGCGACGGTCCAGAGCAGGGCCGGGCCGCCCCGGGTCAGGTGCAGGGCGGCGGCCAGGGCGAGCAGCAGCAGCGCGCCGAGGAACGCGCCCAGGAACCAGCCGTTGAGGATCTTCCGGTTGATCGACTGCATGGTGCCGATCAGCGTCCGGTCGTCGGTCGCGCCGAGACCCGGCATGACCGCGCAGGTGAACGCGAAGAACAGCCCCGCCATCAGCCCGGTGGTCAGGGTCGCCCCGGCCAGGGCGGCCGTGCGGATCGTCTCGAACACAGGTGTTCCTCCCCCGTCGTCGTCCCCGCCAGTCAACCGGGGCGTGATCCTCCCGGCCATGGCCGGACCGCTCGACCCGATAAGCGAGCGTCCACCGCACGACGAGGGGACCGCCCGGACCGGCCCACGGGAAGACCGGCCCGGGCGGGATCAGGGGGCGGCCTACCCGCGCGGGCGGGCCCAGCCGGTGAAACGCTCGGCCAGGTCGGTGCACGACCGCTCGCCGTCCAGCTCCGCGAGCTGCCCGGCCGCCTCGGCCTGAAGGGTGCCGAGATAGATCAGCAGCGCGGTCCGGTCGGTGCGGTACTCGCCGAGCAGCCGCAGCTTCGCCGCCGAGCAGGGCCAGGCGATCCCGCAGGCCGCGCAGCGCCAGGTGGGCCGGGACGGCAGGTGGTCGCGGCGGCGGGTCACCGCGCCGGCACCGTGACGACGGTCGCCCGGTCCACCCGGACGAAGGCGTACCGCTCGCGTGGCCGGAGCGTGCCGTCCGGGGTCAGCTCCCGACCGCGCAGCTCGACCCACTCCGCGCCCTCGAACGGCCCCCGGCTGAGGATCTCGGTGACGTACAGCGTGAGGATCCCGGTGCCGAACCGGTAGGAGTCCTCCGGCACGCGGATGACCTCGCCCGTCACGATCGCGCCCTCCCGGCGCGGCCTGTTGCCCGTCACGCCCGCCTCCCATCCGTCGCCTGTCCGTGGCCTGTCCGGTGCTCGACGGGGGCCGCCGACGGATGCTCAACTCCGGGGGGCGGCCCCCCGCGAGGACCGCCCCCGGCCAGTGCTCCACGAGCGGCCCTCGCTGGTGACACTCTGCTGTGGAGGCGACTACGCTCGGAAGGCTCTGCGGGCGTCCGGGTGGGGCTGGCCGAAGCCGCGCCCGGCGGGTGGCGCCCTGGGTAGTCGATCTTCAAACTGGGAGGCCCTGAATGGCCGACGTGCCGAGTCCGCTCGCCGCCTTCGTCGTGGCCGAGATCCGCCGCGCCCGAGGTGGTGCCGGCATGACGCAGGAGACGTTCGGCCGGGGTGCCGGGTTCAGCGCGTCGCACGTCAGCGCCGTCGAGGGCGGCACCCGCGCCCTGACGATGGACTTCATCAAGGGCGCCGACCGGGCGCTCAAGACCGGCGGGCTCTTCGAACGGCTCGTCGCCAGCGTCGGCGCGCCCTCCTGGTTCCTCCCCTGGCTCGACGCCGAACGCGCGGCGACCCAACTCCGCTACTTCGAGCCGAACCTGATCCCCGGTCTGCTTCAAACGGAGGACTACGCCCGCACCGTGCTTCGGTCAGTCGACATCCTCACCACTGACGAGGTGGAGCAGCGCGTGTCGGCTCGGGTGGAGCGACAGAAAATCCTGACGAGCGATCGACCACCCCAGTTCGTCGCGGTACTCGACGAGTCAGCGCTGCGCCGCTACGGCGACGGCATCGGTGCCGTCATGGCGCAGCAGATCGCCCACCTGATCGCTCTCGCCGAGCTGCCACACATCCATGTCCACGTCATCCCTGCGTCGAGCGGGCTGCATGTGGGCCTGTCGGGACCGTTCGCCCTGGCACGCTCCAGGGAGGGCGTGTGGGTCGGGCACCTGGAGAACCAGCTTGCCGGTGTCGTCATCGACAAAGACGATGACGTAGCTACGCTTCAAGCTCGGTGGGAAAGTGTGCGTAACGAGGCTCTGCCCCGCCGGCAGTCCATCGACCTGCTCAAGGAAGTAGAGAGCCAACATGGACCTCAGTAACGCCCGCTGGCGCAAGGCAACCCGTAGCGGAGCGAGCGGCGGGAACTGCGTCGAGGTGGCCGACAACCTGCCCGGCGTGGTCGCCGTCCGCGACTCGAAGGACCCGACCGGCCCGGCCCTGACCTTCGCCCCCACGGCCTGGCGCGCCTTCGTCGCCCGGACCGCCGGGCGAGCCTGACCGCCTCCTGTACGCCCGGATGCGCCCGTCCCCGACCGGGGCGGGTGCCTCCGTGGCCGCACCTCGGCGCACCCTCGGTGAGCTGCATGTATCGACGGCGGCGCGGAAGCCGAGAGCCGCCGCCGTCCGACGTCCGGTAACCTGATCGCGCGGGCCGCTAGCTCAATGGCAGAGCTGTGGACTTTTAATCCATAGGTTCAGGGTTCGAGTCCCTGGCGGCCCACTACAAACCGCCCCTGAGCTGTGAGAACGTCGGACGAAGATCATCGGGCACAACCAGGGCACAACTCAACTCCGATCTTGGTGTCGCCACACCAAGCCGGAGCCTTGACCGTCCAGACCCGCCAACCGCCCCGATCTTCTCGGACCCCGAAGCGCCACGGATGCCGGCTGCGACTGCGATAGCTGGTCGTGCCACCAAACCGCGTAGACCTCGGTGACCACCAGGGCGACACCGTCGCGGAGGTGGTCGACCTGCAACGGACCCGATTCCAGCTTGCTGGGCGGCATGGCGGACCCTGACATTTGCGCCCGGTAAGCGCGCCACTGACGCACCAGCTCGTCACGGCGATCGTCGGTAAGCACTCGACGCAGCCCGCCATCATTCCCGCTACTCAGCCGCAGCAAATAGACAGCCACTGCCGCATCGGGGGCGCGCTCTCCCTGTTCCGCCTCAACCTAAACTTTCACCGCCCACGCTGCAGGAACGGCCAGCGCACCTGTGCACGCCATGGCGATGAAGGACAAGAGAACCCAGGGCCACCGCCTTGAAAGGGCTTCCCGCGTCACGTCAGGCACTCTAATAATCTTGCTCGGACTTGATCGACTTCGATGCTCAGCCAAAATCATCGGACACAGATCCGGCACGACTGAGCTTGGAAATCCCTGTAAAACGTCGAGAAGCGATGAGGGCCGCCCTGGTCAGGGAGGTGCGGGAGAATAGGAAACCGGAGAAGCAGCCGGAGCTGAGCCGCCAGCGTTGACGAGCACCAGGAGCACCCGCCGCCCCGGGACAAGCCTCAGGGGGGTCAAGAGTGCTGGTCACGGCAGGAACCCTGGGTAGCACACTCGCCGGATCGGCGCCCCCGCTACAGGCACGAGGTTGATTGCCTTGTACGGGCATGATTCCACAGTGTGACGAGACGTCTGAGTGTTCTTCTGATCGCTGTCGGTGTGGCGGGGTTGCTCGGTGTGATGCTGCTCCACGTTCCCGCATCGTGGTGGCGTGTCCTGGCCTCTGGGTGGTCGGTGCTACTGCCGGCAACAGTGAGCCTGGCGCTGTTGCTCTTAGGCGCACGGCTGTGGTGGCGGACCAACCAGGAAGGTCACCAGGCGTCGGCGGCACCGACACCACCGGACCGGCAGGTGCGGCCGTTGCGGGCGTGGGTGATCTTGGTCGGAGCGGTTGTCGTGGCAGTAGTCACTGGGGCGGCGGTGCTCTGGTTGCAGAACACCCTGCCCGCAGTCGGTGACCAGGTGCAGCGGGCTCGGTTGCGGGTGGACAGTATCCGGACCGGTCTGACCATCGGAGCCGCCGTCACCGGTGCATTTGCTCTACTGCTGGCAGTTCGCCGGCAGCAGCTGGCAGAGCGCACCCAGCAGGCCACCGAGTACGACGCCGGCGAGAAGAGAGTCACCGAGCTGTATGTCAAGGCGGCCGACCAACTCGGCGCCGACAAGGCCCCGGTGCGCCTCGCCGGCCTGTACGCCCTCGAACGCCTCGCTCAAGACAACCCGGTCCACCGGCAGAGCATCGTCGAGGTCATATGCGCCTACCTACGCATGCCGTACACCCCACCCGACGACCAGCCTTCACCCGGCACCAATAACGCACCGGCTGCAGGGGAAACATCGACCCCACACAAGCCACCGGTGCAAGCCACCGGCACCAAGGACCCCGACAAGCCAGCCACCGAACCCCGCGAAGAACGTCAGGTCCGCCTTGCAGCCCAACGCATTCTCGCCCGACACCTACGACCCGAAATCGAAAACGAAGACGTCAATCCCGCCTACTGGGGCCCAAAGATCGTTCTGGACCTTACGGAGGCAACCCTCATAGACGCCGACTTCACCAAATGCCACCTCTACAATGCAGACTTCAGCAGAGCAACGTTCAGCGGCGGCATCTGGTTCGGCCAGGCGACGTTCAGCGGCGATGCCTGGTTCAACAAGGCGACGTTCAGCGACGACTTCTGGTTCGGCCAGGCGACGTTCAGCGGCCGCGCATGGTTCGACCGAGCAACGTTCAACGGCCACGCCTGGTTCGGCCAGGCGACGTTCAGCAGCGACGTCTGGTTCGGCGATACGACGTTCAGCTGCGGTGCCGGGTTCGACAGGGCGACGTTCAGCGGCGACGCCGGGTTCGACAGGGCGACGTTCAGCGGCGACGCCAGGTTCGACAGGGCGACGTTCAGCGGCGACGCCAGGTTCGAGGGGGCGACGCTCCGTGGGAGCAGATATGAAGGCCCCACGAATCGCGAGCGACCTCGACATCGGTGAGCGAACGGACGACGAAGCTCCTCCGGCGGGGGCCTCATGCTCGGGGATGGCCGGGGACTGAGCGGCGGTTACGGTACGGGGCGGCTGAGGGGGATGCCATCCCGTCACCGTCGTCCCATGCAAAGCCGAGCAGACCAGGGCCCGCTCCACCGTGGTGTGGGACGACGGTGACGGGATGGCAGCGGTGCGGCGGCGGCCGCCGTCGAGGCCATGATCATCGGGCACAGATCCGGCACAACTGAGGCCGGAAAACCCTGTAAGACGTCGAGAAGCGATGAGGATTGACGTCCTGCTCAACGGCCAGATGTGTCCGAATCGGGATGATCTATCGGCGGCCCTTCGGAAAGCCCGTGTCATCGACCACCCACGCCACCGGCTTGACCACGTCGAGAGCCCGGCGGGCCAGCCGCATCCGCACCCCCGTGGTGTCCCACGTCGAGGTCGTCACGAACTGCTGCAACCCCTGATGATCCACCCCCAGCCGCTGCGCCATCGGCTGCATCGACTTCCGCCGCCCATCCAGCAACAGCCCCCGCAGATACGTCTCACCCTTCGCCCGCTGATCCGACCGAGCCAACGGGGTGAACACGTCCGCCGCGAACGCCTCAAGCCGCTGCCGCACAACCGAAAGCTCGTCAGGAGTCACCGCAACATCGAACTACCCGGACCCCTCCGACGCCCCAACGACACGCCGACCTAACAAAGCACTACTAGGGATCCGGCCAATGGCTTCGGGTCAGGTCCGCTTGCGGCTCGCGATCTCGTCAGAGAGCAGCTGCACATGGGCGGGGTCCGCGTCCCGGGCAAGGGCGACGTAGTGGTCCATGACGGCCGGCCGGTAGCGCACGGGCAACGTCTGTCCTGGGGCGAGTCGGGAGAGCTCGGTGATCGTGAGGTCTTCGTCTGCGATACCGCGGAACGAGATGCCGTCGGCGGTCTCCACGTCGAACATCAGGACCACCCGTGGACTGCCGTCGCTGCTGACCTCCCGCCAGTCGACGAGAACGCCGAGCGCAAGCGCCCCCATACGCAGTTCCGCATTGCGCTTCCGTGCATCACTGCTCAGGAGCGGGTTCGGGGCGACGCCCGGGAAGTCGGGCCCGACGCCGAGCGATTCCCGACTCAGGTCGGGCCTGAGCTGCGCCATCAGGTCGTTGAGCTTCTCTTTCCAACCGAACATCCTGCCCCCTCCCTCACACCGGTGCCGGAATCTCGGCCTGGCGCTTCGCCCTCACCGCGATTCTACGTCTCGAGGAGACTTCCCGCTTCACGTCGGGCACTCTAGAGATCTTGATCCGTCTTGATCAAGTTCGATTTCAAGCATGAGCATCGGGCACAGATCCGGCACAACTGAGCTCGGAAAGGCCTGTAAAACGTCGAGAGGCAATGAGGGTCGCCGCCCTGGCCAGGGGCCGGATTTGCCCTATTCAGGATGATCTATCGGCAACGTCCGGCATTCAGGGTTCGAGTCCCTGGCGGCCCACTCCTCCGCAGGTCAGCGACCCTGACCGGGTTTCGCCGTTGCTACGATCGGGCCGGTACAGCAGCGAAGTACAGCAGTAGACCGGTCACCAAGCGGGTCACTTCCTGAGTCCTGGACTCGGCCGAAGCGGCAGCGGTGATGGAACAGCGAAAGGCCGGACGATGACGGACGGACCACTCGTGCGTAACTCGCGGCTACTCGCCTTGTTCGCCGAGATCGTCCAAGGCCCTGAGGGGACCCTGCGCGCCGTGGAGGCCGCCGGGCGCGGCATCGCCGCTGAGGCGCGCTGCACACTCGCCGTACTCGCAGACAAGATGACCACCAGTTCCGGAAGCCCGGCCGAGTTACGCCGAAGGGCGCTTGCATCTGCCGATCGGCTCATCGAGCTAGGTGCCATTGAAGACGACCTGAATGAGTTGTGGTCCCGTCGCCGAGAGAACGATCTTGACGACGCTGCTTTTGAGGCAAGCCTCCAACGAATAGTTACGCGCATGGAAGCCTGGCCCCGATCCTGGTCGCGCGAGCCCGACTGAGCAATGTGATCGCCTGTTATTGGCCCAACGCCTGGCCGAGCCGCTTGAGCGCGTCGCGGATGACCGCCGACACCAACGTGTAGATCTCCATGGTGATGGCGAACTGCGCATGCCGGGGAGTCCGCATCGTTCGATGCAACCCGCCAAAACTTCCAACCGTTGGTGCTGCTTGCACGGCATGCAGGACATTAAAATAGACTACGCGGACTATCGCATCGCGGGTCAGAATAATGTGCCCACCTGGCTTCATTGGAATGAGTACCTAGGCGCTTATCTCAGGGTCAACGATCACGTGGGCGACTTCATAACAATTGAGGTATCCGAGGACGACCCGCACAGACTGATCATTGGTGCCGAGCCGTCGGGCCCCTTCGTGAATGCTCAGGATGAAGAGCACGGGCTCTCTGCTCAGTAGGCGGTAGAAGGCATTACGAATGTTCGTTGTGGGCGCGGCTTCGCTGGCAGGAACTGACTGCGGCGGACCGGTCGGTGGCCACGGAGGAGGCAGAATGTATGGGGTTCCACGGCGGCCTCCCGGATCGGCAGGGCGCATTGTGGTGGCCTCTGCCGGCAGCAACGCTGACAGTCAGCCGCGCTGAACAGGGACGGGCTGAGGAGGGGCCAGCGGTGCGCTGTTCTTTGACCTGACGACCGCTCCAGACGAGGACGGCTGCGCGACGCAGCTCTGTAAGCGAGACGTCGGGCAGCAAGAAGGCAGTAGAACCCTCGATCATCCTCGTTCCCGCTTGCCAGCGGACGAGCCGGGCAACTGCGTATCCGCGCAGCGCGGCATGCTCCGGCACCCGTCGATAGATTGCGTCCGCATCCTCCCGGCGGGGGTCATGAACGACGGGGTCGGAGGCGCCCGAGCCGACGAGATGCCCTTGCGGCGTGTCACCACTGCTCATCGAGGGCTGCGATCTGCTTGCGGAGGGTCCGGGCATCCTTCGGCGGCAGGACCGCAATGGCGACGTCCAGGATCCAGCGCAGCTCGGGCGGATCCGGACAGCACTCCATCACCCCACAGCCGGCGGTCGGGTCCCACAAGCGATGCCAGGGGTGGCGCACGAACCATGACCAGGTCCGCACTGCATCAGACACGGCGTGGTTCCAGAGGCGGGTGCGTTCGAGGTAGGCGATGGCTTTGAAGCCCTGGGCCGAAAGCCCGGGGATGACAGAGGTTGACCCGTCAAGCGGTCGCCGGTAGATGGAGTCGGCACGCAGTTGTGCGGGGCGCCTACGCGGCATTGCCCTTTCGTGGAGTCGACATGCCGATGATCGTTGCACACCCGCGTTCGGCTCACCTGTGCGACGACCTGCGTGCGTGGGGACCGGACCACGACGACTCCCACAGCGGCGGCCGGCCTGGGTCGCCGGTGGAACGGCTGTCGACAGCAACGCTGACAGCAACGCCGCGGGACGGCGGCACGTTGACAGGTGCCAGCACGGCCGAAGCTCCGAGCGTGTAGCCGTTGCCGGACGGGTGCGGACGCGACGCACAGAGCTTGTAAGCGAGGCGTCCAGCCCACGGTCAGCCGAACGGGCAGGCAGGTCAAGAGACCGCCCACTCAAGGGTTGACAACCCTGGTTGTCGCGCTGATTCTGGGTAAGAGGCCATTGACGAAGGAGCCCATGATGCGGGAACTGACGTCGAACGAGCGGCAGGAGCTACGGCGGGAACTGAGCGCTGTCGCCACCAATTGGGCGCAGCGGCTGAACACGTCTGACATGGATGCCCAGCGCGGAGCAGACGACGAGCGGAGCCACCTGGACGGGATGCGGGCCCACCTGGCGCGCATGGCGGCAGGGGAGCAGATGCGCCGGCTTCTCGCCGACCTCGTATCCGCCAGCGCAGAGGAAGCGGCGATGTGTGGGGCCGGCTATCCCGAGCTTGGGGCAGCGGTAGGCGCCAGCCGGCAAGCGGCGCGCAAGCGTTGGCCCAACCTGTCGATCTCGAAGGGGCGCGCCAACGAGTGGAAGCCACCGCCCGGGAGCATCGGCTGGGCCGGCAGCCATCTGGGGTACCCGGGACCACCCGGGACCTGAGCGGTAGGCGACTGACCCGTGCCGCAACTCGAGACGGGAAGTGATCCTCGGAAGGACTTTGCTCCTGCCCGCTCCGTGCCCGATGCACGCGCCCAGGGGTGGCTCCGACAGCAATGGTGGCAGACAGCAACGGGCCCGTATCGGGAGAGCCGGCGGGCCTATAGACGGACGACAGCCCGAGGTAAGCGACACAGCCGGGCGCTGCCACACGCCGTGCACAGAGCTTGTGAGCGAGGCGTCGCGCCTCTGGGGGTGGCCCTGGTTTACCGGGGAAGCGGGTTGGCGACGTAGACGCCCTTGCCCTGCCGGCCGCCGATCAGCCCTTCGGCCTTGAGCAGCGGCCCTGACCGGGCTTTCCCACGCCGCGATCAGGGCCGCTACAGCAGTAGGCCGTTCATCGGTCGGGCGCCTTGCCGAGCCGCTTGAGCGCGTCACGGGTGGCCACCCACGGGGCCACGTGTAGATCGCCATGGTGATGGCGAACTGCGCGTGCCGGAGGATCTGCACTGCCACCCGGGGATGCACGTCGAGGTCGGCGGAGGCGGTGTCGGTCAATGTTCGGGCGGCGCGGTCGGGCGTCAAGCTGACATCAACGAAGCCGGCCCTCGGCGATCTCGTCTTCGTTGACCTGTGCGAATGGATGCCGTGTCGCGCTGGTGCCGGCCCGCCCGGCGGAGATCCGTACGGCGGCGCCGCCACAACAGCCAAGCGCACTCCGGAAGCCCGCCCGCACTGCGTCGGGCCCTACCCCAGCGCCTCGACGGCCGGGCCCGCCGCGGCCCGCTCCCGCGGGACGCGGCGCCGGGTCGGCAGCCCGAGCACCGGGTTGGCGACCCCCCAGGCGGCGCCCTTGCAGACCAGTTCCTTGTAGAGGGCGGCGAGTCGTCCGGTCAGGACCGCCTGCACGGCGCGGTCGTCGGCGGTGACGTACTGGATCAAGCCGTCCTTCCGGCCCAGCGAGATGCACTGGTTGAAGTAGCGCAGCGGCGTGTCCGGGAGCTTCCCGCCGACCAGGCGTGCCGCGATCGCGTCGGCGGCCTGCCACGCCATGGGGACGCCCGAGGCGCACGACATCCGCAACGGCTTGTCGCCCGAGCCCATCGCGTAGGCCGCGTCGCCGACGGCGTACACGTCGGGGTGCGAGACCGAGCGCATGGTTCCGTCGACCACGATCTGGCCGGTGCCGGTGACTTCCAGGGCGGTCGCCTTCGCGATCGGATGCACCACGAAGCCGGTGGTCCAGACGGTGACTGCGGCCGGGATGGTCTTGCCGTCGGCCGTGGCGACGTGGTCGGCTTCGACACCGGTGACGGCGGCGTGCTCGTACACGGTGATCCCGAGCTTGCCGAAGACCTTTCGCAGGTGCGCGCGGCCCTTTGGCGAGAGCCAGTCGCCGAGACCGCCGCGGACGGCGAGGGCGACGTCGAGGTCGGGGCGGGCCTCGGCGATCTCGGTCGCGGCCTCCAGGCCGGTGAGGCCGCCGCCGACGACGACCACGGTCTGCCCGGCGGCGAGGCGGGCCAGGCGCTCGCGCAGTCGGAGTGCTCCGGGCCGGCTGGCGATCTCGTAGGTGTGCTCGGCAGCCCCGGGGACACCCTGGGCGTTCCAGCCGCTTCCGAGGGCGTAGACGAGCGTGTCGTAGGAGAGTTCTTCGGAGCCGTTCGCGTCGGTGACGGCGACGGTCTTGCGGTCGACGTCGACGCCGGTGACCCTCGCGAGCCTCAGTTCGACGCCGGTGCCCGCGAACATCTCGCTGAATGGCCGGGGCTTGAGGTCCTGGCCCACCGCCAACTGGTGCATCCGGACGCGTTCGACGAAGTCGGGCTCGGCATTGACAAGGGTGACGGCGACGTCCTCGTGGCGAAGCCGCTTGGCGAGCCGGCCGGCGGCGATGGCTCCGGTGTACCCGGCTCCGAGAACGGTGATGCGATGCTGCATTTCCCTGCTCCTGTCTTTCGCGGGTTCGCCACTTGAACCGGACGGCCCGGCGTTTCCTGACAGGAGCGCGATGTGAAGCACCTCACACGGCGGTCAGAAGGCGTGGAACAGGGGCTCCCCGTGGTTGGCGGCCGCCCAGTGCGCGGTCGCGCGTTCGAGCTTGTCGGGGTTGACCTGGGTGCGGAACGCGGCGATGCCCTCGGCCGTGACCTCCAGGCAGATGACGCCGATGACCCGGCCGGCCACGACCGCCACGACGGCGGGGTCACCGTTGGCGGTCCAGGCGTAGACCTCGGGTGCGCCGCCGACCAGGGCACGCTTGACCTCGCCGGGTCTGAACAGGCCCCGCAGGAACTTCGCGACCGCGACGGCGCCCTCGAACGCCCTGGCGCGGGCCGGGACCTTCCCGCCGCCGTCGCCGATCGCGATGGCGTCCGCGGTGAGCAGGCGCACGAGCGGCTCGGTCTGGCCGCTGGTGGCGGCCGCCAGGAACTGCTCGACGATCCGCCGGGCGGCGGCCTCGTCGATCTCGGTGCGGGCCTTGCCGTCCGCGACGTGCTTCTTGGCGCGGTGGAAGATCTGCTGGCTGGTGGCCTCGGTGATGTCGAGGATCTCCGCGATCTCTCGGTGCGGGTAGTCGAAGGCTTCCCGCAGCACGTACACCGCCCGCTCCTTCGGCAAGAGGCGCTCCAGAAGGGTGAGGACCGCGTACGAGACCGATTCGCGCTGCTCGGCGGTGTCGGCCGGGCCGAGCATGGGGTCCCCGGCGAGCAGGGGCTCGGGGAGCCACTGGCCCACATAGGTCTCGCGGCGCGCCCGTGCGGAGGTGAGCTGGTTGAGGCACAGGTTGGTGAGGACCTTCGTCAGCCACGCCTCGGGCACCTCGATGCGGTCGACGTCGGCGGCCTGCCAGCGCAGGAACGTCTCCTGCACGGCGTCCTCGGCCTCCCCCGCAGATCCGAGGAGGCGGTAGGCGATGGCCTCCAGGCGCGGCCTGAAAGCCACGAACCGGTCGACGTCGTCCGCGGTAAGGGGCATGGTCCGAGCCTAACCAGCTACCTCGACTCCGCACCGCCGGCAAGCCACCGGGTCGTGGCCCTACCGGCCCCTGCCGTCCTCGCCACACGGCACGTCAACGGCACGCCGGTCACACGACCTCGACCGACTCCGGAGGTCGGTGAACAGGCGTCGCTCACGGGTCGTCAGCTCCGGTGGGTGAGGACGTTGATGACCCTGCCGTTGGGGTCGCGCATGAAGAAGCGTCGGACTCCCCATGGTTCGTCGGTGAGTGGGTGCACGATCTCAGCGCCGGCGTTTCGGGCGGCCTGATATGCGGCATCGACATCATCGACCTCCACGGACACGTCGGGGACGACCGGTGCGGTGGCGTCGTGGGTCATGAGACTCAGCTGGGCTTTCGGGTTGGCACGATCGCTCAGGGTAACGATCCAGCCCATGTCCATCACGACCTCGAAGCCAAGTACCTCGACGTAGAAGGCGGTGGCCGTCGCGATGTCTTTGGTTGCGAGGTCGGGCATTACGCGCTTTATGGCCATGATGGTCATGATGCCTCGCGGCAGCCTCGCCGACCAGGCCTGCCCCGTCTTGTACGGCTGGCACGCCCAGGCGCCCACCCTCGCCGAGGCGATGGAACGCATCGGTCGGCTGGCGTACGCAATCCTCGATGGCGCGCTGATCCGCACCGGCCGACTCTCCGGCGACCAGGACCGACGCCGCGATGTTCCTACGGCCTGTGCCGCGTCTCAGGTGATCCTGAGGCGTGTCTCGGCTGATGGTCTACCGCTGCCAGAAGCCGTGGTCGTTGCCGCCTTGGACGTAGATGGCGAAGGTGCCGTGCCCGGGGATCTCCAGCGGCTCCACGGCTATCTCGCCGCCGGCCTCCACTACCGCTGCGACGGCCGCTTCGATGTCTTCTACCAGCCAGTAGGGCCGCACCACCGGCTCTTCGGTCTCGCGCAACGGCGCCCGCACCCCCACCAGCCCGCCTCCCGGCATTTCGGCCGTCCGTGCGTTGCCAAGCCCGGAGTCCGGCTCGCCAAACTGCACCCCGTTCGCTGCCGCGTAGGTGGCACACACCACGTCGACCTCCTTGGTCACGATTTCGAGGTAGTAGATCTGCATGGCTGTCTGACCTCCGGTAAGTCACCGACGTACTAGATGGGGTCTGGTCTTCTGCATCACCGCCACTGTGTGGCCATCTCCCTTATCTCACGCAGGGGCGACATTCCGAGATTCTCCAAGGGCACGATCGCAGGGCCTCAAGTCAGTCGTGCCCGTAGCGTGCCTGACGCAGCGGTCAGTGCAGAGGTGCTGCCGACATACGCCTCGTACTCCAGCCGGAGATTGCGACCATGGCTCGGTGAGGGCTTGCCGGGCGTGGTGGCTGTTCATGGCTTGGGCTTGGTGACGGCGCCGGCCGTGTATTCAGAGAAGATCTCGGCGAGGACACGCAGTGCGCTCGCGGCCGACTCGTCGGCATCGCCCAAGGTATTGGCGCAAGTGACGAGCGTCTTCCAGAGGGCCCAGCCGCGCCCGCGCGCCCATGTCGCCTCACCGACGAACAGTCGCTCCCGGAACGCCTGCCGGCCGTCGGCGGTCAGCAATGTCCATGCGATTGCCAGGTCGCAGGCCGGATCGCCGACGCCGCATGTCCCGAAGTCGATGACGGCTGCCAACCTCCCGTCGTTGAGCAGGAGATTTCCCGAAGCGATGTCACCGTGGAACCAGCTGTCGACACCGTCCCAGCGTGCGTTCAGTGCGCTCTTCCAGATCTCGCGAGCCAGGTCGGTGTCGACGTGGCCGTCCAGTGCCGTGAGCGCGCGCTGGGCTTCCCCGTCGTAGGTGCGCAGCGTGCCGCCCCTGAACCAGTTGTGCTGTCCCGGGCGGGGGCCGTCTGTGGTATCGATGCTCTGTAAGACCGCCAGGAACTCGGCCAGGTCGACCGCGAATCGGACGGGGTCGGCGATGCGGTCCGCGCTCACCGGTTCGCCGTCGAGCCATTGGTATATCGACCACGAGTAGGGATAGCCCGCGCCGGGTTTGCCTTTCGCCAGCGGGGCGGGGATGGGCAGCGGGAGTCGGGGAGCGAGCGCCGGAAGCCACCTGTGTTCCTTGTCGACGGCCAATGCGTACTCGGATGCGCTGGGCAGACGCACCAACCTCCGGGAACCGAGGTGGAAGGTCCAGTTGTCCCAGCCACCGTCGGCTACGGGCTGGACCGGGAGGTCGGCCCACTGAGGGAACTGGTCGGCGATGAGCCGATGCACCTGTTCCGCGTCGACGGCAATGCGCTGGGGCACTGGACCGAGATGTGGTGTGTTACTCACTGAGACATCCTTGTCCGACAGGGGAAATTGAAGCGCGGGACCTGACGTGGTGCGGTAACGAAGGCAGCCACCGTCAATCATGGACGCCTGTGTGGACCGACGAGGGACCGGGCGGGCACCGCACCGGGCCGGGTTCTCGTCGAGTGCGGGCGCCGTTTGCAACTGGTCGGTCAGGACTCGAATCCTCTGGCGGGCTCGCCGCCTCTTACCTGTGCCGGCGAGACGCGCCGGCGGAGAACTGGAGGATGACATGGAGCTCGTATGGTGGGTTGCCATCGCCGTCGGAGCCCTCGTGGTCTGCATGTGCACCGTATTCCTGCTGCGGCGGAAGGGACGTTCCCGTGGCTGAGACGGCATGGCCGAGCGAGCAGTTGGTGCTCGCCGCCCAGCGCGGGGACATCGCATCGCTCACCGCGCTGGTCTCCGGCTCGTACCCGGGCGTACGGCGGTTCGCGCACACGCTGTGCGCCACACCCGAAGATGCCGAGGATGCGGCGCAGGAGGCGTTGATCGTCCTCTACCGCAAGATCGGCACGCTGCGTGCCTCCGCCGCGCTGGCCTCGTGGATGTTTCGGATCGTACGCAACGAATGCCTGCGTCAGCTGCGGCTCGTCGGCCATCGCCCTGCGCCAGTGGCCGACATCGCCACGGCGTCGGCCGAGGACGAGGTGCTGCAACGTCTCGAAGCCGGCCGCGTCGCCGAGGCGATCGCCGCGTTGCCCGCCGACCAGCGTCATGTGCTGATCATGCGGGACATCCAAGGCTTTCCGGGCCGGGCCGTCGCCGACGCGCTCGGCCTCAGCACGGCCGCGATGAAGTCCCGGCTGCACCGCGCCCGCGCCTCGGTGCACCGCACCCTGCAGGAAGGGTTGGTCGATGGTTGACGGTCCCTCGTTTGCCAGCCAATCGCTGGCGCGGCACCTCGCCCGTGGCGTGGTCGGGTTCGGCGGGCTGATCGGCTCGATCGCACTTCTGCCGGTCGTCGGCCCGGTGAGCCTGCTGCTGTTCCCCGTTGGCCTGCTCGCACTCCGCGGATGTCCGATGTGCTGGGCGGTCGGCCTCGTGCAGACGCTGTCGTTGGGGCGCCTGAAGCGCTCCTGCACCGACGGTCGCTGCGAGCTGCGGAGGAGGACGACGTAGGGGCGCCGGCGAACCGACTCGCTCACCCGCCGGAATGCGCCGCGGACCGGACGGCGCCGCTCCCCCGTGGGCCGCCGCTCCGGCGGCGCCACTCAGAGCATCGCCACCGGCACCAGTCGAATCGCCTCGACACCATCCAGGCGTTCGATCTCGGGCAGCCCGGTTCCACCCTTCCCGTTCAAGGGAAGCTGGAGCCGCAGCGAAGCGCGCGCCACCTGCGAGTCGAGTTGCGTGGCAAGGTCGCCCTTGCCTTGGCACTGCTTGCGTAGCCGCTCGTAGGCGGCGTCGCGCTCCTCGAACTCGACCGACTCCGCGTGGGGCAGCGCCCGGACGGCCTCCGCTACGGCGGCTCGCTGCTTTTCCGTAGCCGTCGGTTCCAGCCGGACGATCGCCCCGATCCGCGACGGCACGGGATCAACATCGGCGATCTTGAGCCCAACCCACTCGACGCCGTCGACCGTACCCATCACCAGATCGACTGCCTCGGCGACCGAGGCGTCCGTGACAGTCGCGTGAAGGGACTCCGGCAGGTTCTCCGGATCCAGGTCCGCCACCAGATCGGGCGAGTCCTTCCGCAGTTTCTCGTAGGCCTGCTCGCGGGTCTCGAAGGCGACGCCCGTTACGCTCGGCATCGCGCGTAGCCGCTGCTCCACCACACTTTTCTGCGCTGCCGTCACATCGCGGTCCAGCAGGACGGTCAATGTCGTGTGCCCGGCTTCCTTCGGCTCGGAGGTGCAAGCGGACAAAGCGGCCAGGAGCAAGAGGGCCAATACCGGCGCGACGCGACGCATGGGTCAGATCGTAGGTGGGCGCGAGGCGTCGAATGATCCCGAGGTCCTGGCCGGAAGCGGCTGGCCGAGCGCGTTCCCGCCGGTCACCCGCACTACCGGTTCCTCGGTTTCTCCACTGCGGAGCACCCGCGCCGTGGCCGCCCCGACGAAGACCGGTGGCGGCGGCTTCGCGGGGTCCTCACCTTCTTTCGGCACGCCCGTCAGCGTGGCCGCTCCGGTGCCAGGATGCGGGCCACGGCGTGACAGGCGCCGGCGACGAGCGGCAGCAGCAGGGCCGCGCTCGCCGCGGCGCCGCCACCGAGCTGGGGTACGCCGGCCGCCCGCAGGCGCCGCCAGGCCCACAGCGAGAACGGGGCGACGACCAGCGGCGCGGTCACCACGCCGGGGGTGTATCCGCGGGTGACCACGGCCTGGGCGACGTGCCCGCCCGCGTGCAGGCCGAAGCCGACCAGGGCGGACTGGTAGAAGCCGCTGCGCCCGCCGGTGCGAGCGCCCCGGGCCGCCGCGGTGGCCATCACGACGCCCATCGCGCCGATGGCGACGCGTGCCTGCGCCGGGCTGACCCGGAGCTGGTCCCACACCCGCTCGGGCACCTGCGGGAAGCGGGCCCGCAGCCGTGGCCAGGCGCGGTCGAGCCAGCCGCCCATCGTGGCGAGTTCCTCGGCGTCGTGGACCGCCCAGGCCGCCAGCAGCCCCCAGGTGGCCGCCGCGGGGAGGGCTCCGTCCCTCTGCGAAGTCATGAGCCCTATAATTTACGATACGGCTCGTAAATTATAGAGGATGTGACGTGGCCAACGAGCGAGGCCGGCCCCGGCGGCCGGAGACCGACACGGCGATCCTGCACGCGACCCTGGACCTGCTCCGCGACGGCGGCTACCGCGCCCTCTCCATCGAGAAGGTGGCCACCCGGGCGGGCGTGACCAGGCCGACCGTCTACCGCCGCTGGCCCGACAAGGCCAGTCTGGTCGTCGACGCCCTGGCCGAGGCGGTGCCCGTCGCGCCCGCCCCGGACACCGGCGACACCCGCACCGACCTGCACCACCTGGCACGCGGCCTCGTGGACCGGCTCGCCGGCCTGGCGCCGGTCGTCCTCGGCGTACTCGCCGACAGCATCGGGCGCGACGACCTCGCCGCACCGCTGCGGGATCGGTACCTGCGCCCCCGCCTCGACACCATCACCGACGTCGTCGAGCGCGGCATCGCCCGTGGCGACCTCCCGTCCGACACCTCGCCGGCCACCGCGCGCGATCTCCTCGCCGGCCCGCTCGTCTACCGATGGCTGGTCGACGGCACCCTGACGGACACCGACGTCCGCGAACTCGTCGACACCGCCTGGAAGGCTCTGACCGGCCGGGCCGGCACCGCCTCTGACACCTGAGCCGACGTGAGCCCCAACGAGCGGCCGGCGGCGGCCCGGTCAGGGGTGAGCGGCGACCGTCTACTGTCCTCGCCATGAGGACGGGGACGCTGACACGAGCCGCCACCATCGTCACGGCGATCGGGCTGGTCGCCGGCTGCGGTGGCACGGCGGCACGTGAGGCGCAGGGGTGCGAGGAGTCGATACGCGAGGCGGAGGCCAAGGTCCGGGTGGACCGCTGGGACCCGCCGGAGGAACTGCCGGGCCTCGGCGACTATCCCGAGATCCACTGGCAGGCTCGCGCGTTGGGCGGCCCGTGTTCCCGGGCCCCGGGCCCGACGGACTGGGCGTACCAGGCTGTCGTCAGGCTC
This sequence comes from Micromonospora sp. NPDC049139, assembly GCF_055586845.1. Classification (NCBI taxonomy): domain Bacteria; kingdom Bacillati; phylum Actinomycetota; class Actinomycetes; order Micromonosporales; family Micromonosporaceae; genus Micromonospora; species Micromonospora sp. NPDC049139. The sequence continues at coordinate 161,741 of NZ_JBVJHK010000005.1, read as the reverse complement.
CATCCGCAGGACGCGCGAAAACTGGCGGAGCAGTACGACTTCGCGCCGATCGCGGCCGACGACCCGGCCCAGCACGACCAGGGCAAGACGCCCGCCGACGTGTGGCCCGACCTGCGATCGCACGTCCCGGCCGCTCCCCGCTGGCTGCACAGCCGGTCGTACGACGAGGCGCCGCCCACCACGCGTTGGCGGGTGGCGTACCTCGACGTCGAGCAGGAGACGGTGCTGCTCATGCTGAACGACCACTAGCGGCGGGGCCGCCCGGGGACGCGGACCGTGGGCCCCGCCCCGCCCCCGCCTCGGCCATCCTCCACCCGCTCCCCGGTCGACGCGCCGGTCGTCGCCGCGTCACCGTGGCAACGACGCCGACCACCCGCGCGGCACGACCGACACGGCCGGCGGCCGGGCGTCCCCCGTGGGGAGGAGGGGGCTCACGCCGTCGCGGGAGGTGTGGCGGGCGGCCGGCCGGAAGCCTGGAACGCGAGGGCGACGAGGGTCGCCACCGTTTTCAGGAGGACCGATGAGGACGACACTCCGTGGGCTGGGCGCAGCGGCCATCGTGGTCGGCGTGGCCCTGGCCGGCGCTTCGGGCGCCACCGCCTCGGCGACGGCAGACCGGGAGCCCGCCGGGACCGCGCGCGTGACCGGCAGCGGCGAGGTCCGGCTGACGTTCGCGCCGGACCAGGACGTGCGCAGCTTCAGCTTCGACGCGCGCGCCACGCCGTACGCCCGACCCCTGCCGGGAGCACCCCAGGGCCTGCCCACCGACGCGACCGGGACCGTCCACGTCGCCCACCGGGTCGCGGCGGACGGCTCCACCGTCCGCTTCGCGGCCCGGGTCGACTGCCTGGTCGCGGCCGCGCGGACCGCGACCCTCACCGCCGTGGTCACCGAGGCCGACGCGCCGGTGGCGGACCTCGTCGGGCGGCGGCTGGGCTTCAGTGTGTACGACGGGCCGGGCCGCGACCGCGTCGGCTTCTCCTGGGCTGTGGTCAACGCCGACCAGGGCCCGGACGGGCAGTGGCGGGAGGGCAGCGTGGGCACCTGCATGGCGCCCGCTCCCTTCGCCCCGGTGACCGAAGGCGGCTACCAGGTGCGGCACGCCGAACTGCCGCCGCCGCCGGAGAGCTGAGCCGGCCGGCGGATGTCGTCGGGCTGCGACGGCGATCCGGCGGCCCGCCGTGTCGTTGATCCGGTTGAGCCTGCCCCCACCTGCGACGACGGTGGGGGCACCAACCGTGAGGAGGCACGCCGATGACCCGTCAGCGCGAGACCGTGGAGGTCGACCCGGTCCTGTTCCGTGCCGTCTACGACTCGCCCGCGTCGCTGCCCGGCGCGCACCGGTGGACGACCCCGGAGTCGGACGTGCGGCGCATCGAGAAGCTGCTCGGCATGCCGCTGCGCAGCATCGGCGCCCCGCTGTGGGTCAGCGGCGACGAACCGGACTGCCCCAAGTGCCAGCGGCGGGTCACCTGGTACGACATCGTCTCCTCCGCCCTCTCCGGCGTGCACGACCGGATGATGATCGCGACGGTCATCCTCGGCGACCGCAAGTACGTCAACACCGAGGTCCCGGACGCGATCGCCGGGGTGCGCTGCGCCGACTGCCGCACCCCGATCGAGGGGCTGCGCAGCTTCAAGTGCCACAACTGGGCGTACGCCTTCGAGGCGCTGGAGGCCGTCCGGGAGCGGATGACCGGCGCGTCAGTCGTCGGCCGTCAGCTGGCGGACGAACCGCAGGCCGGGGCGCCCGTCGAGTGACACCTCGCCGACCGGCGTGAAGCTGGTGCGCCGCAGCACCGCGAGCGAACCGGCGTTGTCCAGGGTCGTCCTGGCGGTCAGCCGGCACAGCCCGTACGCCGCACGGGCCAGCGCGGCCACACGGCGGACGCCGTCGGTCGCCACCCCGCGCCCGGCGGCCCGCTCGGCCACCCGGTAGCCCAGCTCGGCCTCGCCGTCGACGACGTCGACCAGGTTGAACCGGCCCAGCACCGCCCCGTCGGCGTCGACCAGGACGTGGAAGTGGCACGCGCCGGCCTCCTGCTCGGCGAGCAGCCCCGCGTGCCGCGCGTCGAAGTCGGCGAAGTACGCGTCGCCCCGGTCCGGCACCGACCGGGCGAACCACTCCCGGTTGTCGCGTTCGAAGCGCAGCAGCGCGGCGGCGTGGTGAGTGGCGAGCCGCTGAAGTTCTGGCACCGCACCACCCTACCCAGATGTAAGGAAGGGACCCTTCCTCTACAAAAAACGATAGGAAGGTGCCCTTCCTTACACATCAGCGGTCGCCGGCGGAGCGGCGGGTGGGCCGGCGGCCGGGCGGGGAGGGCGGCTCGGGGCCGGGGTCGGGGACGACAGGCATCGGCCGGACCACCGGCCCGGCGCCGGTGACCCGGAGCGGCTCACCGTGGTGCCACACCTCGATGCCGGTCGCCGGGTCGGCGTCGGGCAGCTCGTAGCGGGCCTCGTCCCCGGTCAGGGTGACCCGCAGCCGGTGGCCGTGCCAGCGCAGACAGAAGCCGAGCCGGTCGATCCGCGCCGGCAGCCGGGGGTCGAAGGAGAGCACCCCCCGGTCGTCGCGCAGCCCGCCGAAGCCCTGCACCAGCGCCAGCCACGCCCCGGCCAGCGACGCCAGGTGCAGCCCGTCGCCGGTCTTGTCGCCCAGGTCCGCCAGGTCCTGGAGCACCGACTCGGCGAACAGGTCGTACGCCAGGTCGAGGTGCCCGACCTCGGCGGCGAGCACCGCCTGCGGGGACGCCGACAGCGACGAGTCCCGGACGGTCCGCGCCTCGTAGTAGGCGACGTTGCGCGCCTTCTCGTCGGCCGTGAACTCCCCCGGGCACCGCTGCATGGCGAGCACGAGGTCGGCCTGCTTGACCACCTGCCTGCGGTACAGCTCCAGGTACGGGAAGTGCAGCAGCAGCGGGTAGTCGTCGTCGGAGGCGTTCGCGAAGTCCCACTCGGGCTGCGCGGTGAAGCCGGCCGCCTGCTGGTGCACCCCGCGCTCGCCGTCGTACGCGACGAAGACCGCGTCGGCGGCGGCCCGCCAGCCGGCCACCTCGGCCGGGTCGACGCCGAGCCGGGCCGCCGCCTCGGGGTGCCGCTCGGCGGCGTCGGCGGCGCCGCGCAGGTTGCGGCGGGCCATCAGGTTGGTGAAGAGGTTGTCGTCGACCAGGGCGGAGTACTCGTCCGGGCCGGTCACCCCCCGCAGGTGGAAGGTGCCCACGTCGGACCAGTGGCCGAAGCCGTGCCACAGCCGGGCCGTCTCGACCAGCAACTCCAGCCCGGCCCCGGCGAGGAATTCGTCGTCGCCCGTGGCGGCGACGTAGCGCAGCACCGCGTCGGCGATGTCGGCGTTGACGTGCAGCCCGGCGGTGCCGGCCGGCCAGTAGCCGGAGCACTCCCGGCCGCCGATGGTGCGCCACGGAAAGGTCGCCCCGGCCAGCCGCAACTCTGCCGCGCGTTCGCGGGCCTCGGGCAGGTGGGCGTGCCGCCAGCGCAGCGCCGACCGGGCCACCTCCGGGGCGAGGTACGTCAACACCGGCAGCACGTAGCCCTCGGTGTCCCAGAGCACGTGCCCGTCGTAGCCGTTGCCGGTCAGGCCCTTGGCCGGGATGGTCCGGTCGCCGTCCGGCCGGCCCGCCTGAATGAGGTGGAACACGGCGAACCGGATGGCCTGCTGGAGTTCGGCGTCGCCGTCGAGCAGCACGTCGGCCGTCTGCCAGGCGGCGTCCAGGGCCGCGCGCTGGGCGGCGAGCAGCGCGTCGAAGCCCGCCGCGCGGGCCGCCCCGGCCTCCTCGACGACCAGGCGGGCCAGCCCCTGCGGCGGCGTCGCGTCCACCGTGGCGCACTCGTACGCGGCGAACTTCGTCAGCTCCAGCCGCTCGCCGGCGCGCAGCGTCCCGCTCAGGGTGAGGCGCAGCCGGTCCGGCGCGCAGTCGACGCCAGGGGCGAAGCCGTCCGGGGCCCGCACCTCGTGCGCGACGGCGACGGCGACCCGCTGCCCGCTGCGCTCGGTGCGGTGCACGAGGACGCCGTCGTGCCCGTTCGAGTGGCGGTACTCGGCGGTCAGCGGGTCATGGATCACCGAGGCGGCGCGGGGGTCGTCGGAGCGCTCCGGCACCCGCTCGTTGGCGAGCAGGTCGGCGCAGACCCGCACGTCGACCGTCCCGCCCAGCGGCTCGACGCTCCACCGGACGGCGGCCACCGGGCGGCGGGGCAGCGAGACCAGCCGGGTGCTGCGGACGCGTACGCCGTGCCCGGCCGGGGAGACCCACTCGGTGTGCCGCTCGACCACCCCGGCGCGCAGGTCGAGCACCCGCTCGTGGGTGCGCAGGGTGCCGGTGCGCACGTCCAGCGGCTCGCCGTCGACCCAGAGGCGGATCAGGGCGGCGTTCGGCGCGCTGATCACCGTGTCGCTGAGCTGCGGAAAGGCGTACCCGTCCTCGGGGTAGGTCAGCTCGCGCCGCTCGTGGAAACCGTTCAGGTAGCTGCCGGGCATGCCGTACGGGGCGCCCTCGTCCAGGTTGCCGCGCCAGCCGACCCAGCCGTTGCCCAGCGCGAAGATCGACTCCGTCTCGGCGAGCCGGCCGAGGTCCGCCTCCGTACGCCGGATCCGCCAGGCCTCGTCGTCCCCGGTCCCGGGCGCGGTCGGCGGCCGATCGGCGGTCGGGGTGTCGTGCACAGCGCCTCCAGGGAGTCCGACGTACCGGGTCGACCGTGGCAGACCGGGCTGAGAGATCACTGAGACGAAAGTCAGGGCCTCGGCCCGACCAACGCACACTGTGTCCGACTTCCAGATGTTCCAGGGTTGTCCGTGAGGTAAACACGGTATGAACTATTGGTGAGGTGAGTCATGACTGATGCGGGCACGACGGATGTGCCGGAGATCAGCGCCGAGTGGTACCGGGACATCGTCGACTTCGCCGCCGACACCCCGCAACCGGTGCAGTGGTTCGCCGGGCACTTCACCGAGGCCGCGATCCTGCTGCTCGGGGCACTGTGGCTGGTGGCGGCCGTGTCACGCCTCGGGGGTGGCCCGCGCGGCCGCGCGTACGCCCTGGTGACGCCGGTGGCGGTGGTGCTCGCGTACGGGTGCAGCGAGGTGTTGAAGGTGGTGGTGGACCAGGAGCGCCCCTGCCGGGCGGTGGCAACCGACCTGGCCATCATCGCGGGGCACTGCCCGCCGACGGGCGACTGGTCCTTCCCCAGCAACCACTCCACGATCGCGGGCGGGCTGGCGGTGGCGACGCTGCTGCTGTCCCGCCGGGTCGGGCTGATCGCGCTGCCGGTGGCGGCACTGGCCGCGTTCTCCCGCACCTTCGTCGGCGTGCACTACCCGCACGACGTGGTCGTCGGCGTCCTGCTCGGCGCCCTCGTCACCGCGCTGCTCACGCCGCTGCTCGCCCGCCCCACCGCCGGCCTGCTCCAACGCCGCGCCCGCCACGCCGAGCGTCCCATCCCGAACCGGGCCACGTCCGCCCGCCGCTAACCCCTACCCTCACCCCTCCCCGCGATCTTGCACTTCCCGCCCGGGCAGAGCGCACAAATCCGCCTACATGGCGGGCCACAAGTGCAAGATCGCGGGGCGAGAGCGGGAGCGCGGGGGCGGGGTTAGGGGAGGAGGAGGGCGGCAACCGCGCCGCAGGCCAGGAAGGGGCCGAAGGGGAGGTGGCTGCGCCAGCCGACGCGGCGGGTGGCCAGGAGCGCGACACCGACCAGCCCGGAGAGCAGCAGGGCGAGCACGAGCCCGGCCACCGGGAGGGCCCAGCCGTACCAGCCCAGCAGGGCGCCGACGCCGAGCGCCAGTTTGGCGTCGCCGAGGCCGAACCCGCGCCGGCCGAGCAGCAGCGTGGTGGTGGCGAAGAACAGCGCCAGCCCCGCCCCGGCCACGGTGGCCCGCAGCCAGGGCTCCGGACCCGCCCCGGCGAGCGCGGCCACGCCGAGCAGCAGCCAGGTGCCGGCCGCGGCGGGCCAGGTGAGCCGGTCCGGCAGCCGGTGCACGGCCGCGTCGACGAAGACGAGGGGAATCGCCCAGCCCAGCCACCAGGCGGTGGCGGCCAGCACCGCGGCGGGCGGACCGACCAGCAGCAGCACCCCGAGCGCCCCCGCCACGGCGAGCTCGACCGCGCCGGGCGGCGGGCCGACGCGCGCCCGGCACCGCCCGCACCGGGCCGCCGGACCCAGCGCCGGCCACGGCCGGGCCAGCCCGATCGGAGCGCCGCAGGCGTCGCACCCGGTCCTGGTGGCCACCCCCGGCGGTACGGCGTACCGGATCGCGGCGAGGCGGAGCACCGGGCCGAGGGCGAGGACGGCCAGCGCCCGCGCGACACGGGAGGCGACCGGCGGCGGCCCGGCGGGCTCCGCCAGCACCGGCGGTTCGGTCAGCGCCATGAGGGGTCCTCCCGCCGGACGCCGGGGCACGACACGGAGGGTAGTGACGGCCCGGCCGGCCGGTAACGGGCGCGACGGGCTGCGCCCCTCCCGCCGGAATCGCGGAAATGCACGCGGAAATGGCGCGACCACATGAGCGGGAATCCCATGCGAATGGAATGTCGATACGTCGGGACGGGGGACGGATCGGACCAGTCACCGCGTCCGGGACAGCCCCCGACGACCACGACGCCCACTCGCCCACTGGACGGACTCCCACCGCGTCGACTTTCCCAACCGCACCGCGGAAGACCGCGACCCGACTCGATCACACCGCCCGCAGCCACCCGGCTCCACCACCTGTCATCACTCACGGTATCCATCTGAATTGCCTCTGTTGCATCGGCGGACGTCAGCCTATGCTCGCCCCTTGGGTGCGGTGCAACCCCGCGACGAAACGACAAGGACGAACCAGAACCTGCATTTGTAGATATCCGTAATGGCGAATGCGGCGACGCTTTCCGACAGGTCCGGATGGCCCCATTCGGCCGCGCCACCGCATGCCCGGAGCCGGTGCGCCGGCCTCCGGACGGCCACCGAGGAGGCACGACGTGCGCGGACGGCAGCTCGGCCGGTCGACGGCCCGCCTGCTCGCCATCGCGGCGGTCGCGGCGGTCACGGCCTGCGGCGCCGACCCGGCGACGACCACCCGGGCGGCTCCCGCCAGTGGCGCCCCGACCCCGACCCATCGGGACGTCGACGAGCAGGCGGCCAGGAAGGCGGCCCTGGCCGCGTACGCCGGGTACCTCGCCGCGTCCCGCACGGCGAGCGGGCGCAGCGACCCCCACCACCCGGACCTGTCGCGGTTCCTCGCCGACCCGCTGCTGACCCGGGTCCGGCTGTCCATCCGCGAGACGAAGGAGCACGGCGCGATGCGTACCGGCACGTTGGTCTCCGACCCCACCGTGACGTCGGTGAGCCTGGATTCGAGCCCGCCCACCGTGGAGATCCAGGACTGCCTGGACGCGACCGGCTACCGCCTGGTCTACGCCAGGGACAAGCGGGTCGTCCCCGGCACCGGGGGGACCCGGCACCTGGCCACCGCGACCGCCACCCGGTACCCGGACGGCCGCTGGCTGATCAGCGCCGGCGCCGCCCACGAGGACCTGCCGTGCTGACCTGGGGAGGAGGGGGCGCCCCGGCCGTCGCGCCGAGCGGGGCCGGGGCGACCCGCACGCGCACCGCCGGGACCGGGGCCGGAGCGACCCGCCGGGCGCTGGCCGGCGCCGGCCTGGCGCTGCTGCTGGCGCTCGGGGCGGCCGTGTCCGCACCCGCCGCGGGGCGCGCGGACCCCGGCGCGGAGTGCCCGCCCGGGCAGAGCGACTGCAGCGTCTGGGACGACGACCCCGGCACCCCGGGCGGCCCGGGCGGCGGCGGGGACACCGGTGGGGGCGGCGACTCGGGCGGCGGTGGCGGCGGCGGGAAGTGCCAGTGGAACGGCCGCACGGTGAAGTGCTACGACGACGTGCTCGGCTGGTTCAACAACGGCGACGGCTGCTACTACAAGCTCGCCCAGCCCCAGCTCGAGGCCCCCGAGGGCAAACAGTGGTACGTGCGCACCTGCAACGGCGGCGACCTCGGCGCCCAGACCACGGTCCTGCGCGACGCCCCGCCGCCCGGCTTCGGCGCGCCGCCCGACCCGGAGGAACTCGCCCGGCGGGCGCTGGCCAAGATCACCATCGCGGCGCCCCGGATCGCGGTCGCCCCCCGCCGCAGCAAGGGCCCCGGCCTGGTCGGGCTGCCGGTCTGGATGTGGGGCAGCAGCCACGACCGGAAGTACTTCGGGCCAACCCAGCAGGCGTCGGAGACCGAGCGGGGCCTGACCGTCAGCATCACGGCGACGTTCGACCGGATCGTCTGGGACATGGGCAACGGCCGCACGGTCACCTGCACCGGCGCCGGCACCCCGTACCGGGCCGACGGCCCGCACGCCGGCCGCCGGTCCCCCGACTGCGGCTACGACAGCGGCTACCCGAAGGCCGGCGACTACCGGGTGCGGGCCACCACGTACTGGACGGTGACCTGGGAAGGCGGCGGTCAGAGCGGCGTCATCCCGGTCAACCGGACCACGGGGACGGTCCCGGTCCGGATCAACGAACTACAGGTGGTGTCGGAATGAGTGTGGCGACCCGGAACGGAACCGGACCGGTGGACGCGCCGATCGCCCCGCCGAAGGTGGTGCGGCAGCGCCGGATGCGACCCGGGCTGCTCGGCCTGGCCGTGCTGCTGATCGCCCTCGGCGGCCTGGGGGCGGCGTTCGCGGTCACCTCCGTACGCGCCACCGGCAGCTACCTCGCCGTGGCCCGACCGGTCGAGGTCGGCCGGCAGATCGGCGCCGACGACCTGATGCCGGTGCAGGTGGCCGGCGGCCAGGGCCTGTCCCCGGTCCCGGCCGGCCGGCTCGACGAGGTGCTCGGCAAGCGGGCCGCCGTGTCGCTGACCCCCGGGACGCTGCTGACCATGGCCCAGCTCACCGACGACCCGCTGCTCGGCCCCGGGCAGCAGCAGCTCGCGCTGGGTCTCGGGCCCGCCGAGGTGCCCGCCCGCGAGCTGCACCCCGGCGACAAGGTCCTGCTGGTCAGCACGCCGGACGGCAACGACGACCGCCCGGTGGGCGCCGCCACCCGGTTCGAGGCGACGGTCATCGACACCGCGACATCCGACGATGACGACGAGGTGGTGGTCTACCTGGCGCTCGCCGTGCGGGACGTGCCGGCCGTGGTGGCGCTCTCCGCGCAGGAACGGATCGCCGTCGTGCTGACCGAGGCGGCCTGAGCATGGCGATCATCGCGCTGGTCTCGGCGAAGGGCTCCCCGGGCGTCACCACCTCCGCCCTGGCCTGCGCCCTGACCTGGCACCGGCGGCTGGTGCTCGCCGAGTGCGACCCGGCCGGCGGGTCCATCCTCGCCGGCTACCTCGGCGGTGCGCTCGACGGCCCCCGGGGCATCGGCGAGCTGGCGGTCGGCGAGCTGCGCGACGGCAACCTGGAGACCGCGTTCTGGTCGCAACTGGTCGACCTGGACGCGCCGAAGCGGGAACGTCTGCTGCTGCCCGGCGTCGTCGACCCCGCACAGGCCGGCAGCGTCACCCCGCTCTGGCAGCGGTTCGCCGACTTCTTCGCCAGCCTGGAACGCGGCGACCCGCCGTACGACCTGCTCGTCGACTGCGGGCGGCTGCCCGTCGTCGGTCCGCCCTGGCCGATCCTGCGCGCGGCCTCGGTGGTGCTGCTGGTCAGCCGCGCCCGGCTGCCCGACCTGTCCGGCACCCGCGCGATGGTCAGGGCGATCGAGCGGGACTTCGCCGAGCACCGGGTGCCGCCGGGCAGCCTGCGGCTGCTGCTGGTCGGCGACGGCCACGGCAGCGGCGAGGTGAGCAAGGCGCTGCGGCTGCCGGTGGTCGCCCGGCTGCCGGACGACCCGCGTACGGCCGAGGTGCTCAGCCTGGGCGGCACCGTGCGGGCCGGTCGGCCGCTGATGCGCGCGGCCGGGGCCCTGGAGGTGCCGGTCGGGGCGCTGTTGGAGCGGCGGCGCGCCCGGCTGGCCTGGCCCGTGTCGCAGGGGGTGCCGGATGCGGTTTGAACCGGTCTCCGCCGATCCGCGCCGACAGCCGCCCGGCACCGCCACCCCGCCCGGTGCCACTGCCACCGCACCGCCCGGCGTCACCTCCACCACGCCGCCGCTGCCCCCGCCCAACGGGCGGCACCACCAGCCGGCGCCACTTCCGGTGCCGCTGGCCGGGCCGCCGCCGGAGCCGCCGCCCCGGGCCCGGATCGACTTCCACGTGGTCCGCGAGCTGCGCCGGGAACTCAGCGAACGGCTCACCCGGTGGCAGCGCGGCCGGGAGTTCACCGTCGACGAGGAGGACACCGAGCGCGCCCGGCTCGCGGTCGCGGTGGTGGCCGAGTACGCCGACGCGGTGCGCCGCGCGGGCACCCCGATGGCGGCCGGCGAGGAGCGGCTCCTGCTCGACCAGGTGACCGCCGAGCTGGCCGGGCTCGGCCGCCTCCAGACGCTGCTGGTCGACGACACCATCGAGGAGGTGCACATCCTCGGCTGCGACCAGGTGCGCGTCACCCGGCACGGCGGCGGGGTGGACTGGGCCGAGCCGATCGCCGACAGCGACGACGAACTGGTGGAGATCCTCCAGGCGGCGGCCCGCCGCGCCGGGGCCACCGAGCGGTCGCTGTCGACCTCCAAGCCCACCCTCGACCTGCAACTGCCCGACGGCAGCCGGCTGGCCGCGGTGTTCCTGGTCAGCCACCGCCCGTACGCGGTGATCCGCAAGCACAACACGCTGGACGTGAGCCTCGACGACCTCGCCGGTGGCCGGGGCGACCTGGACGAGATGATCGACCCGCTGGTGCGCGACTTCCTGCGCGCCTGCATGCGGGCCGGGCTGAACATCATGGTGGCCGGCCTGGCCGGGGCCGGGAAGACCACGGTCATCCGGGCGCTGATGGACGAGATCCCGGCCGACGAGCCGTACGTGCTGCTGGAGGAGAGCCGGGAGCTGCTGCCGGCCCGCCGCCGGCTCAAGCACCGGGCGGTGATGAGCTTCGAGGCCCGGGAGGGGCACGGCGAGCGCGGGCCGGACGGCCGCCCCGCCGGCGAGGTGAGCATCGCCGACCTGATCCCCGTCTCGCTGCGGATGGGCGTGCTGCGGATCATCGTCGGCGAGGTCCGGTCCCGGGAGATCGTCCCGATGCTCCAGGCCATGACGACCAGCCGCGGCTCGATGTGCACCATCCACGCGCGTACGCCCGCCGGGGTGAGCGAGCGGATCATCGAGCTGGCGCTGGCGCACGGCCGGGAGATGACCGTCGACCAGGCCCGCCGGATGGCCGGCAACGCGCTCGACCTGATCGTCTACGTCACCGTCGAGGACGAGACCGCGATCGGCGGACGCAAGCACCGCTTCGTCTCGCACGTCGAGGAGGTCATCGGCGTGGGCGACGGCAACCGGATCACCACCACACAGGTGTTCGGTCCCGGGCCGGACGGGCGGGCGGTGCCCCGGCACCTGCCCGAGCGGATCCGCGCCCAGCTCCTCCGGGTCGGCTACGACGCCCGGCTGCTCGGCCGGTGGATCGAGGCCGGCACGGGCGCCTGGCGGCGACCCCGGCAGACCCGGCTCGGGCGGCGGTGACCCGCGGTGCTGGACAACGTCGAACTCGTCGCGGTGGTCTCCGGGGCCGCCTGCGTCGCCGGGCTGCTGCTGGCGGTCGTCGCGCTCGTCGGCACCCGCCGGCCGCCCGGCGGGCCCGGCGCGGGCCGGGGGCTGGAGCGCCTGTGGAAGGGCTCCGGCGCCAGCCCGCGCGAGCAGCGGGCGCACCAGGCCCTACTGGTCGGCGCGCTGGTCGCCGGCGCGCTGGCCTTCCTGGTCACCGGCCTGCCGGTGGTCGGCCTGCTGGTCGTGGTGGCGGTCCCCGGCATCCCGTGGCTGTTCTCGGTCGGCAAGGCCGAGCAGCGGGCCATCGCCCGGATCGAGGCGGTCGGTGAGTGGACCCGCCGGCTCAAGGACGTCTCGGCCACCGGCCAGGGACTCCAGCAGACGATCATCGGCACGGTCGCCACCGCGCCCGAGGAGATCCAGGAGGAGGTACGGCTGCTCGCCGCCCGCCTCCAGGCCGGCTGGCTGGCCCGCTCCGCGCTGCTCGCCTTCGCCGACGAGATCGGCGACCCGGTCTGCGACCAGGTGGTGGCGGCGCTGATCCTGCACGTGACCGACCGGGGCGAACGCCTCGGCGACGTGCTCGGCTCGATCGCGCACGCGGCGGCGGCCGAGGTGGCCACCCGCCGGGAGATCGAGGCGAAGCGCACCCAGCCCCGGTTCGCGGTCCGCTTCCTCACCGGGATGACCCTCGCCACCGTCGCGTACGGGCTGCTCAACACCGAGTACGTCAGCCCGTACGGCACGCCCTTCGGGCAGCTCGTGATGGCGGCCCTCGGCGCGGCCTTCGTCGGCCTGCTGGCCTGGGTGCGATCGATGAGCCAGCCGCGCCGGCCGGCGCGCTTCCTGCCCGCCCCCGACCCGCAGGAGGTGCTCGCTTGAGCCTGGTGGTCCTCAACTGGCAGCTCGCGCTCGCCGTGTGCGGCGGGGCAGCCGTCGGGCTGGGCGCCTTCCTGGTGGTCCGCGAACTGGTGCCGGCCACCCCGGCGCTCGGGCCCGCGCTGCGCCGGCTGCACCAGCCGCCCGGCGGCGGGCAGCTCACCGCCCCCGCCGACCGGCGGCTGGAGTGGCTGACCGGGCTGAGCCGCTGGCTACGGCCACCGCACCGGCAGCTCGCCCTGATCGACCGGACCCCCGAGCAGTACGCCCTGTCGATGCTGCTCTCCGCGCTGATCGGGCTCGCCGCCCCGACGCTGCTCGGGGGCACCCTCCTCGCCGTCGGCGTACGGCTGCCGGTGGTCGTGCCCGTGCTCGGCAGCCTCGGGCTGGCGCTGCTCTGCGCCTTGGTCGCGCACCGGGCGGTGCTGGACCGGGCGGACAGGGCCCGCGACGAGTTCCGCCAGGCTGTCTGCACCTACCTGGACCTGGTCGCGTTGCAGCTCGCCGCCGCCCACGGGCCGGTGCAGTCGCTGGAACGGGCGGCGGCGGTCTGCGACGGCTGGGTCTTCGACCGCATCTCCGAGGCGCTGCGGATCGCCCAGATGCAGATGCACTCGCCCTGGGACGAACTGCGCGACCTCGCCGAGCGCATCGGCATCCCGGAGCTGGGCGACGTCGGGGCGATCATGCGCTCCTCCGGCAGCGAGGGCGCGCAGGTGCACGAGACCCTGCGCAGCCGCGCGGACTCACTACGCGACCAGATCCGCACCGACAACCTGGCCCGGGCCGAGGGGGTGACCAGCCGCCTCGACATCCCCGGGGCGCTGCTCGTCTTCGTCCTGCTCGGCTTCGCCGTCTACCCGTTCATCGCCCGCCTCTGATCCGACCCCGAGAGAAGGAGCCCGTCATGTCCGTCATCACCTACCTGCACGTCGCGCTGGCGGCGCGGCTGGCCGAGCTGCGCCGCGACGGCGAACGGGGGGACAGCCCCGTACCCACCGCCGTGATCATCTTCGGCCTGGTCGCCGTCGCGATGGCGGTCACCGCCGCCGCCCTCGGCGCGGCCAACGACTGGATGGACAACATCCCGAAGCACCAGGACCCGAAGTAGCCCTGATCCGTGAGCCGCGCAGACTCCTCGCCGGGGCGCCGGGCGGTCACCGCCGCCCGGTGCCCTGCCCTGGCCGCCGCCCGGCCGCCCGCACCAGCCGCCGCCCGCCCCGGCCCAGCCGCCGCTCGGCGCCCCGGCCTAGCCGCCGCCCGCCGCCCCGGTCCAGGCGTCGCCCGGCGCCCCGGCCTGGCCGTCGCCCGGCGTTTGGCAGCCGGCGGGACCGACCGGGGGGCCAACCCGGTCGAGCTGGCGGTGGCGATGCCGGCGATCCTGCTGCTGCTCTTCGCCTCGATCCAGACCGCCGCCTGGTTCGTCGCCCGGTCCACCGCGCTGAACGCCGCGCAGAGCGCCGTCAACGCGCAACGGCTGCACCAGGCGCCGCCCGGGGCCGGCGAGGCCCGGGCCACCCGGTTCCTGCGGGCCGCCGGCGGCTGGCTCGTCGACTGGGACAAGCCCGCCCCGAGCTGCGAGAGCACCAGGACCGAGGTGACCTGCACGGTGCGCGGTCGCTCCCTGTCGGTCGTCCCCGGGGTCAGCTTCCCGGTGCGGCAGACCGCCCACGGGACGGTGGAACGGTGGACCACGCCGTGAGCCGTACCGCCGAGCGTGGCTCGGTCTCGATCGAGGTGGCGGTGCTCGCCCCGGCCTTCATCGCGCTGATCGTGCTGGCCGGGGTCACGGGGCGTACCGCCGTGGCGGCCGAGGCGATCGAGGCCGCCGCCCACGACGCCGCCCGCGCCGCGTCGATCTCCCGGGACGCCCGCACCGCCCGCGCGGAGGCGCGGGACGCGGCCCGCCGGCAGCTCGACTGGCGGGGCCTGGACTGCGCGGGCAGCCCGGAGGTGACCTTCAGCGGCGCGGTACGCGGCAGGCCCACCACCCTCGACGCGGCGTTCCGCAGTCCCGCCGGGCAGGACGCCTCGGTCACCGTGCGGATCGCCTGCACCGTCTCCTACCGGGACCTGCACCTGTCCGTCCTGCCGGGGATGCCCGCCGGCACGCGGGTGTCGGCGAGCTTCACCTCGCCGCTGGACCGCTACCGGAGCCGGCGATGACCGCCGGTCGGGTCCGGCCGGCTCCCGCCACCCCCGGCGACGAGGGGCGGGTGAGCGTCTTCCTCGCGGTGGCGATGGTCGGGATCCTCGCCGTCATCGGCATGGCCTTCGACGGCGCCGGCCAACTGCGCACGTTGCAGCGGGCCGACAACCTCGCCGCCGAGGCCGCCCGGGCCGGCGGTCAGGCCATCGACCGGGCCACCGCCATCGAGGGCGGGCCCACCCGGATCAACCGGCCGCAGGCCCGCCGGGCCGTCGCCGACTACCTCGCCGCCGCCGGCGCCGCCGGCCACACCGTCAGCTTCCCGGTCGTCGACGGGGAGACCCGGGTCCGCGTACGCGTCACCGTCACCCACCACAGAGCCATGCTCGGCCTGTTCGGCTTCGACGAGACCGTCACCGTCTCCGGCGAGGCGAGCGCGCGGCCGCTCACCGGAGCACCGTAGGAAGGAAGGCAGCCATGGCCGCTTCGGGTCGTTCCGTCGTACGGCGGACCGGACGGATCCTGACCGGGTTCGGCGCGCTCGTCGTGCTCTGCGCGGTGCTGGTCGGCGCGCCGGTGGCGCTGCTCGCTCTCGCCGGCAACCCGCTGCCCGACCACCTGCCCACCGTCGCGGAGATCGGCGCGACGCTGACCAGCCGCGACGACGGGCGCCTCTTCCTGCGCGCGCTGGCGCTGGCCGGGTGGTTCGGGTGGGCGACGTTCGCCTTCTCCGTGCTGGTGGAACTCTGCGCGCAGGCGCTGCGCCGGCCGGCACCCCGGCTGCCGGGCATGAGCCGCCAGCAGCGGGCCGCCGCCGCCCTGGTCGGGTCGGTCGCGCTGATCATCGCGGCCAGCCCGGCGGCGAGCGCGGCGACGGCGATCGCCGGCCCGTACGCCCTGCCGGCAGCGCCGATCGCAAACGCGCCGATGGCTGTCCCGCCACAGGCCACCTGGCCGGCCTCGGCGGCGCAGCCTGCTCCGGCGGCCTCGGCCGACGGTGCGGTGGTCTACCGGGTGGCCCGGGGCGACCACCTGGGCAGGGTCGCCGAGCGCTACCTCGACGACTTCGACGACTACCGTGAACTGGCCGCGCTGAACCGTGTCGACGACCCGGACCGGATCCACCCGGGCCAGTTGCTGAAGCTCCCGCAGGAGGCCGAGGACCGGGGTGCCCGCCGGCACGCCACCGGCCGCCTCGTCGCCCGGCCCACCGCACCCCTGCCGGCCCGGCCGGCCCCGCAGCCCACCCCTGAACAGGTCACCCCGGAGCGGGCGACACCCCCGCCCCCGGCGCAGGCCCCGGCGCCGCCGCCAGCCGACGCGACCGGCGACGAGGCCCCGACACTGACGGTCGGAGCGGCCCGGGCCGGCGAGACCGACCGCGTGAACCGACCACTCGCGGTCTCCGCCGTCCTCGCGGTGGCGAGCATCGTCGGCGCGCAGATCGGCGCGGTCCTTGGCCTGCGCGGCCGCCCCGCCCGCGTACCGGCAGGCGCGGCCCGCACCGCCACCACACGCCGTCGAGGCACCGGGGGTGCCGGACGGGACGGAGGCAGCCGCAGCGGAAGCGGACGCGCGACCGGACACAAGGCAACCGGACGGGGCCGGACGGCACACGACGGAACCGGACGGGACGTGGCGCCCCGGGGCGCCGGCGCAGCCACCCACACCGGGACGACCGCGATCCCCCGCGACAGCACCCCCCGCGGCCACAGCGACGCGCCCACCACCCCCCGCCCGCTGGCCGGCGCCCACGCGGACACCACCCGCGACCCCCAAATCGGCCGCCACCGCCGCCCCTGACCCACCCCCGGACGCCCTCGTTGATCATGAAGTTGTTGCAGCGACACGCCGATCAGGACGGCAACAGCTTCATGATCAACCGGCGTGAGAGATCAACCGGCGTGAGGGGTGGGGCGGTGTGAGGGAGGGGGTGGGGTGGGGTGGGGTGGGTCAGGGGAGGCGGGTCTCCAGCATGCCGTTGACGATGCGGGTGGGCAGGACCTGCTGGTCGTTGCCGGACGGCCCGTGCACGACCTCGCCGCCGTTGAGCCGGAACGTGCTGCCGTGCCACGGGCAGACCACGCACGCGTGCCCGTCGATCTCCTGCACCTCGCCCTTGCCGAGCGGGCCGCTCTGGTGCGGGCAGCGCTCCAGCATCACGGTGACCTCGTCGCCGTGCCGGTAGAGGATCACCGAAACGTCGTCGATCTCCCGGGTGATCAGCTTTCGCTGCGGCAGGGCGGACATGTCCGCGATCGAGTGCCAGCCGTCGCTCATCCGGTGCAGCTCGGAGATGCTCTGGTTGACCTGCGCGCCCTGCTTGTACGCCAGGTGCCCGCCGATGTACGCCCCCGTGCTCGCGGCACTGAGCCCGAGGAAGCCGAGCGTACGGCCGAGGTTGTGCCGGCCGGTCATCCGGGCGGCCACGGAGCCGGCGTAGAACGCCAGGCCGATGCTGTTGGAGGCGGCGTGCACCAGGCCGATCCGGCGCTGGTCTCGGGCGAGGGCTGCCCAGTCGTTGAGCCCGGCGACCGCAGCCGGCAGGGCGCTGATGGTGCCCACCGCGCACAGCGTGGTGGCGGCGCGGCGCTGCCCCTGCATCAGGTCCAGCACGGCCGTGCTGAGCCACGCGCCGACCGGCACCTGCACCATCGCCGGGTGCAGCGGGTGCCCCAGCCAGACACCGTGCAGCAGGTCGCGAACGCGCCTCGGGCGGAGGGTGGCCTGGACGGCCCGCTGCAACCGGTCGCCGATCCGGTCCAGCGCGGAGGCCTGCTCGATCTTCGTCATGAGTGCTCGCACCCGTACCGACTTCCCGGCAGGAGCGACCGCAAACCGGTATCCGGTGACGGATCCGCAGCGGTGCGTGACTAGGTTTCTGCCGGCCCGGAACCAGGCGCGTCCGGCCGGATGGGCCCTGCCCTTCCGCGGTGGTGAGGTCAGCGGTCCGGCGACGTCCAGCGGTCGTGGTGGATCGCCTCGGCCAGCGGGCGCTTCTGCCGCCAGCCGTGCCGGGCCAGGTCGGGCACGGCCTCGAAGTGGGTGACCGGCCCGAGGCAGAGCCACGCCACCGGCCGTACGCCGTCGGGGATGCCGAGCAGCTCAGCCAGCCAGGGCTCCCGGTAGAACGACACCCACCCGACGCCGAGCCCCTCGGCGGTGGCGGCCAGCCAGAGGTTCTGGATGGCGAGGCAGGCCGAGTAGAGCCCGGTGTCGGCGATGGCGTGCCGCCCGAGCACGGCGGCGCCGCCGCGGGCCGGGTCGTAGGTGACCACCACGGACAGGGTGGACTCCAGCACCCCGTCGATCTTGATGCGGGCGAACCGCTCGGCCGCCTCCCCGTCCAGGGTGGCGGCGAAGGTGTCCCGCTCGGCCTGGACGTGCTCGTGGAACCGGCGCCGCAGCTCGGGGTCGCGGACGAGTACGAAGTCCCAGGGCTGGGAGTAGCCGACGCTCGGCGCGGCGTGCGCCGCGGTCAGGACGCGGTGCAGCGTCTCGTCGGGCACCGGCGCCCCGGTGAACTGGCCGCGGACGTCCCGGCGGCGATGAATGACGTCGTAGAGATCCAAGGCAGGCTCCCGCTGCGCTCGGCCCACGCTCGGGGCGTGGGCACCTGACCGCGAGGCCGGTCTTCGGACTCCCGGATCGACGCCTGGCCGTCCGCCTTCCCGGCCCGGGCGGGCCAGTGGCTGCGCTCTCGCGCGTGGACGGTGGCTCCCCGGTCACCGCGGCGGGCCCGTGCCGGATTCGCACCGGCTTCCCGATTCTCCCCGCTCGCGCGGGGCACCTCACATGATCGTGCCGCCCGGCATGCTAGCGCCGCGCCAACCGGACCGGCGCTGCTGGGCCAGTCGGACGCCTGCGTCCGCCGCCCCGCCGCCGCCCGACCGGACCCGCCAGGGCCGAACCCGCCAGGGACCGGACCGCCACCCGGATCCGCCACCCGGCCGGACCCGCCAGGGCCGAACCCGCCAGGGGCCGGACCCGCCGGGGATCGGACCGCCGCCCGGATCCGCCGGCCGGGCGGGGAAATCCGGTCGCGGGCCGCGCCGTCCGCGACCAGTGTGGTCCGGGTGTACGCACTCGCCTCCCGCCCGCTGCCGGCCGGCCACCCGGCGGCCCGACTGACCGTCGCCCTCGGCCGACCCCGGGCCGTGCCGCCACCGCTGCTGATGCTGCTGGGCATGCTCTCCACCCAGGTCGGCGCGGCCGTCGCCAAGCAGCTCTTCGGCAGCACCAGCGCCGGCGGTACGACCACGCTGCGGCTCGGCTTCGCCGCGCTGATCCTGCTGCTCGTGGCCCGGCCCGGGCTGCGGCTGGGCTGGCGCGCCGCCGGCCTGGTCGGGGCGTTCGGGCTCACCCTGGCGCTGATGAACCTCGCCTTCTACGCGGCGCTGCACCGGGTGCCGCTCGGCGTGGCGGTCACCATCGGGTTCGCGGGGCCGCTGCTGGTGTCGCTCGCCGGCAGCCGCCGGCCCGCCGACGTGGCGTGGGCGGTCCTGGCGGGCGGCGGGGTGCTGCTGATCAGCGGGCTCGGCGGGACCGGGGTGGACCGGGTGGGGCTGCTGTTGTGCGTCGCCATCGCGGTCGGCTGGGCCGGGTACGTGCTGCTCGGCAAGGCGGTCAGCGCCCGCATGCCGGGCAGCCGGGGCCTCGCGCTGGGAATGGCCGTCGCCGCGCTCGCCGTACTGCCGTTCGGGGTCGCCGGCAGCGGCACGGCGCTGCTCGACCCGTGGACCCTAGCGCTGGGCGTCGTGGTGGCACTGCTGTCGTCGGTGCTGCCGTACTCGGCCGAACTGGCCGCGCTGCGCCGGATGCCGGCCCGGGTCTTCGCGATCCTGCTCAGCCTGGAGCCGGCGATCGGCGCGCTGGTCGGGCTGGTCCTGCTGGGCGAGCTGCTGGCCTGGCCGCAGGCGGCCGGGGTGGCGTGCGTGGTCGGCGCCGCGCTGGGCGCGACCCTGGTCCGGCCCGGCGCCGCGAAGGCGCGCTGACGCCCCCTGGCGCCGTCGGCACCACCGGGGCATGCTGTGCCGATGGGCGTACGCGTCGAGCACGACGGGCCGGTGACCACGGTGATCCTGGACCGCCCGGCGGCCCGCAACGCGGTCGACGGGCCGACGGCCCGGGCCCTGGCCGACGCGTTCCGCGCCTTCGAGGCCGACCCCGACGCGGCGGTGGCCGTGCTCTGGGGCGCCGGCGGCACGTTCTGCGCGGGGGCCGACCTGAAGGCGATCGGCACCCCGAGCGGCAACCGGGTCGAGCCGGAGGGGGACGGCCCGATGGGCCCGACCCGGATGACGCTCGGCAAGCCGGTGATCGCCGCGATCTCCGGTCACGCCGTGGCCGGCGGGTTGGAGCTGGCGCTCTGGTGCGACCTACGGGTCGCCGAGTCCGACGCGGTCCTCGGGGTGTTCTGCCGGCGCTGGGGGGTGCCGCTGATCGACGGGGGGACGGTCCGGCTGCCCCGGCTGATCGGCGAGAGCCGGGCGATGGACCTGATCCTCACCGGCCGGCCGGTGCCGGCCGAGGAGGCGTACGCGATGGGGCTGGTGAACCGGCTGGTCGCCCCGGGTGAGGCGCGGGCGGCGGCCGAGCGGCTGGCGGCCGAGATCGCCCGGCACCCGCAGACCTGCCTGCGCAACGACCGGGCCGCCGTGCTGGCCGGCGCCGGCCAGCCGGAGCCGGCGGCGCTGGCGACCGAGCTGGCGTACGGGATGGGCTCGCTCGCCGCCGACGCGGCGGCCGGGGCGGCCCGGTTCGCCGCCGGCGCCGGGCGGCACGGCGCGGCCGTCTAGCGCGGGCGCGGCGGCGCGACCGTCTAGCGCAGGTGCCGCAGCGCGTCCTCGATGGCCCGGTGGAACGTCGGGTAGGCGTAGATCATGTGCCGGAGCCGGGCCAGCGGTACGGCCGCGTGCACCGCCACCACCAGCCCGGAGAGCACCTCGCCGCCGGCCGGCCCGACCGACGTCGCGCCGATCAGCACGCCCTGGTCGGCGTCGGCGACCAGCTTGACGAAGCCCTCGTTGCCGCTCCGGTGGATCCAGCCGCGCGCCGACGACGGCAGTTCGGCGAGGCCGACCTGCACGTTGATCCCGCGCTCGCGGGCCTGCCGTTCGGTGAGGCCGACCGCGCCGATCTCGGGGTCGGTGAAGGTGACCCGGGGCAGCGCGCGGTAGTCGGCGCGCGGCACCGCGCCGGCGGAGGCGCCCGACCCGGTGGTGCCGGACGCGCTGACCGCGCCGGCCGCGCCGCCCGTCATGCGGGCGGTGCCGCTGGCGTCCGGCCCACCGTCGGCGTGCCGGGCGTGGTCGAGCACGTCGGCGACGACGATTCCCGCCTGGTACATGGCGACGTGGGTGAACGCGCCCTCCCCGGTGACGTCGCCGACCGCCCACATCCCGTCGGTGACGCGCAGCCGGTCGTCGACGGCCAGGTACCGCTGGCCGGCGTCCACCCCGACGGTGTCCAGGCCCAACTCGTCGAGGTGGGCCCGGCGGCCGGTCACCACCAGCAGCCGCTGCCCGGTGAACTCCGCCCCGTCGGCCCCGTGCAGCGTGAAGCCGCGCCCGTCGTGGCGGACCCGCTCCGCCCGTATGCCAGTGTGGATCTCCACCCCGTCGGCGCGCAGCGCGGCGGCGGCCACCTCGGACGCCTCCGGCTCCTCGACCGCGAGCACCCGGTCCGCCGCCTCGACGACGGTGACCTGGACGCCGAACCTGGCGAACACCTGGGCCAGCTCCAGGCCGATCGCGCCGCCGCCCAGCACCAGCAGCGACTCCGGCAACTCCTCGACCTCGATCGCCTGGCGGTTGGTCCAGTACGGCGTGTCGGCCAGCCCGTCGACCGGCGGCACGGACGGCTTGGTGCCGGTGCCGAGCACGATCCCGTGCCGGGCCTGGAAGACCCGCCCGCCGACCCGGACCCGGCCCGGGCCGTCGAGGCGGGCGCTGCCCCGGACGAACCGGCCGCCCTTGCCGGTGAAGCGTTCCACGGCGACCGTGTCGTCCCAGGTGTCGGTGGCCTCCTCGCGGATCCGCTTCGCCACGGGCGCCCAGTCGGGCCGGACCTGGGCGGTGCCGGCGAGCCCGTCGACCCGGCGCGCCTCGGCGATCGCGTTGGCCGCCCTGATCATCATCTTGCTCGGGATGCACCCCCAGTACGGGCACTCCCCGCCGACCAGGTCACGCTCGACGCCGACGACGGTCAGCCCGGCCTCGGCGAGCCGCCCGGCCACCTCCTCGCCGCCGACCCCGAGCCCGACCACGACCACGTCCACCAGTTCCGGCTCCGCCATCCCGCCAGCATTCCGCACCGCCCGGTCTCCGACCACCCGGCCGGCGCGATATTCGCTGCCCGGGTGTCGTCGGCCGCCTACGGTGGCCGGATGCGCGCCCGCTTCTCCGCCGTCCACGACTGCTTCGCCGACCTGCTCGCCACCGGCCGGGAGACCGGGGCCGGCCTGGCGGTCTGGTACGCCGGGGAGCCGGTCGTCGACATCGTCGGCGGGGAACGGTCGCCGGGGCGGCCGTGGCTGCCGCAGACGCTGGTGAACGTCTACTCGGTCGGCAAGCCGGTCGCCGCGCTCTGCCTGCTGATGCTGGTCGACCGGGGCCGGCTCGACCTGGACGACCCGGTCTCCGCGCACTGGCCCGGCTTCCGCACCCCGGCCACCGTCCGGCAGGTGCTCACGCACACCGCCGGGCTGCTGGCCTTCCCGGTGCCCCGGCCCGCCGCCGCGATCGCCGACTGGGATCTGCTCTGCGCCGACCTCGCCGCCGCCGGGCCGGAGTGGCCGCCGGGTTCCGTCGCGGGCGAGCACGCCTGGACGTACGGGCATCTGGTGGGCGAGCTGGTGCGGCGGGTCGACGGGCGGTCGGTGGGCCGCTTCCTGGCCGAGGAGATCGCCGGGCCGTGGCGGCTGGACCTCGGCTTCGGCCTCGGCGAGGCGGACCGGCGGCGCTGCGCCGAGCTGCGGTACGGCGACCCGGGGTGGCCGGACCGGGTGGCCGGTGCGCCGGGCTCCCTCCGGGCGCGGGCGCTGGACAACCCGCCCGGCGGACGGGACCTGGCGGTGGTGAACGGCCCGCTCTGGCGGGGCGCGGAGGTGCCGGCGGTCAACCTGCACTCGACGGCGGGTGCCCTGGCCCGGCTCTACGCGGGCCTGCTCGCCGGCGGCGTCCTCGACGGCGTACGCCTGTTCGGTCCGGAGTTGGTGGCCGAGGCGACGCGGGTCCAGTACGACGGCGACGACCTGCTGCTGGGCCGGCGCACCCGGTGGACGCTGGGCATGCAGTGGGAGGAGGACGGGAGCTGGGGCATGGGCGGGATCGGCGGCAGTTCCGCCTGGGCCGACCCCGCGCGCGGCTACACCTTCGCCTACGCCACGTCCCACCTGGCCGACCACGACCGGGTCGACGCTCTGGTGGACGCCCTGCACTCCTGCCTCTGACCCGCTCCGACCGCCTCGGGCGGGTGCGGCCAGCGGGCGGCCGGCGCCACGGGCACCCGCCCCGGGTCGGGCGCGCCGCCGGCCCGGGGTGCGACCGCCGGAGCCGGACGGCAAACGGTCACGGGCTCGGCACGGGGACCGGGGCGGGCGCCCGGGCGGGCCCGGGGATCACCACGGGCGTGCCGGTCGGGGTGAGCAGGGCGCGGGCGGCCACCGCCAGCCGGCGGCGTCGCGACACCAGTGCCCGGCCGGCGAAGACGTCGTAGCCCTGCGCGGCCACCTCGTCGAGGATGCCGCCGTAGAGCGCGTACGCGGTGCGCATGCACGCCTGCGAGGCGGGCGCGAGCAGCGTGATACCGGGTGCCGCGGCGGCGTAGTGCGCCTGGGCGCGGCCCACCTCGTACGCGATCAGCTCCCGGATCCGGGGCGTGGCGCGCCCCCGGGCGCGGGCCTCGGTCAGCTCCTCTCGGGTGACGCCGAACAGGGCGAGGTCGTCGTCGGGCAGGTACGTCCGCCCGCGCTCGAGATCCTCGCCGATGTCCCGGATGAAGTTGGTGAGCTGGAAGGCGAAGCCGAGCTGGCGCGCCGGCTCGCGGGCCGCGGCCGGGTCGGAGCTGCCCAGGATCGGCAGCATCATCGTGCCGATGACGGCCGCCGAGCCCTCCATGTAGTCGAGCAGGTGGTCGTAGGTGCGGTACGAGGTGACCGTCAGGTCCATCGCCATGCTCTTGAGGAACGACACGAAGTCGTCCCGGTCCAGATCGAAGACGGCGATGGTGTGCAGCACGGCCGGGAGCAGCGGGTCGTCGACCGGCTGGCCGTGCAGCCCGGCGACGAAGCGGCCGGCCCAGTCGTCGAGCCGCGCCGCACGCTCGGTCGGGGACAACTCCTCGGTCCGGTCGACGATCTCGTCCGTGTAGCGGGTGAACCCGTAGAGGGCGTGCACGTGCCGCCGTTTCCAGGCGGGCAGCAGCCGGGTCGCGAGATAGTAGGTGCGGCCGTGGCGTCTGTGCACCTCACGACAACGGTCATAGGCAGCGGTGAGATCCGTGTCCACCGGCCCTCCTCAAGTATCGACGCACCAATCGACGCAAGACGTAACCCTAGGGTACGCTCGGCCGCATGGCCAACGACGCAGTTGCCGGCAACACCCTCCGTGTCACGCCGGCAGGCCCGGGAGACGGGGACGACCCCGTCGGCGCGGTCCTGGCCGCGTACACGAGGGATCTGGTCGCGGCGGTGGACCGCACCCTGGCCGCCTTCCTGGCCGCCGAGGTCGCCTCGCTGGCCGAGATCGACGCGGCGATGGGCCGCTTCGCCGCGACGGCGCGCGACAGCGTGCTGGCCGGCGGCAAGCGGGTCCGGCCGACGTTCGCCTACTGGGGCTGGCGCGGCGCGGGGAGCGCGGAGCCCCTGCCGGCCGTGCTGCCGGCGTTCGCCGCCCTGGAGTTGCTGCACACCTTCGCCCTCGTGCACGACGACGTGATGGACGCCTCCGCCACTCGACGCGGCCGGCCGACCGTGCAGGTGGCGCAGGCCGCCCGGCACGCCGCCGCCGGGCACCGGGGCGACCCGCGCCGGTTCGGCGAGGCGGTCGCGGTGCTGGTCGGCGACCTCCGCGTGGTGTGGGCCGACCGGCTCCTCGCGCACGCCGCCCTGCCGCCGGCCCGGCTGCTCCACGTCCGCCGCTGCTACGACCAGATGCGGGTGGAGACGATCGCCGGGCAGTACCTCGACGTGCTCGGCGAGAGCGACGCGGCGAACTGGTCCGTCGACCGCGCGCTGCGGGTCGCCCGCTACAAGACCGCGAGCTACACGGTGCGGCGGCCGCTGCTCTTCGGCGCCTGCCTGGCCGGCGTCGACACCGACGCCCCGCTGATCGCCGCGTACACCCGCTACGGGCTCGCGGTCGGCGAGGCGTTCCAGCTCTGCGACGACCTGCTCGGCGTCTACGGCGACCCGTCGGCCACCGGCAAGCCGGCCGGCGACGACCTGCGCACCGGCAAGCCGACCGCGCTGCTCATGCTCGCCCGGCAGCTCGCCACGCCGGCCCAGCGGCGCGCGCTGGACCGGGTCGGCGACGGGGTGACGGACGCGGAGATCGCCCGGCTCGCCGGCGTCGTCGCCGACACCGGCGCGGTGGACCGGGTAGAGCGCATGATCTCCGACCGGGTCGCCGAGGCGCTCGCCGCGCTCGACGCCGCGTCGATCGACGAGACGGCCCGCACCGCGCTGACCGGTCTCGCGACCGCCGCCACCAACCGGCGGGCTTGATGGGCAACTTCGCACAGGGGGGTGGTCGCGTGCGCACCGTGCACGGGCGTACGGACCGGGTGGTGGTGGTCGGCGCCGGCCTGGGTGGGCTGGCCTGCGCGCTGCACCTGGCGGGCAGTGGCCGACAGGTGACCGTGCTGGAGCGCGAGCCGGTGCCGGGCGGCCGGGCCGGCCGGCTCGGCGTCGACGGCTACGAGTTCGACACCGGCCCCACCGTGCTCACCATGCCGGACCTGATCGCCGAGGCGCTCGGCGCGGTGGGCGAGGAACTGGACGACTGGCTCGACCTGACCCCGCTCGACCCGGCCTACCGGGCCCACTACCCCGACGGGTCGACGCTGGGCGTCATCACCGACACCACCCGGATGGCCGCCGAGATCGCCCGGGTCTGCGGCCCCCGCGAGGCCGACGGCTACCTGCGCTTCGTCGACTACGCCCGGAAGCTCTGGCAGTGGGAGCGCGCCGACTTCATCGAGCGCAACCTGGACGCGCCCACCGACCTGCTCACCGGCAACCTACTGCGGCTGCTGGCGGGCGGCGCCTTCCGCCGGCTCCAGACGAAGATCAACCAGTTCTTCCGCGACCCGCGCACCCAGCGGATCTTCTCCTTCCAGGCGATGTACGCCGGCCTCGCCCCGCACGACGCCCTGGCCATCTACGCGGTCATCGCGTATCTCGACTCGGTGGCCGGGGTCTACTTCCCGCGCGGCGGGATCCACGCGGTCTCCCGGGGCATGGCCGGCGCCGCCGAGAAACACGGCGTGCAGATCCGGTACGACACCACGGTGACCCGGGTGGAGACCGCGAACGGCCGGGCCACGGGCGTGCTGACCGCCGACGGGGAGCTGATCCCGGCCGACGTGGTGGTGCTCAACCCCGACCTGCCGGTCGCCTACCGCGACCTGCTGCCGCCGACCCGCCCCCGCAGGCTCACCTACTCGCCGTCCTGCGTGGTCCTGCACGTGGGATCCCGGCAGGGATATGGGAGGATCGCCCACCACAACATCCACTTCGGACGGTCCTGGAAGGGCACCTTCGATGAGGTCATCCGGCGCGGCGAGCTGATGAGCGACCCGTCCCTGCTGGTGACCAACCCGAGCCGGACGGACCCGTCGGTCGCGCCCGCAGGACGGCACACCTACTACGTGCTCGCGCCGGTGCCCAACCTCCACCGGGCGCCATTCGACTGGCGGGGCGACCTCACCGACCGCTACGCCGACCAGCTCGTCGGGACCCTGGAGGAGCGCGGCTACGTCGGCTTCGGCGCGGGCGTCGAGGTGCTGCGGGCCGTCACCCCGGCCGAGTGGGCCGAGCAGGGGATGGCCGCCGGCACCCCGTTCGCCGCCGCGCACACCTTCTTCCAGACCGGCCCGTTCCGCCCGTCGAACCTGCACCGGACGCTGCCGAACGTGGTCTTCGCCGGCTCGGGCACCCAGCCCGGCGTCGGCGTGCCGATGGTGCTCATCTCCGGCAAGCTCGCCGCCGGCCGCATCACCGGGGAATCCTGATGACCCTCGCCCGCACACCCGAAAGGCACCTGCCGTGACCACCCGCGAGAAGCACCTCGTCGAGCTCGTCGACGACGCCGGGCGCGCACAGGGCGAGACCACCGTGTCCGCCGCGCACCAGCCCCCGGGCCAGCTGCACCGCGCCTTCTCGGTGCTGCTCGTCGATCCCGACGGCCGGGTGCTGCTCCAGCGCCGGGCCGGGGTGAAGACC
The DNA here is from genome assembly GCF_055586845.1 of Micromonospora sp. NPDC049139. Lineage (NCBI taxonomy): Bacteria > Bacillati > Actinomycetota > Actinomycetes > Micromonosporales > Micromonosporaceae > Micromonospora > Micromonospora sp. NPDC049139. The sequence goes on along the minus strand of NZ_JBVJHK010000005.1, from coordinate 134,673 downwards.
CGCTTCCCGCTGCGCTGGGCCAACTCGTGCTGCGGCCACCCCGTGCCCGGCGAGTCGCTGGTCGAGGCCGCCAACCGCCGGCTGCGCGAGGAGCTCGGCGCCGACCCGGTCGAGCTGACCGAGGTCGGGGTGTACGTCTACTACGCCGAGGACCCGGCCACCGGCCGGGTCGAGTTCGAGTACGACCACGTCCTGCGAGGCGGGTTCCGGCCGGGCACGCCGCTGCTGCCCAACCCCGACGAGGTGGCCGAACTGCGCTGGGTCGACCCCGTCGAGCTGGCCGCCGACCTCGACGCCGATCCCCGCGCGTACGCGCCCTGGCTGGGCGGGGTGGTGAACCGGCTGCTGCGGCCGACCGTCGGCCCGCCGAACGCGGCCACGAACCCCTCCGCGCTGCCGGCGGACGACGCGTCGGAGCGGTCGGGTGGCCGATGAGGCGCTGAGCGCGGGGGCGGTGGCCAGGCAGCTGGGGGTCGCCGTCACCACCCTGCGCACCTGGCACCAGCGCTACGGGCTCGGCCCGAGCGAGCACGTACCGGGACACCACCGGCGCTACACGCCGGCCGACCTCGCGCGCCTGGAGATCATGCGGCGGCTCACCGCCCAGGGGGTCACCCCCGCCGAGGCGGCCCGCTGGGCCCGTCGGACGCCGGAGACCGCACCCGCCGCTGGCGCCGGTGCCCGCCCGCCCGCACGTACCGCCGGTACGCGGGACGGCGGCGGCCCGACGATTCCGGTCGGCCGGGCCGGGCCGGCCGCCCGGGGGCTGGCCCGTGCCGCCATGCGGCTGGACTCGGTGGCCATCAGCGAGGCGATCGCGCACGCCGTCGAGGCGGACGGGGTGGTCGCCACCTGGGACGGGCTGCTGCGCCCGGTGCTCGTCGGCATCGGGGAGCGGCACGCGGCCACCGCCGGCCTGATCGAGGTCGAACACCTGGTGTCCCGGTGCGTGTCGGAGGCGTTCGCGGCGGTCGCCCGGGCCGGCGCGCCCACCGGACCGCCGCGCGTCCTGCTCTCCTGCGCCGACGAGGAGCAGCACACCCTGCCGCTGGAGGCGCTCGCCGCCGCGCTCGCCGAGGCCGGGGTGGGCTACCGGATGCTCGGTGCCCGGGTGCCGGCGGCGGCGCTGGTCGAGGCGGTCAACCGGACCGGGCCGGCCGCCGTGGTCGTCTGGTCGCACGCCCCGGCCACCGCCGACCCCGCCCAGCTCACCGCCCTGCTCGCCGCGCCCCGCCGGCCGCTGCTGGTGCTCGCCGCCGGGCCCGGCTGGCCGGCGGACTCGCTGCCCGCCGGGGTGGTGCGGCCGCTCGACCTCACCGAGGCGGTCTCGCTCGCGCTGGCCGTACGCGACTCGCTGGGCCAGTCCACCACCGGCTGACCGGGGTGCCGGGACGGAAAGCCGTCCACTAGCGTCGGGGGGTCCGCCGACCCCGACCCCCTTCGGGAGCGAACGATGCGCCCACGCGCCGTACTGGCATCCGGTCTGGCCCTTGCCCTCCTCCTCGGCGGCTGCGGTGACACCTCCGCGTCCCCGCCGGAGGCGGCCGGCCCCAGCCCCGTCGCCTCCGCGCCGCTGCCGCCGGGGCCGACCCCGACGGCCAGCCCGCGCCCGACCCGCAGCACCCCGCCGCCCAAACGCCCGGTCCGGCCGCTGCCCAGCAAACTGCCGCCGGGCCTGCAGCGCAGCACCGGCGTACGGGCCGTGGCGCTGACCTTCGACGACGGACCCAACCCGGTCTGGACACCGAAGATCCTCGACCACCTCCGCGCGGCGCGGGTCACCGCCACGTTCTGCGTGGTGGGCACCCAGGCCCGCCGCCACCCCGACCTGGTGCGGCGGATCGTGCGGGAGGGGCACCAGCTCTGCAACCACAGCTGGCGCCACGACCTGGACCTCGCCCGGCGACCGGTCGCCGAGATCCGCAGCGACCTGGCCCGCACCAACGCGGCGATCCGGGCCGCGGTGCCCGGCGCCAAGGTGCCGTTCTACCGGCAGCCGGGCGGCCGGTGGACGCCCGAGGTGGTGTCGGTCGCCAAGCAGCTGGGCATGCGGTCGCTGCACTGGAACGTCGACCCGCAGGACTGGGGCAAGCCCACCGCCGCGACGATCACCAAGCGGGTACGCGCGGCGGCCCGGCCCGGATCGGTCGTGCTGCTGCACGACGGGGGCGGCGATCGGGCCGCGACACTGGCCGCCTGCCCGCACCTGATCACCGACCTGAAGCGGCGCTTCGGCATCGCCCGGCTCCGCTAGACCGGCCCTGACCTGCGGTTTTGTGGCTCGTTGTGGCCAGGGCCATACCGGTTTGGTCGAGCGGCCGACCATCACGTAAGCTATCCAAGCCTCCGGCGGGGCCGGATGGGAGCAAGTCCGCTTGAAGTTGCGAGTGTGCAATGATGGCGGGGCCGCCCTCATCGTCTAGCGGCCCAGGACGCCGCCCTTTCAAGGCGGTAGCACGGGTTCGAATCCCGTTGGGGGCACGGTCCGGCTTCGGTCGGAGGCAACAAAGCTAGGTCCTGTGGAGCAGTTGGAGTGCTCGCCGCCCTGTCAAGGCGGAGGTCGCGGGTTCAAGTCCCGTCAGGACCGCCAGCGCTGACGCCGCGCCCACCACGCGCGGCGTTCTGCGTATCGGAGCGTGTGACCCTCCCGGCGGACAGCCCGCCGTGCGGGTAGCATGAACCGAGCAACACGGCCAGGTAGCTCAGTTGGTACGAGCGTCCGACTGAAAATCGGAAGGTCGGCGGTTCGACCCCGCCCCTGGCCACATAGCCTTTCGCCGGGCTACTGAAGCGCCGACCAGCGGAAACGCCGGTCGGCGCTTCTGCGTACGGGCTCCTGCCGCGTCGATCGGCGTTGCCCGTGGTTGACCCCTCTTGGCCGGTGATCGCCGCCACAAGTTGCACGTTCGCTGCATGCCGTTCCCTGCCAATTCGGTGCCACCTGGGGCTCCTAGGCGCTGGATCACGAATGTCGCTCCTGGGCATTACCCTGGCCGGATGGTTGAACCGCAGGCTGTTATCGAGGTTGACGGGGATTTCCTGCTAGAGGACTGGGTGGCAGCGGCTCAGGAAGCCTCGCTGTCCCTGGTGAGTTCGGCAGCTTGAGTGGGCACCACTCGGGCAACTTCTTCCAGCACCATCTGCCGGCTCGGCAGATCGATTCCGGCTGATCATTAGGTTCTTTGGGAACCACTTCGAGCCTGCAAGATCGGCACCTTTCTTCGGGCCCCTCGGCCGAAGGCACGACCTCAACGGTCAGCAGCCGGTCGTTCCGTAGATCTTGTGCAGGATCTTGCGGACGTAGCGGGCGACATCAGCGGGGTGCGTAGCGGCTACGTGCTCGCGGTTGAGCGACTCGTGCACGTCGTTCCAGAACCGATTCTCGCCGTAGCCTGCGGGCAGGCGCAGGAACCAGCGGTATCCGGACGGCCGGGCCGGGATTCCGGCGTCTCGCAGGTAGGCGTCGATATCGGCGTCGAGGTCCGCCTGTTCGGCCGCGCTCCGAGGCCGGACCTGGTAATGGGTCCCGGTCGGGCTGCTCGTCGTGATGGTGGTGACGTGTTGGTCCGGCCGGTCGGGACAGCGGACGAGCCTGGTCAACCCGGCAACCCAGCCGACCAGGGCGCCCCAACCGCTCTGGGGCAGTTCGAGCCAATTGCTTGCTGGCACGATCGGCACCTCGGGCGACAGTTCGACGTCGTCCCAGCTCTCTGCGCTCGCCTCCGCGTGGCCGCTCATGGTCACCTCCCGCCGCTACGGCTGGCGCTGGTCGAGCTCGGCCAGCCCTGCCCATTGTCGCCGGCTGCGAGGATGGCAAGGGCGAACAGGCTGGCACCCAAACCAAGTGCCGATCATGTCGGTCGGCAATTCGCAGTTCCTCGCCTTCGCGACCTCACTGGCGCCCAAAGAACCTGCCCAAGTGGTGCCGGTTCGAGGTGCCGGAATCACCCTGGGCATCACCCTCACGGTGAGAGGTGTGGTCGTCACCGGCACCCTCATCGGGAGAGACGAGTGGGCGGAAGGTATGGCGGAGCTGCTGAAGTCCGCCGGCGAGAACGGCGAACTCCTGGGGAGCAGGATCCTCGACGTGTTCCGCAAGTTGGATCTCAACCGGACCAGGGATGAGAACTCTGAGCCGTACAGCTACATCCACTTGAAGGACGCTCGATACGTTGCTGGCCACGGCCTGCTGCCGTCACCGGGTTCGCGGGTACCCGTGTACTGGCGTGGCCGGCTCTCCGAGGTCAGCGGGTGGAGCTTGGGCACGCTCGGCGAATAGCCCGGCTTACCTGCCATCCCGTCTGCCGCCGACCCACACACCGTGGAGCAGATCAGGGCCAGGGTGACAAGGTGGAGCGCCCTACCGGACGAACGACCTTGTCACCCTGGCCCTGATCTGCTCGGCTTGCCTGGGTCGGTGGTAGACGGGATGGCTCCCCAACCACCCACCCACCGCAACCGTTCGGCAACTCCATCCTGGAGTCGTCTGGCCCCCGCCGGAGGCACAAGCTCTAACCCTGCCCCCTTCCTCACCTCCCACCCCCTCCACCACCTCCACCCCTTCCTTCCCTGGGGCCTCAGCGGATTCGTACGAGCCGTTCGGCAACTCGTCCTGCCCGGTGGTGGCTTCGGCCCTCTGGGGGCCTCTGGAACGTCAGGAACGGGTGAAGGCGTGTCCGCATGGCCCGGTCACACCGGGACTCGTCACCGGGTCACCTACTGACCCAGGGATGACGCGCGGGGCGGGGCGTGGTTTTCGGGCCGGCTGACTTTCCGCCCCGGCGCGATCAGCGCCGGGGCGGCGGCTCCGGTAGGAGCCGCTTGCCGCGCCCCGGCCCGCGCCGCGCGTCAGCGCCTTGATCTAGTACAGGCCAATTCGGCAACAGATCACAGAAAGCGTCCGAGTCGACCAAGCCGGCACGAACACAACACCACCCGGCCCTCGCCGTCCGGTGTCGCGTCGGAGCGTCGCTGTAGCTCACGTCGCGCATAACGCCGGCTGCCCCGTCGCTCACTACATGCCGCCTGCCAACCTTCACCATCCATCGGCCCCGCGGTTTCCTGCCGGCCCCTCCTGGCTCGGGCCTCTACCTCTCGCCGTTCACGTCCTGGTCCTCATTCACCGGCACAGGTCCGCCCGGACGTGCACCCCACACCACGCCGGCAAGTCGACGGACCAGACCCGACCTGATGAAGCGGCTAGGGCACTCGTCCATGGCGGCGGCCCGCCGGTATCTGCACGCCGTCGACGGCCGCGACCGTGAGATCGCCAAGGCGCTCTCGGAGCTGGCCGCGCATGGTGATGCGGCACGGCTGCCCCGACACATCACCATGCGTGGCTAGTGCCGAAGCAGCGCAGACAATCCCACCGCAGTCAGCAACAGGGCCAGGGAGACCGCGAACAGGGCGACTCCAACCGGAAAGGGCATGGAGATGACAAACGGTGCCTGTTGGATCAGCAAGCCCGCACCGAGCATGGCCTGGGCGCTGCCCAGACGGACGGGCTGGGCTTGCTGGCTCGGCGTCAGGTGTGCAAGCCGAATCCAGGCTGCGGGAAACCGCCGTGACATGGCCACACGCAGTCCGAGTACAACCGAGGCCGAGCTGAGGACCACTATCACCATGCGCAAGGCGATCATTAGGGGGTCCGGGTCATCCATGCTCATGGGGCCATCATCGGAGAGACGTCAAGGCCGGGAGCCTAACCCGACCCGCTGTCACGTGATGTTGCATGGTTGCGCCGGCACATCACGATGCGGAGTTAGTTGCACGATGGTTGCACGGCGGGCTGCGGCGGCGCTCTGACCTGCGGAAATGTGGGTGCCTGAAAATCGGAAGGTCGGCGGTTCGACCCCGCCCCTGGCCACATAGCCTTTCGCCGGGCTACTGAAGCGCCGACCAGCGGAAACGCCGGTCGGCGCTTCTGCGTCACGCCCCGAAATCCCGGCTGCCCGGTCTGACCCTCGTTGACCCCGGAATCCCGCCGATGGCCGCCCCGTGTCGCACGATCGCGCGGACTCACTGTGGGCCGGACGGACCGGATCACCCAGAACGCCGACCTGGCGGGCCGGTTCGGAAAAGAATCAGGGCAACAGGGAGGGACCGTGAATCTGCTGAGTGTCCTGCCGCTCGCCTTCGTGATGATCGCCGGTCCGCAGATCATCAGCGCCATCTTCCTCGCCTCCAGCCGGAACGCGAAGCGCAGCTCGCTCGCCTACCTGGTCGGCGCCGGGCTCGGCATCCTCGTCGCGCTGACCGTGTGGTACGTCGTCTTCCGCACGGTGCATGGCGCTGGGAACGGGCAGAACAAGCATGACGGCACGCGTCGCGTGATCGACTGGGTGGTGCTGCTGGTGCTGCTGGCGTTGATGGTGATGATCTTCGCCCGCCGCAAGCGAAGCCAGCCGCCGAAGTGGATGAGCAGGTTGCAGGAGGCCGAGCCGCGCTTCGCCTTCGGGCTGGGCTTCCTTCTCTTCATCGCCATGCCCAGTGACGAGGCGACAATGCTGGCAGTCGCCGGGAGCCTGGCAGGCCACGACAAGCCGTGGTGGAACCTGCTGCCGTTCCTGTGTCTGACACTGCTGCTACTGGCATTGCCACTGCTCGCCCTGCTCGCGTTCGGTCAGCGGGCGACGGCAGCGCTGCCGAAGATCCGCAACTGGGCCAATGACCACTCGTGGTTGGTCAGCGAGGCGGTGGTCCTGATCTTCGTGGCTATCGTCGTGTCCGACCTGCTCTGATCACCGCCGCTTGCGGAGGATCTCCTCGTCGGACAGTCGCCAGACCGGCCAGCCCTGAAAGCGACGCGGAGAAAGCTGCGCCTCTGCCGGGCCGGTCGACGCTGCCGTGGCTGACCGCGCAGGGCCGAACCCTGACGAAGGTGGGTACGCCCGCCTGTCGTTCGGGCACGGTGCAAGCCCCTGGCGGATCCCTACCGTCGATGCATCACGACGGATCCCCAGGGAGGGCGGCATGATCAATTCAACTGGGCTGACGACACGCTTCGGCGCGGCGGCGGCGTCGGGCGCAGCGGCCGGTGGTCGCCTTGCGTAGCGGCGGCCGGGCACTGCTCGTACTCCTGACGCTGTTGGCCACCCTGCTGGCCGGCAGCCCGGTCGCGGCCCAGGCTTCGGCGCCGGCGTTGAAGCTGCCGGCACCGACCGGCCGCTACCCGGTCGGCACCACCTGGCTGCACCTGACCGACGACGCCCGGCCCGACCCGTGGCGGCCCGAGCTACGCCGGGAGCTGATGGTGTCGCTCTGGTACCCGGCGGTGGCCGCGCCGGGCGCGCGGGCGCCCTACACCACCGCGGCGGTCTCCGCGCGGATCATCGCCGCCGAGGGGTTGCCCCTCCCGCCGGATCTGTTGACCACCGTACGCACCAACGCCCGCCGCGACGTGCCGGTCCGGCCGGCCGCCCGGGGCTGGCCGCTCGTGGTGCTCTCTCCCGGTTTCAGTCTCAGCCGGGAGTCGCTGACCGGGCTGGCCGAGGATCTGGCCAGCCGGGGGTACGTGGTGGCCGGCGTGGACCACCCCCACGAGGCGCGGGGAGTCGAGTTCCCGGACGGCCGGGTCGCCGACTGTCTCGCCTGTGAGGCGACAGGGCAGGACAGGCTCCCCCGGGTGGTCGAGGGACGGGCGGCCGACGTGTCGTTCCTGCTGGACCGGCTGACCGGGCCGCGTCCGGTGTGGCGCGGCGCCCGGTTCATCGACCCGAGCCGGATCGGCATGGCCGGGCACTCCATCGGCGGCGCGAGCGCCGCGCAGGTGCTCCGCACCGACAGGCGGGTCGACGCCGGTGTCAACCTGGACGGCACCCACTTCGTCCCGGTCCCGGCGGGCACCGTGGCCAAGCCGTTCCTGCTGGTCGGCTCCGAGCGGCCGACGGACGCGAGCTGGCTGCGCGACTGGCCCGGCCTGGCCGGCTGGAAGCGGTGGCTCACCGTCACCGGCAGTGGTCACCTCTCCTTCACGGACCGGCCGGTCCTCGGCGCCCAACTAGGCATGGACCCGGGCGCCATTCCGGGGGACCGGCAACTGCTGATCACCCGCGCGTACGTCGCGGCGTTCCTCGACGCGCACCTGCGTGATCGACCGCAGCCCCTGCTCGACGCACCGGCCCCGGCCTATCCCGAGGTGCGTTTCCGGGACGGGGCGGTATGACGAGGCGCCCTACGCCCTGACCCGTACCGGTCGGGGGCTGGCAGCCGGAAGGTCGGCGGGCCAGCACCACCCCTGGCCACAGTCGCCGGGGATGGATGGTCCCCGCCCGCCCAGGACGCGGGTGGGGACCGGCGTCGTCTGCGGCTGATCCGTCGTCACCGGCGGCCCAGGGTCGGGGGCCGACCCGTCAGCGCCCCTGTTGCCGGCGCTGGGCCATCCCGCTCTGGATCGCCTCCCACACGCTTCGCCCGGCCTGCCGCAGCGTCTCGCCCGCCTGCTCCGCGAGCTGCGTCGCGCTCGGCGTCCCACCACCGCCGGCTTCGTCGGGCTGCTCGCGCGGCCCGCCCTGCTCCCCGCGGGCCTGTTCGGGCCCGCCCCGCTCAGGGCGCGCCTGGGGGGACGGGCCCGCCTCGCGCCCCGCCTGCTCCCGAGCGCGCTCGCCCTGCTCCCCGCCGCCACCCGCGCCCGGTCCCCCGCCCTGACCCGGGGCGCTTGGCTCCCGCAGGGACCGGTCGGCGACCGCGCCGATGGCGCCGACCTGCTGCCCGAGATCGTCGGTCGCGCCGCCGGGCCGCTCCCCGGAGGCGCTGACCTGCCCGCCCCGCCGCTCCGCCGAGCCCGCTGCCTGCACGCCGAGTTGCCCCGCCGAGCCGGCGACCTGCCCGCCGGGTTGCGTTGCCGAGCCGGCGAGCAGCCCGCCGGGTTGCGTTGCCGAGCGGGCGACCTGCCCACCCGGGCTCGCGATCTGCTGCGTCGCCCGGTTCACGTCGTCGATCGGGGCGATCGCCGTACGCGACAGGGCGTCGATGATCTGCGGGTTGCGGTCGATGGTGCTCAGCGCCCGGTCGAGGATGTCGACCAGCTTCTCCAGGCGCACCTTGAGCTGCGCCTCGGCGTGTACCCCGGTCATGTCCAGCTCGACGCCCTGCAGGTGCACCCGGACGCCGGCGTCGAGCTGGAGGAGGTTGGCCAAGCGCGCCCGCAGGGACAGGTCGGCGTCCAGCCCGTCCACGGCGAGCCGGATCGAGTCGACCGACACCTTCGGTACGTCGAGCAGGACGTCCGGCTCCGTCGCCCCCTCCTGCCGTGGCGATGGCCCGGCGCCCCGGTTCGGCTCCCGCTGCTGCGCGTTCTCGCTCATGCTCCCGCTCCGCATCCTCCGGCCCGGTCCGGCCGGGACCGTCCGGCGCGCTTACCCGCTATCCGGTCGACCATCCCGTCCCGCCTCCGTCCCGCCCCGCGAAGGCGCGGCCGGCCGGCCGCCGGCCGCCGTACGGGCGTACGAAAAGGGTGTCCGGAACCGGGCAGCGCGCGAAGCTGCACACCCGGGCATCAGCCGGTATGGTCCGGGCCTATGGGACAGGAGATGGCTGACCCGGCCGGCATCCGGCAGGAGTACGACCAGTTCTCGTTGCGCAGTGTTCTCCTGGTCCCCGCCCCACCGGATCAGGCGTTCGCGGTGTTCAGCGACGCCCTGGCGGCGTGGTGGGTGATGGAGTACACGTGGTCCGGCCCGGAGCACCTGGCCGAGCTGGGCATGGAGCCGCGCGCCGGCGGGATGCTCTACGAGATCGGCCCGTACGGCTTCCGCTGCGACTGGGGGCGCGTGCTGACCTGGGATCCGCCCCGACGGCTGGTCTTCACCTGGCAGATCGGCGCCGACCGGGCGCCGGTGCCGGATCCCGCGCAGGCTAGCGAGGTGGAGGTCCTCTTCCACGCGGACGGGCCGGAGCGGACCCGGGTGGAGGTCGAGCACCGGCACTTCGACCGGCACGGCGAGGCCGCGGAGGGCTACCGGCAGGCGCTGACCGCCGGCTGGCACGAGCTGCTCTCCCGCTACGCGGCCACGGTGGCCCACGGCGCCGGCTGACCGGCCCGCGCCACCCGCCGCCTCACCCAACCGGCCACGGGCACCCTCGCCGTGGCCCGAGCCGTCAGTGGCCGATGCCCGGGCGGGTGCCGGGAGCGGTGGCGACTCCCCGGCCCCCGAGGTCGGCGCGGCGTCCCGCCTCGGCGCCGGAGCCGAACCCGCTGCCGGCCAGCCTGCGCGGCGCGGCGGTGCGCAGGCGCGGGTACACCTCGGCGACGCGGTGCCGCACCCGATCCGACCGGTCGGCCAGCACCAGCGCGACCGACGACCCGCCCGAGTCGGCGACCGCGTGGGCCTCGGCCGCCCTCAGCCGCACGCCGATCACCTGGGCGAAGCCGGCCAGCCAGGAGCGCCGGAAGGCGGCGTGATGCTCACCGGGCGGCACCTCGGCCGCGGCCAGCCCGTGCGCGGCCTGCACGAGCAGCGACGTGAAGAGCAGGTCGACGCGCTCCAGGTCGCTGGCGAAGCCGAACAGGTGCATGGCGAAGCCGCTGCCCTGCCGGCGGCGGACGCAGCGGCAGCGCAGCGGGTCGGCGACCGCGGCGAGCAGGCCGGCCTTGTCCCGGGCGTACGGGGCGACGACCTCGACCACCCGGTCGCCCACCGGGTCGGTGGCCGGGTCCCGGGCGGCCAGCAGCGCCCGGTCCACGCCGTAGCGGGCGATCAGCTCGGTGGCCTTGGCGGTGAAGGCGGCCGACTCGGCGGGGGTGCAGGCCGGGTCCTCGGCCTGGGCCAGCAGCTTGCGCACCTTGCTGAGCATGGCCTCGGACATGTCCCCAGCCTGTCACGCGGGCAGGTCGACTCGGGACGGCGGCGGTCGCCGATCAGCCGGCCCGGCTGCGCAGGGTGGCCACCGTCGAGCCGGCCAGGGTGAGCAGGCAGTCCGGCAGCAGCCCGTCGGCCGCCGCCGCACCGAACAGCGCCTCGCCGGTGTCGGCGTCGGCGTTGGCGTACGCGCTGACGAAGCGGGCCACCCAGCGGGTGTCGTAGTCGGCCTCGTCGATCCCGGGAAAGTCCAGCGCGCACGTGCCCTGCGGCACCGGCCCGCCGACCATGGTCGCGGCGAGGCACCAGGCCACCCCGTACGCGCCGGCCAGGCCGGACCGGTCGACGACCGCGTCGAACGCCCCCACCACCGCGTCGCCGTCCCCGGCCAGCGCCGAGCGGAGCACGGCGGTCGCGTCGTCGAGCGTCTGCTGTGGTGATTCCGTCACGCACCGCACGGTAGGGCAGCGGGTCAAGCGATCGGCGGTCGTGACTCTCCGTGTGCATGGCGGACGACCTGCGGATTGAGTCGCCTCCGTGGTCACGCCATACATGTCGGCACGCTAATGTGCGCAGCGGACCTTCGCCGGAGGAAGGACGACCATGCTCAAGTCACGCGCCTCGCGGGCGGCCACCCTGGCCGCCTGCGCGACGTTCCTGCTCGCCACCAGCGCCTGCGGGACCGAGGGGCCCGACGAGACGACCACCCACCAGGTGCGCCTCTACGGCTCCGACGGCAACATGCTCAACTCGTACCCCGCTGAGCTGAAGGACCGCGCCAGCCTCGTCGACGGCATGAAGGGCACCAAGCCGATGACGCCGCTGCCGGAGAGCTTCAAGAACCGGCTACGGTCCGTCGACCCGAAACTGAACGACTTCCTCTACACGGCCGAGACGTACGACGCGGTGGTGATCAGCGCGATCGCCGCCCAGCTCGCCGGCAGCACGGACCCGGCCGCCGTCGCCAAGCAGATCGTCGGGGTCACCAACGGCGGGCAGCGTTGCGAGGACGTGGCGTCCTGCCTGGCGCTGGCCCGCGCCGGCAAGGACGTGGAGTACCGAGGCGTCTCGATAACCCGGGCCGGGTTCACCGAGGCCGGCGAGCCGGCCACCGCCAGCTACGCGACCGTGCACTTCGACGGCCAGCAGCTCAACGACGGCAAGACGGAGTTCGTCGGCGCTGGCGACGAGTCGGCGGCGAGCACCGAGGCCCCGCCGAAGGGTAAGAAGCAACGCGGTGGCCGCACCGACCGCAGCGACGGCTCCCCGCTGGTCGTGGGCGGCCTGCTGCCGATGACCGGTGACCTCTCCCTGGCGTACCCGCCGATGGCCGCCGCGGCCGCCCTGGCGATCAAGGAGATCAACGCGGGCGGCGGCGTGCTCGGCGAGCCGGTGGTCTGGATCGACGGCGACGACGGCACCAACCCGAAGGTGGCCAAGGCCACCGTGGCGAAGCACGTGGAGCAGAACGTGCACGTCATCATCGGCGCCGGCGCCTCCGGGATCTCCCGCGAGGTCCTGCCCGACGTGGTGCGGGCCGGAAAGGTCCTGTTCTCCTCCTCGAACACCGATGCCGGTCTGACCAAGCTGGACGACAACGGCCTCTACTTCCGCACCGCCCCGCCGGACAGCCTCCAGGGACGGGCGCTGGCCGACGTGATCCTCCGGGACGGGCCGCAGAAGGTCGCGATCGTGGCCCGCAAGGACTCCTACGGCGAGGGCCTCCAGGCCACCGTCAAGGCCGAGCTGGAGCGTACCGGCGTCGACGGCGACCGGATCAAGCTGCTGGCCTACGAGCCGCCGGCCGACGCCAAGGCCAACCCCGTGGACTTCACGGCCGGGGCGAAGGAGATCAAGGACTTCGGCGCGGACGCTGTGCTGATCATCGGGTTCGCGGAGTCGGCGCAGGTGATCCGCGCGCTCGCGGACGCCGGCGTGGAAATCCGGCACTGAGCCGCTGACCCGTCGCACGTGGACGGCCGCACCGGATCACCGGTGCGGCCGTCCTCGTCATGCCGCCGACGCCGCGACGCGGGTGCCGCCGTCGTCGTCGCGGGTGCCGACGCCGCGTCGCGGGCACCACCGCCACAAACGCGGGCGTCGCCGCTCAGCGGGGCGTCGCGGGTCAGCGGGGCCGTCGCCGCTCCAGGAAGTCGGTCATCCGCCGGCGCTTCTCCTCGTCCTCGAAGAGCACCGCCTGGCTGACCAGGTCGAGGTGCGGGTGCGCGGCGGCCGGCGCGTCGACCGCCAGCTTGGTCAGCCGCAGCGCCAGCGCGGACCCCTTGGCCATTTCGTCCAGCAGCCCGTGCGCGGTGGGCAGCAGCTCGTCGGGCTCGGCCACCACCCGGTTGACCAGGCCGATCCGCAGCGCCTCCTCGGCGTCCACCCGGCGGCCGGTGAAGAGCAGTTCCTTGGCCCGGGCCTCTCCGACCAGTGCCGGCAGCCGGTGGGTCGCGCCCGCGCCGGCCAGGATGCCCAACCGCACCTCCGGCTGCCCGAACACCGCCCGCTCGGTGCAGACCCGCAGGTCGCAGGCGTACGCCAGCTCGGCACCGCCGCCCAGCGCCGGCCCGTCCACCGCCGCCACGGTCGGCATCGGCAGCGCCCTGATCCGGGCGAAGGCGGCGGAGTTGATCGCCGCGAGCGCGTCCAGCCGGCCCCGTTCGCGCAGTTGCCCGATGTCCGCCCCGCCGGCGAAGATGCCCTCGGCCCCGCCCGTGAGCAGCAGCAGGCGGGGGCGCGCCTCCAGCTCCGCGCAGACCTGGTGCAGCTCGGCGATCAGGCCGGCGTCGATGGCGTTGCGCTTCTCCGGCCGGTCGAGCGTGACCACCAGCCGGTCCGGCCGCTCCTCGACCCGCAGCCCGCTCACGACTTCACCCCGCCTTCCCAGCGGTAGAAGCCCTGACCGGACTTCTTGCCCAGCCTGCCGGCGGCCACCATCTCCGCCAGCAGCGGCGGCGGCGCGAACCGGTCCCCGTACGCGGCCTGGAGGGTGCGCGCGATGTCCAGCCGCACGTCCAGCCCGACCAGGTCGGTCAGCTCCAGCGGGCCGATCGGGTGCCGATAGCCGAGCACCATCGCCTTGTCGATGTCGGCCGGGCTGGCCACCCCGTCGGCGACCATCCGGATCGCCTCCAGGCCGAGGGTGACCCCGAGCCGGGAGGTGGCGAAGCCGGGCATATCGCGTACGACGACGGGGTCCTTGCCCAGCCGGTCGGCGAGCGCGACGGCCGCGGCGGTGGTCTCGTCGGCGGTGGCCGGGCCGACCACGACCTCCAGCAGCGTCATCGCCCAGACCGGGTTGAAGAAGTGCAGCCCGAGGAAGCGCTCGGGTCGCGCCAGCCCGTCGGCCAGTTCGGCGATGGAGATGCTGGACGTGTTGCTGCCCAGCAGCGCCGGGCGCAGCGCCTCGGCCTCGCGCAGCACCGCCCGCTTGAGGTCCGGCCGCTCCGGTACGGCCTCCACCACCACGGCCGGCTCCTGCGCGACGTCGGCGAGCGCGGCCCGCAGTGTCACCCGCCCCCGGTTCGTCGCGGCCTGGTCGGCGGTCAGCCTGCCGCGCCCCACCGCCCTGTCCCACAGCTCACCGAGCCGCTCCACGGCCGCGGCGCCCCGGGCCCGGTCCACCTCGACCAGCTCGACGGTGTGCCCGGCCCCGGCCGCCACGTACGCGATGCCGAGCCCCATCGTGCCGGCCCCGACGACGACAAAGCGGTCGCTCATGACGCCTCCCTGCCTCCGGCGGCGACCCGGGGTTGACCCGCGCTCCGCCACCCGCTCCACTCGCTCATGGGCCGACCCTATGCAGCGGCGCTCGCTCCGACATGCGTGGGGGCGGCGCGGATCGGGTACGACGGCCGTCAACCGAGGGAAGGACGAATTGAAATGAGCCAGGCACCGGAGACCGTGGACAGTGCGGGCACGGCGGAGACGGTGGAGACCCGCGGGGACGAGCGGGTCGACCTGCTGCGCGCGGACACCAACAACGACGGCCGCACCGACGTCTGGGTTGCCGACACCGACGGGGACGGCAGGCCCGACCTGTTCCAGTTCGACACCGACCACGACGGCAAGGTGGACGTCACGATGGTCGACCTCGACGAGGACGGCACCCCGGACGAGGTGGTCGACGGCGACGGCGGCCTCCCGCCCGAGCAGCTCCCCCCGACCGTCCAGGTCTGAGGCGTACGCCGGTCGTCCGGGGTGCCGCCGCGCGGCGGGCCCCGGGCGTCAGCCGGCCAGGCGCAGGGTGGCCAGGTAGTACGGGGCGTCGTGGTCGTCCACGTCGGTCAGTCGCCAGGCGGTGCCCCGGACCAGCTCGGCGAGTTCGTCGGGCGAGCAGACCAGGTAGTCGAACCACTCGGTGCCCAGCTCCCGGTAGCGCAGGCGGAGCCGGAGCTGCCCGCCGAGCCGGCCCCGGCGCCGGTTGCGCTCGTGGTAGCCCGTGTGCAGCGGGTCCCGGGTGCCGTACGGGTCGGTGCCCTGCGCGATGACCCGCGCGCCCGGCCGGGCCAGCGCGGCTAGCGCCGCCAGCAGGGCCGGGGCCCGCTCCTGCCCCTCCAGCAGCCCGACGTTGTTGCCGAGCAGCAGGAACGTGTCGTAGCGCCGGCCGTCGGCGACGTGCGAGTCGACCGTCCCGTGCACCAGCTCGCGTACGCCCCGGCGGCGGCAGACGGCCAGCGCGCCGGCCGAGGTGTCCAGCCCGGTGACCGGCACGCCCCGTTCCTGGAGCAGCAGCGCGATCCGGCCCGCCCCGACCCCGACGTCCAGGGTGGCGCCCTCGACCCGGTCCACCGCCCGGTGGTCGTACGGCTGCCAGTCGGCCGGGCCGTCCAGGTAGTGCGCGGCGGGCGCGCCGTTGATCAGCCCGTCGTCCCGCTCGATGATCTCGATGACCGGCCGTGGCAGCCGCCCGCCGGCCAGCGGCCGGGGGCCGATGCCGGTGGCGACGGCGAACGCGTCGCGCAGCATCTCGCCGAAGACGTCACCGATCCGTGGTTCCACCGTCACGGCTTCACGCTATCCGGCCGGTCAGTCAGCCGTGGCGGCCGTATCCTGGCGGGATGGCCACACTGGACCGCCTCGCCGCGGAGAAATACATCCTGCTGACGACGTTCCGCAAGGACGGGCGGGCGGTGCCGACGCCGGTCTGGGCGGTCCGCGACGGCGACGCGCTGGCGGTGTGGTCGGCGGCGGATTCCGGCAAGGTGAAGCGGATCCGGCGCAGCGGGGACGTCACGGTCGCACCGTGCGACGTCCGGGGCCGTCCGCACGGCGAGGCGGTGCCCGCCCACGCGACGCTCTGCGGCCCGGCCGACACCCGACGGGTCCGCGACCTGATCAAGCGGAAGTACCGGATGATCGGGCGGCTCAGCCTGCTCGGCAGTCGGTTGCGCCGGGGCGAGGGCGGCACGGTCGGCATCCGGGTCTCGCTCGCCGGGCGGCCGTCGGGCGGCGACTGACCCGCGCGCCGCCCCGCCGTCGCCGCGCGGCGGCCGGGGCGCCTGTGCGGCCGGCCTGCGCAACCGGTCCGGCCGCGCGGGCGCCGACCGGCCGGACCCCGACACGACGAAGGGCGACGGACCGTGTCCGCCGCCCTTCGTGCACACCTGTCTGACTTCCGGCCGTCAGTCCCCCTGGCGCTGCTGGGGGATCTGCCCCTGCAGCAGGGCCCTGACCTCCGACTCGCGGTACCGACGGTGGCCCCCCAGGGTGCGGATGGCGCTGAGCTTGCCAGCCTTGGCCCACCGGGTCACCGTCTTCGGGTCGACACGGAACATCGACGCCACCTCGGCCGGCGTGAGTAGCGGCTCTGGTTCGTGCGTTCGCGATGCCATCGGTCACTCCTCCACATGTATAGACATCGGCCGGGGTCCCGCCGGCCGACGCGTCTCCCATGGTCCGGCTAGTCCCCGATGTCCGACATGGGCCGAACGGCCGAACGTCCCTAGACGGACGGATGAACCATGCCCGATTTATGCGACTTTTACACGGCAGAAAGTACCTTATTCGGACTCATGATCACGGTTCGTGATGCGCCAACTACGAGGACGCCTCGCCTTCGCGGCCCCGCCTGGGCGAATTGTCGTCAGTTGCACCGTTCCAGCAGTTGCACCGCGCGCCACCTCGCGACCAGCTTGTCGTACGCGGCCGAGGCCTCCTCGGCCTCGCCCCGGGACAGCCCGGCGAGCCCACTCGCCACCAGCTCGGGCGAGTCGTCGGCGGCCAGCGTCTCGTCGGAGAGCAGGTCGACCAGGCCACCGTAGTCCAGCTCCACCATCGAGCGGGGGTGGAACTCCTCCAGCCAGCGGGCGGCCTCCTCGACCGCCTCCGTGATCGGCGCCTCGCCGACCGACTTGCGCAGCACCGACAGTGCCCGCGACGACCGGCGCCGCGCCTTCGAGATCTCCGTCCGGAAGCGCAGCGCCCGCCGGCCCGGGCGGGTCACGTGGTGCCGCTCCTCGGGGTCGAAGAGCACGAACCAGCGCAGCGGCACACCCCACGTCGCGATCTGCTCGTGCAGCCGGGGCACGCCGTGCTCCAGCACGCGGGCCCCGCTGCGCCAGTCCTCCACCACCGCCTTGGCCTGCCCGGCGAGCACCGGCGGCACGAACGCGTCGGCCAGCACCGGCGGCACGCCGTCGCGCGCGCTCAGCGCCGCCTCGGCCACCCGGATGCGCAGGTTCCACGGGCAGACCAGCAGCGTGTCGTCGGCCTCCAGCACGTACGCCTCGTCCGGCAGGTCGGGCAGCCGCGTCCAGCCCGCGCCGAGCGCCTCGATCACGGACGTCCGTTGCCGGCCGGGCCCCTCCACGGGGGCCACCGCCCGACCCTGCTCGACGTAGCGGCGCCAGTACGTCTGGCGGTCCCGGTCGAAAGCGGTCAGGGGCTCGTACACGCGCAGGTAAGAAGCGAAGAGCGACGGCACGGCGCGATCCTCCCACGAATCGGAACCCGACCGTCGTCGACGCTGCGATCACGCGCGCCGTGGGCGGTCGGACGGCGTCGGCCGATACTAGGCTCAGCGGCACCGGCAGCATCCCGCCGGCGTCCACAGGTCCTCGTCCCACAAGGGCGCACCCCACACCAGGAGCTACTCATGGGCGTATTCGCCAGCAACGACGACCCGGGATCCACCGGTCACGAACAGGTCGTGTTCTGCCAGGACAAGCAGTCCGGCCTGAAGGCGATCATCGGGATCTACTCCACCGCGCTCGGCCCCGCGCTCGGCGGCACCCGGTTCTACCCGTACGCGAGCGAGGAGGCCGCCCTCGCCGACGTGCTCGACCTGTCCCGGGGCATGGCGTACAAGAACGCCCTGGCCGGGTTGGACCTCGGCGGCGGCAAGGCGGTCATCTGGGGTGACCCCGAGCGGGTCAAGAGCGAGGCGCTGCTGCGCGCGTACGGCCGCTTCGTGGAGTCCCTCGCCGGGCGCTACTACACCGCCTGCGACGTCGGCACCTACGTGGCCGACATGGACGTGATCGCCCGGGAGACGTCGTACGTCACCGGCCGCAGCGTCGAGCACGGCGGCGCCGGCGACTCCTCGATCCTCACCGCCTGGGGCGTGTTCCAGGGCATGCGGGCCGCCGCCGAGCACGTCTGGGGCGCCCCGACCCTGGCCGGCAGGCGGGTCGGCGTGGCCGGCCTGGGCAAGGTCGGCAAGTACCTGGTCGGCCACCTGCTCGACGACGGCGCCGAGGTGGTGGCGACCGATGTCAACCCGAAGGCCCTGGAGTGGGCGCGCACCACCCACCCGCAGGTCGCGCTCGTCGACGACGCCGCCGCGCTGGTCGCCGCCGACATCGACGTGTACGCCCCGTGCGCGCTCGGCGGCGCGCTCAACGACGACACGGTGCCGGCGCTGCGCGCCAAGGTGGTCACCGGCGCGGCGAACAACCAGCTCGCCCACCCGGGCATCGAGAAGCTGCTGGCCGACCGCGGCATCCTCTACGCCCCGGACTACGTGGTGAACGCCGGCGGCGTGATCCAGGTGGCCGACGAGATCGAGGGCTTCAACTTCGAGCGGGCCAAGCTGCGCGCGACCCGGATCTACGACACCACCCGGGAGATCCTCCAGCTGGCCGACGCCGAGGGCGTGCCCCCGGCGGTGGCGGCGGACCGGCTCGCGGAGCGGCGGATGGCCGACGTCGGCCGGCTGCGCACGATCCACCTGCGATGAGCGTCACGGAGGCGGGGCCGGCCCGGTTCCGCCTCCGGCGCCGCCGCACCGAAGCGCCCGTTAAGCTGGTTTCGTCGGGCTTTGTCCGGTGTCACGGGCGCTCCCGGCACCGCTCCTTACCCGGTACAATCGGTGACGACTGGACGACCGCGACGCGCGGTACCGGTCGACGGTAACCCGAGGTGCCGAACGATGGCATCCCCATGTACCGTAAGAGCTACGAGAGATGCCTGACGTCATCGGGGCCCGCCTTCGGGCTGCCCCGCATTCTGTGCGAGGGGGTCGAGCCATGGGGCGCGGCCGTGCTAAGGCCAAGCAGACGAAGGTGGCGCGGGAGTTGAAGTACCACTCCCCGAACACCGACCTCACCGCCTTGCAGCGCGAGTTGGCGGGTGCTGGTAAGTCTGAGCACAACTTCGACGACGACTACAAAGAGTATGTCGACGACGATGATGAGGATCACGCGGACGAAGACCCGGATCCCTGGGTACGTCCGACCCGCTGACCTCCGGTCGCAGCTGAGCACGCGGTAATCCCCCGCGTGCTCACGCATGTGCCCATCCGAAGCGGCGCCAACACCGACGATCAGGGACCATGCCGTCCCGGAGGCGACTCCGGCTGCTCGGCAGGTCCCTGATCCCGGTGTGGCCGCCTCAGCGGGGCCGGTTGTTCCAGTTGTAGAACGTCGGGATGTTCTCGAAGTGGTTCCAGGCGCAGACGGCGCTCGCGCCGTCGCCGCCCGCCACCTCCGCCCGCAGTCGCCGCGCGGCCTCGGCCTCGTGGAGCAGAGCGGTGAGTCCCGGCGCGGCTTCCCGCACCCGATCGGCGACCTGGCCCGGGGCGGCGTCCACCCCACGCTCAGGCTGCCGGTGACTGGTGGTCTCGGGCATGCTCCAACACTCCCTCCAGTAGGTGGATCTTGCTGTTGCGGCAGTGCGCGGTCTCCGTACCGTCGAAACGCCCCAGCTCGAAGTAGCGGTTGGCGGCGTGGCCGCCGCCGCAGAAACCGAAGTAGGGGCAGGATGCACGGCACGCCTCGACACCGGCGAGGAACTCACCGACCCAGGGCGTCCGGCCCGCGTGGGCGAGGATGTCGGCCAGCGGCGTGGCCAGCACGTTCCCGCTGCTGAAGTCGCCGTACCGGACGTCGGTGAAGCCGGCCAGCTCGGGCGAGAGCACCGTCACCGAGCCGTCGTGGCCGACGGTCGGGATCGGGTCCAGCCGCCGGGGCAGCACGTCGTCGGCGGTGCCGTCCAGCACGGCGGCGGCGTACCGCAACGACCACTCGACCTCGCGCAGGTGGATCCGGGGCTCCCGCCGCCAGGCCGCCACCAGTTCCGCCCAGAACGCGGTCACCGCCCGGGCGTCGTGGGAGTTGTCGCGGAGGTTGACCCCCTCGGTCTCCTCGATGTTGACGCCGAGCACGTCACACCCCAGGCCGAGGAAGTAGTCGTACAGCTCGGTGGCGAGGCCCGGCTCCGGGCGGCCCACCACCGCCAGCGCCGAGAACGGCAGCCCGTGCCGGCGCAGCGCCGCCACCCCGCGCACGATCCGGTCGTACGCCGGCCCGCCGGCCCGGGTGACCCGGTCGCCGTTGCGCTCCCGCGGGCCGTCCACGCTCACGCTCACCCGCACCCGGTGCTCGGTGAAGAACGCGCACCACGCGTCGTCGATCAGCGTGGCGTTGGTCTGCACGTGGTGCTCGACCTCGGGCCCGAAGGGCGCGATCAGCGCGGCGAGATGCTCCCGGCCGGCGGCGAGCGGCTCC
Organism: Micromonospora sp. NPDC049139; assembly: GCF_055586845.1. NCBI lineage: Bacteria > Bacillati > Actinomycetota > Actinomycetes > Micromonosporales > Micromonosporaceae > Micromonospora > Micromonospora sp. NPDC049139. The sequence goes on along the minus strand of NZ_JBVJHK010000005.1, from coordinate 113,924 downwards.
CCGCCGTGCCACACCACCGAGAAGCGGCCCGCCGCCGCCCACGGGTTGACCGACGCGGCCACCGCCTCGGCCACCGGCACCGGCATCCGCCGGTCGACCGCCCGGAACGGCAGGTAGCAGTAGGCGCAGTCCAGGTTGCACAGGGTGGTCGGCTGCATCACCACGTACGAGGGGACGGCGGCCAGGCCGCGCATCCCGCTGAACGACTGTCCCCGAGCAGCCATTGCCCTCCTCCGCGCCTGAAGGGCTGTCGGGGCCCCGATGAGGGGGTTGCCCCGACAGCGTTGAGGGTGCCCCTCAGGCTAGGCGGCGACGGCCACTCGGGTGAAGCCCTGATCAGATGCTCGTACGGTCACCGGAGCGTGATCATCATCCCCGGGTGTGCTGCCCGATCATCTGCACGTTGCCGGAGCCCTCGATGATCTCGCCGGCCTGCCACGCGTCGACGCCGCGGCCGGTCAGCGTGGCCAGCGCGCGGTCCGCGTCCTCGGCGGAGACGATCGCGAACATGCCGACGCCCATGTTGAACGTCGCCTCCATCTCCGGGTCCTCGATCCGCCCCTTGGTCTGGATCAGGTCGAAGATCGGCTGCGGCTTCCAGGTGGACCGGTTGACCACCGCGTCGACGTGCTCGGGAAGCACCCGCACCAGGTTGCCGGGGATGCCGCCGCCCGTGACGTGGGCGATGGACCGCACCTCGGCCTCGGCGATCAGCTTGAGGCAGTCCTGCGCGTAGATCTTCGTCGGGGTGAGCAGCTCCTCGCCGAGGGTGCGCTGCCGGCCGAAGTCGTCGATCACCACGTCGAGCCGCATCCGGCCGGCGCCCAGCAGCACGTGCCGGACGAGGGAGTAGCCGTTGGAGTGCAGGCCGGAGGAGCGCATCGCGATCACCACGTCGCCCACCTCGACCCGCTCCGGGCTGAGGATGTCGGCCTCCTCCACCACGCCGACGCCGGTGGCGGAGATGTCGTACTCGTCCGGGCGGAGCACGCCGGGGTGCTCGGCGGTCTCGCCGCCCAGCAGGGCGCAGCCCGCGTACCGGCAGCCGTCGGCGATGCCGGCGCCGATCTCGGCGACCTTGTCCGGCACGACCTCGCCGGTGGCGATGTAGTCGAGCAGGAAGAGCGGCTCGGCGCCGCAGGCGACCAGGTCGTCGACGACCATCGCGACGAGGTCGATGCCGACCGTGTCGTGGATGTCCATCTGCTGCGCGATCACCAGCTTGGTGCCGACGCCGTCGGTGGACGAGGCCAGGATGGGGTTCTTGTACTTCTTCGTGTCCAGCCGGAACAGCCCGGCGAAGCCACCCAGGTCGCCCATCACCTCCGGGCGCCGGGTCTGCTTCACCTTCGACTTCAGCAGCTCGACCGCCCGGTCGCCCGCCTCGATCGAGACCCCGGCGTCCGCGTACGAGACCGACCGTTTGCGCGCCGGCCGGCCGGTGCCGGCCGTCCAGGGCTGACGGTCGCCGCCGGCGCCGGTCGGGCTGCTTCCTGCGCCGCTGCGCTCGGACACGTGCGTCACGGTTCTCCCCTTTGTGGTTCTGGCGCCGCGCCGGCGATGACCGGCCGCGCCGGGTGGTGCTACGGGCGGTGTGTTGTCGCGCCGCCCGGAGTGGCGACGAGCGGAGGGGTGGTGTGCTCGGGAGCGTCGGGCGCCGCGGTGACCCGCCGGCCCACCCCCTCGAGCACGTGCTTGCCGATCAGGTTGCCGGCGGGCAGTTCGATCGGGTACTCCCCGTCGAAGCACGCGCGGCACAGCCGGGTCTTCGGCTGCTCGGTGGCGGCGATCAGGCCGGAGAGGGACACGTAGCCGAGCGTGTCGGCGCCGATCGAGCGGCGGACACCCTCGGTGTCCAGCCCGTTGGCCAGCAACTCGGCCCGGGTGGCGAAGTCGATGCCGTAGAAACACGGCCACTTGACCGGCGGCGAGGAGATGCGCACGTGCACCTCCAGCGCGCCGGCCTCGCGCAGCATCCGCACGATCGCCCGCTGGGTGTTGCCGCGCACGATCGAGTCGTCGACCACGACCAGCCGCTTGCCCCGGACGTTCGCCCGCAGCGGGTTGAGCTTGAGCCGGATGCCGAGCTGGCGCAGGGTCTGCGACGGCTGGATGAAGGTGCGCCCGACGTACGGGTTCTTCATCAGGCCGGCGCCGTAGGTGATCCCGGACTCCTCGGCGTAGCCGATCGCGGCCGGAGTGCCGGACTCCGGCACCGGGATGACCAGGTCGGCCTCGACCGGGTGCTCCTTGGCCAACTGGCGACCGATCTGCACCCGGGCCGCGTGCACGTTGCGGCCGGCGATCGTGGCGTCCGGACGCGCGATGTAGACGTACTCGAAGAGGCAGCCCTTCGGCTCCGGGGCGGCGAACCGGCTGGAACGCAGGCCGTCCTCGTCGATCGCGATCAGCTCGCCGGGCTCGACCTCGCGGACCACGCTCGCGCCGACGATGTCCAGGGCGGCGGTCTCGCTCGCCACCACCCAGCCGCGCTCCAGCCGGCCCAGCACCAGCGGGCGTACGCCGTGCGGGTCGCGGGCCGCGTAGAGGGTCGACTCGTCCATGAAGACGAAGCTGAACGCGCCGCGCAGCTGCGGCAGCACCTCCAGCGCGGCCGCCTCCACCGACAGGTCGGGGTGGCTGGCCAACAGCATCGTCACCAGGGAGGTGTCGTTGGTCGAGCCGTCGGCGACCAGGCCCCGCTCGGTGACCTCACGCTGGAGGTCGGCCGTGTTGACCAGGTTGCCGTTGTGTGCCAGCGCGATCGTGGTGCCGGAGCTGGTGGACCGGATGGTCGGCTGGGCGTTCTCCCAGGTCGAACCGCCGGTGGTGGAGTAGCGGGCGTGGCCGATCGCCACGTGCCCGCGCAGGCTGGCCAGGGTCGGCTCGTCGAAGACCTGGGCGACCAGGCCGAGGTCCTTGTAGACCACGACGCCGGAGCCGTCGCTCACCGCGATGCCGGCGGCCTCCTGGCCACGGTGTTGGAGGGCGTATAGCCCGAAGTAGGTGAGGTTTGCGACCTCCTCCCCGGGCGCCCAGACACCGAAGACGCCACACGCGTCCTGGGGGCCTGGTCGTTGGGGATCAAGGTCGTGGCTCAGCCGGCCGTCGCCTCGGGGCACCTGCGCTCCCTCATGCTGGTCTGGACCGGCCTGGCGAACCACGCGGGGGGCGGGACTCGCACTCCTCGGCCGGGACCACTGTCGTCGCCTGACAGTGTACGCGAATCCGCGTCGACACAGAAAGTCACGATCTGGCTCCCGAACGTCACCAGCCCCTGCGCGTCGCCGCAGCTAGAGGGGCAGGTGCTCGGAGAGGTCGGCCCGGATTCCGCTCACCCGCACGCGACCCTGGGTGATCGCCTCGGCCCAGTCGAGCCGCCCGGTCGCCACCGCCAGCCAGGTCGCCGGATCCATCTCCACGACGTTCGGCGGGGTGCCGCGGGTGTGTCGAGGCCCGGGAATGCACTGAACTGCGCCGTAAGGTGGGACACGCACCTCCACCGATCGGCCGGGGGCGCGCTCCGCGAGGGCGGTCAAGAGGGCACGGACCGCATCTCGGAGGACCGGCCGTTCGGGCGTACGCCCCTCGTCGAGCGCCGACAACGCCGCCGCGACCGCGGCGGACTTTATGTGCGGAGAGGACACGACGGGACGATACGACTCGAACGCAGCGCGTCACACGCTGGCCCTGGGTCGCGCCGTTCCGGTCAGACAAGGCATAGTTGCCAACGGCGTATTCGTACCGTGATGATCCCCGGCCCGGCGCCCCGCCGGTCGAGGGAAGTCAGTCCGGAAGGCGGTGGACGTGTCAACACACCGACGTGCCTGGAAGCAGCGGGCCGGTGTGGTCGTGGCGCTGGTTGTCGGCGCTCTGCTCGCTGTCCCCGCCACACCAGCCCTGGCCGCCGACGTCAAGGTGTCCCCGAACTCTGCCACGGTGCAGGCGGGTAACGAGACGTCGGTCACCGTCTCGATCACTCCGACGAGCCCCACCGAAAGGTCGGTCAACCTCAGCCTCGCGGGTCTGCCGCAGGGGGTCGAGTGCGTCCGGGGTTGTGGGCAGGTCGAGCTGAACTTCGGAGAGACAGCGTCGCCGGAGGTTCGGCTGCGGGCGGCCAACAACGCTCCGGGCGTCGACCGGCAGCAGGTCACCGTCAACGTCTCGGGCTCCGGCGGCGCCTCGTTCAACCTGACCGTCAGGGGCCGCGAGGCGGAGCCGAGTCCGTCGCAGACGCAGACCGTCCGGTCGGTCTCCGGCAAGGTGGTCGTCCAGGCGAACGGCAAGGCCGTGCCGAACGCCGTGGTGATGCTCAAGGACGGCGCCGGCAACACGCGGGACACGGTCAGCGACGACAGCGGCAACTTCCGCTTCACCGGCACCACCGAAAAGCCGATCGTGCCGGGCCGGCTCGCCGTCGGCGCCAACGTCGGCGAGGTCTACGGCACCAAGAGCTTCGACGCGAGCGCCGGCCAGAGCATCACCGGCCAGCGCATCGCCCTGGCGATCAAGGTCGAGACGACCCCGAGCGCCACCCCCTCGGCCACCGACGAGCCGCTTCCCACGGACGAGGCTCTCGACGAGACCGACGGGGGAAGCACCGAGGCGAGCCCGGGCGCGGCGGCCAACGCCAGCAACGAGGACTCCGGCGGCATGGGCTCCTGGCTGATCATCCTGCTCGGGGGCCTGCTCGTCGCCGCGGGCGTCGGCACCATCGTGCTGCTCTGGATGCGGCGCAAGGACAACGGCGACGAGGGCGACGACGCCCCGGCGGGCGCCGCCGCGGCGGGCGCGGTCCCGGCGGCGCGCGGGGCGTACCGGGGCGCTGGCGTGGACGACCAGACCCGGGTGGTCAACCGGGCCGGCGCCGGGCCGGACCCGACGATGGTCGGCGGCACCTCGCTCAGCGACGCCCCGACGATGATGCACCGTCCCGTGGTCGACGACGTGCCGCCGGACCCGTACGGCGCGCCCCCGCAGCCCTACGGCGCGGCAGGCGCGGGGCAGGGCTGGGCCGGCAACGGCTATGGCGACGAGCCCGCCGGCTCGGGCGGCTACGGTGGCGGTGGCTACGGCAACGCGCCGTCCTCCGGCGGTGGCTACGGCAACGCGCCGTCCTCCGGCGGTGGCTACGGCAACGCGCCGTCCTCCGGCGGTGGCTACGGCAACGCCCCCGCCTCGGGCGGTGGCTACGGCGGGCACGACTACGGCGCTCCGGCCGGCGCTGCGGGCGCCGCGGGTGCCGCGGGTGCCGCCGGCTACTCGGCGGGAGCCGGAGGCGGCCGGGGCTACGGCGACCGCTACGACGAGCCGACCGGCCGCTACACCGGCGAGTCCACGCAGTACCCGGCCCCGGCCGATCCCTACGCGACGGGCGTCTACCAGCCGGAGCAGGGCCAGGGCTACGGCCGGTCCGAGACCGCGCCGTACGGGCGGGGCGGCGAGCCGACCGGCGGCTTCGACCAGCGCGGCGGCTACGACCAGCAGCGCGGCGGCGGCTACGACGACCCCGGCTACGGCCAGGAGCCACCGCAGCAGCGCGGCGGCGGCTACGGCCAGGGCGGCTACGACCAGCCCACGTCGTACGACCAGGGTGGCTACGGCCAGCAGGGCGGCTACGGCCAGGAGCCCCCGCAGCAGCGCGGCGGCGGCTACGACGACCGCGGCTACGGCCAGCAGGGCGGCGGCTACGACGACCCGCAGGCCGGGCGCGGCCGCCCGGATGGCCCGCCGCAGCAGGACCGGGGCGGTCGCCGGCTGGACTGGCTGGACGACTGACCGCACGGGCACAGCCGAAGACGACAGCGCACCACGGCGAGGGCCGTCCGGGATCCCCGGGCGGCCCTCGCCGTGGTGGCGCGCGGCACCGTCAGTCGGTCTGCTGAGGCGACGACAGCCCGGCAAACGCGGGTGAGCTGATGCCCGGGCGGCAGGGCGTCGCGCAGTCCCGGCGGGCGGCCGGGCGCGGGCGGCCGTCAGGTGCCAGGGCGGGCGCGGCCCGCGGGCGGCAGGGCGTCGGCGAACTGTCAGGCGGCGGAGAAGACGCCCTGGCGCAGCACCGGGACCACGTCGGAGACGCCGACCCGGACGGCGATCTCCACGTCCTGGGCGAAGCCGCCCTCGACCAACTCGCGGCCCGACACGCTGCCGCGTACCGCGGCGGGGACGTCGGGGGTGCTGGCGAGCGCGGCGAGCGCCATGGCCGCCTCCACGGAGAGACCGCCGGTCACCCCCGAGAGGGCGTCCAGCACGCTGGCCGCCCCGAGCTGGTCCTCCACGGCGGGGCGCAGCGAACCGTCCGGCCAGCGCTCGCCTGAGGCGACCACGCCGATCGGGGCGTCCGTCGAGCCGTACCCGTGACGGCGCAGCCAGCGCCCGACGGCGCGCGCGTTGCGCAGGCAGGCCGCGACCACCGGCAGGCCGGTGGCGCTGGCCGCGGCGCTGATCGCCGAGCCGTTGGGCGACGGCAACACGAGGTCGGCGACGACCGGCGCGGTGCTCAGCGCCGCCGGCGAGAGCGACCACGGATGCTCCGGGGTCGTCTGCCGGCGGCCCACCGCGGCGACCGCGCCCACCCGTCGCGCGTAGTCGGCCGCCTGTTCTCCCCATGGGAACGGGTGCACCCGCATGCCGCGCCCGACGGCGACCTCCACGGCGGTGGTGAACGAGAGCACGTCCACCACCACCAGCACCGCGCAGACCCGGCCGAACTCAGCCGCTCCCGTCAGCCCCCAGTCGAACCGGGCGCCGGATCCGGGTTGGGCGTAGACGGCCGCGGCCAACGCCTCAGCGCTTATCGGGCGCGGAGGACTGCTCGGTGTCACCGGAGTCGGGGTCGGCGTCGGCCCCGGTCGGGTCGTCGGCGACCTCGGCGGCCGGCTCCTCGGGTGCGGGGGCCGCGGCCTCCACCGGCGCCACGGCACCGGTCGACGGGACCGGCCCGGCCGACGCGATCGGCTCGGACGCGACGTCCGCCGGGTCCACCGGCGCCACCTCGGCCCGCTCGGCGTCGGGCAGCGGCACGGCCTCGACCGCACCGGCCACGCCGGCTGCCGGCGCCGGCACCCGCACGACCTCCGAGCCGCCGAAGAGGCGCGGCAGCGTCGCCGTGTGCGCGGCGCGCAGCTCGTCCAGGCCGATCCGGAACTGGCCGTGCACCTCCAGCGCGCCGCCGGCCGGGTCGGTGACGCCGATCAGCTCGAACGGCACCCCGCGCTCGGCGCACAGGGCGGTGAACGCCTTCTCGTGGCCGCGCGGCACCGAGGCCAGGACCCGCCCCGCGGACTCGCTGAAGAGGTAGACGAACGGCATCGAGCCGCCGGCGAACCGCTCCGGCACCGCGATCCGGGCGCCGACCCCGCGCCGCAGGCAGGACTCGACCAGGCCCTGCGCGAGGCCGCCGTCGGAGAGGTCGTGCGCGGAGCTGAGGTGCCCGACCCGGGCAGCCTCCGCCAGCAGGTCCGCCAACCGCCGCTCGTGGGCCAGGTCGACCTGCGGGGGTACGCCGCCGAGGTGCTCGTGGGTGACCCACGCCCACTCCGAGCCGGAGAGCTCCACGTGCGTCTCGCCGAGCAGGAAGAGCTGGTCGTGGTCGCCGCCGGGGCGCGGCACGAAGCCCATCGGCACCCGGTTGGCGACGTCGTCGAGCACGCCGAGCACGCCGACAACCGGGGTCGGGTGGATGGCCGCCGCGCCGGTCTGGTTGTAGAAGCTGACGTTGCCGCCGGTCACCGGGATGCCCAGCTCGGCGCAGCCGTCGGCCAGGCCACGGACGGCCTCGGCGAACTGCCACATCACGCCCGGGTCCTCCGGCGAGCCGAAGTTCAGGCAGTTGGTGACGGCGATCGGCTTCGCGCCGGTGACGGCGACGTTCCGGTACGCCTCGGCCAGCGCGAGCTTCGTGCCGTGGTACGGGTCGAGGCGGGCGTACCGGCCGTTGCCGTCCACCGACAGCGCCACGCCGAGCCCGGTCCGCTCGTCGATCCGGATCACGCCGGAGTCCTCGGGCTGGGCGAGCACGGTGTTGCCCAGCACGTACCGGTCGTACTGCTCGGTGACCCAGGTCTTGTCGGTCAGGTTCGGCGACGCGATCATGCGCAGCACGGTCTCGCGCAGCGCCTCCGGGTCGGCCGGCCGGGGCAGCGTCTCCGCGCGGTCGGCCTGGAGCAGGATCAGGTCGGCCGGCTCGCGCATCGGGCGGGCGTAGACCGGACCGTCGTCGACCAGCGAGCCCGGCGGCACGTCGACCACGAGCTGGTCCCGCCAGGTGATCACCACCCGGCCCGGCTGGCCGTCCGGTGCCGGCGGGGTGACCTCGCCGATCGCGGTGGCCCAGACGCCCCACTTCTCGGCGGTCTTGAGCACGGCGTCGAGCTTCTCCGGCTCGACCACCAGCAGCATCCGCTCCTGCGACTCGCTGGCCAGGATCTCGTGCGGCTCCATCGAGGGCTCGCGCAGCGGCACCCGCTCCAGCCACACCCGCATGCCGGTGCCGGCCGCCGCGGCGGTCTCGGTCAACGCGCAGGTCAGGCCGGCACCGCCGAGGTCCTGGATGCCGACGACGAGCTGGGCGTCGTAGAGCTCCAGGCAGGCCTCGATGAGCAGCTTCTCCATGAACGGGTCGCCCACCTGCACCGACGGGCGGCGCTGCTCGCTGCCCTCGTCGAAGGTGGCGCTCGCCAGCACCGACACGCCGCCGATGCCGTCCCGGCCGGTCTTGGCGCCCATCAGCACCACGACGTTGCCCGGGCCGGCGGCGGCCTTGTTCTGCAGGCGGTTTACCGGCAGCACGCCGAGGCAGAGCGCGTTGACCAGGGGGTTGCCCTGGTAGCAGGGGTCGAACACGACCTCGCCGCCGATGTTCGGCAGGCCGAGGCAGTTGCCGTAGCCGCCCACGCCGGCGACGACGCCGGGCAGCACCCGGGCGGTGTCGGGGTGGTCGGCCGCGCCGAAGCGCAGCGGGTCCATCACCGCGACCGGGCGGGCGCCCATGGCCAGGATGTCCCGGACGATGCCGCCGACGCCGGTGGCCGCGCCCTGGTAGGGCTCGACGAAGCTGGGGTGGTTGTGCGACTCGACCTTGAAGGTCACCGCCAGCTCGTCGGAGACCTGCACCACGCCGGCGTTCTCGCCGATGCCGGCGAGCAGCCGGTCACTCGGCGGGGCCTTCTCCCCGAACTGGCGCAGGTGCACCTTGCTCGACTTGTAGGAGCAGTGCTCGCTCCACATGATCGAGTACATGGCCAGCTCGGCCTGGGTGGGCCGGCGGCCGAGGATGTGCCGGATCCGGTCGTACTCGTCGTCGCGGAGCCCCAGCTCGGCGTACGGCTGCAGCTCACCGGGGGTGTCCACGGCGTGCGACACGGTGTCCAGGCCGGCCGCCCAGTCGGCCGTCGCCGGCCCGGTGGGCGCGGCCGGACGCGGCTCCACCGGCTGCGCCGGGGCGGCCGGGAAGGCCTCCGGGGTCTCCCGTACCTCGTCCGGATGGCTGGTCATGACCTCTCCTCGTTGCGCTCAGGGCCGCCCTGAGGGCGGGTGAGCCGACCGATGATGCCGCCGCGCACGGTCACCGCCCCGCACTTTGTTCGCGACTGCGGGGCTCGCAGACCCGGCTCACTCCTCGCGCTCACGCTGGCGCCCCCACCAGGTGCTTAAGCACCGAGGTGAAGAAGCCGAGGCCGTCCAGGGAGGGGCCGGTGAGGGCCTCCACGGCGTGCTCGGGATGCGGCATGATGCCGACCACGTTGCCGGCGTGGTTCGTGATCGCGGCGATGTCGCGCTGCGACCCGTTGGGGTTGCCGCCGACGTAGCGGGCGACCACCCGGCCCTCGGCTTCGAGCTGGTCGAGCGTCGCGGTGTCGGCGACGTAGCAGCCCTCGCCGTTCTTGACCGGGATCAGCACCTCCTGGCCGGGCTGGAACGCGTTCGTCCACGCGGTGCCGACCGACTCGATGCGCAGGACCTGGTCCCGGTTGCGGAAGTGCAGGTGCTGGTTGCGGGTGAGGGCCCCGGGCAGCAGGTGGGCCTCGCAGAGGATCTGGAAGCCGTTGCAGATGCCGAGCACCGGCAGGCCGGCCCGGGCCGCGTCCACGATCGTCTCCATCACCGGGGCGAACCGGGCGATGGCCCCGCAGCGCAGGTAGTCGCCGTAGGAGAAGCCGCCGGGCAGGACGACGGCGTCCACCCCATGCAGCCGCGGGTCACCGTGCCAGAGGCGGACCGGTTCGGCGCCCGCGATGCGGACGGCCCGGGCCGCGTCCCCGTCGTCCAGCGAGCCGGGGAACGTGACCACGCCGACCCGGGCGGTCACGAGCGGGCGTCCGCGGTCTCGTCGGCCTCGACCAGGCGGACGGTGAAGTCCTCGATGACCGGGTTGGCGAGCAGTTTGTCGGCGATCTCCCGGGCCCGGTCCAGGTCCGGTTCACCGGTGAACTCGATCTCGATCCGCCTGCCGATCCGAACCGAGGCGACGTCGCTGACGCCGAGCCGGGGCAGCGCGTTTGCGACGGCCTGGCCCTGCGGATCGAGGATCTCGGGCTTGAGCATGACGTCGACGACGACGCGAGGCACTGGGGCACTCCTGACTGTGTACGCAGTTGGGTGCCGACCCACAACGGGCGAGCGCAGCCAGCCTACCTGGCAGATCCGGCCCTGGACGCACCGGCCGGACGCAGTTCAGGCAGCGATCGGCATTCCCGGCGCGGGGGCGGGAGACCGATACGGGTTCGTTGCGATCCCGATGCGTTTCCGTTGCCGACCAGCCCGTTTCGCCCCACTCCGGCCGCCGGGACGCCCACCGCCATCGACCGACGGACCACCATCGTCATTGATGAAGTTCGATGAAACTCTTGTGAACGACATCTCAGGAGCCCTACCGTACATCGTCATACGTCGATGGGACGTACCCGGTCGCCGGCCACCCCGACCGCCGGCCGACAGCTCGACCCGGTGACCCCGGGCCCATCCCCGAAGGAGCCCCCATGCGCATCCGATCCATGATCGCAGTGCTGGCCACCGCAGCGGCCGGCCTGCTCGGCGCCAGCTCCGGCGCCCTCGCCGCCCCGGCGGGCCCGCAGCCCATCATCGGCGGCGGGACAGTCTCGTCCGCCCCGTGGGCCGCCGCGGTGTTCAGCAACGGATCGTTCACCTGCTCCGGCACGATCATCGCGCCGGAGTGGGTGCTCACCGCCCGGCACTGCCTCGGCGGCACCATGTCTGTCCGGGTCGGCAGCGTCTACCGCTCCTCCGGCGGGGTCACCCGCACGGTGAGCGCCACCTACAGCCGCTACGACCTGGCCCTGATGCGCCTGTCCAACTCGGTGAGCACCTCGTACGTCACGCTGGCCAGCAGCAACCCGCCGATCGGCTCCACCAACTCGATCTACGGCTGGGGCATGACCTGCTACAGCGGCTGCTCCGCCGCCAGCCAGCTGAAGACCGCGAGCGTCCAGGTGACCAGCAACAGCGCCACCGACGCATACGGCGGCCAGGCGATCCGGAGCACGCGGATCAACGGCAACGCGTGGCGGGGCGACTCGGGCGGCCCGCAGTTCTACAACGGCCGCCAGGTCGGCGTCGCCTCGACCGCCGACGGCTACAGCATCCAGAACTACGGCAGTGTCGCGTACAACCGGGCCTGGATCACCTCCGTGGCCGGTGTCTGACGGTTAGCGCCCGGGCGGCGCGGATGGCCGGCCACGCGCCGGCCGTCCGCGCCGCGCCGTTTTGCAGCATCCGATCAGGTGAACAAGGCTCGCGATCGGGTGCGGGGTCGCCCTGACAGCATCGGAAACGTGCTGGTCGTGACGACGGAGCAACTACCCGGGTACGAGATCCGCCAGATCCTCGGCGAAGTGGTGTCGTCGATGGCCAGGACGCGGAACCCGTACCGCGAGGGGGTCAAGAACCTGCGCGGCGGCGCGTACGACCCGATGGCGCCGGACAACCTGACCCGGTGGCGTACCGACTCGGTGGCCCGGCTCGGCGAGGAGGCCCGCCGCCTCGGCGCGAACGCCGTGGTGGGCATGCGCTTCGACAGCCGCGACTGCGGCGAGATGTGGATGGAGATCTGCGCGTACGGCACGGCGGTGATCGTGGTGCCCAAGGTGCCCGACGTCATGCCTCCCGACCAGCCGCTGGTCGCCGCGGAGACCGCCCACGACCCCGCCTTCGCCGAGTCCCCGGGCGGCATCGCCGAGCCGGCGAGCGCCCCCACCCTCCGCACGGCGGCCGAAACCCCCACCCGCGACTCCTGACCCACCCGCCCCCTTGGCCGCGTTGATCATGAAGTTGTTGCCCGCCCGTCGGCGTGTCGAGGCAACAACTTCATGATCAACGCTGGCAGTGGGGGGTGGGAGTGGGGGGGGTGGGGGTTAGAGGATGGGGGGTGGGGTGTAGGTGGCGGCCATGGGGTGGGCTTCGACCACGGCGGCTACTCGGCGGGTGACTGCCTCGACCTGGGCCGGGGCGGCGCCGACGAAGGCGGTGCGGTCGGCGACGAGCGCGTCGATCTCACCCCGGGTCAGGCCCAGGCGGCCGTCCGCCGCGAGGCGGTCGAAGAGGTCGTTCTCGGCGGCGCCCTTCTCGCGCATGGCGAGCGCGACGGCGACCGCGTGCTCCTTGATCACCTCGTGGGCGACCTCGCGCCCGACGCCGCGCCGGACCGCCGCCACCAGGATCTTGGTGGTGGCCAGGAACGGCAGGAAGCGCTCCAGCTCCCGGTTGACCACCGCCGGGTACGCGCCGAACTCGTCCAGCACGGTGAGGAACGTCTGGAACAGCCCGTCGGCGGCGAAGAACGCGTCCGGCAGCGCGACCCGGCGGACCACCGAGCAGGAGACGTCCCCCTCGTTCCACTGGTCGCCGGCCAGCTCGCCGACCATCGACAGGTAGCCCCGGATGATCACCGCGAAGCCGTTGACCCGCTCGCTGGACCGGGTGTTCATCTTGTGCGGCATCGCGCTGGAGCCGACCTGGCCCGGCTTGAAGCCCTCGGTCGCCAACTCCTGGCCCACCATCAGCCGGATCGTCGTGGCCAGCGAGGACGGCGCGGCGGCGATCTGCGCCAGCGCGGAGAGCACCGCCAGGTCGATCGAACGCGGGTAGACCTGGCCGACGCTGTCGAGCACCCGGGAGAAGCCGAGGTGCTCGGCCACCCGGCGCTCCAGCTCGGCGACCTTGTCGGCGTCGCCGTCGAAGAGGTCCAACTGGTCGGCGGCGGTGCCCACCGGGCCCTTGATGCCGCGCAGCGGGTACCAGTTGATCAGGTCGTCCAGCCGCTCGTACGCGATCAGCAGCTCCTCCGCGGCCGACGCGAAGCGCTTCCCGAGCGTGGTGGCCTGCGCGGCGACGTTGTGCGAGCGGCCGGTCATGACGAGGTCCGAGTGCTCGACGGCCAACCGGGACAGCCGGGCCAGGGTGGCGACCACCCGGTCCCGGACCAGCTCCAGCGAGGCCCGCACCTGGAGCTGCTCGACGTTCTCGGTGAGGTCCCGGGAGGTCATCCCCTTGTGCACGTGCTCGTGCCCGGCGAGCGCGCTGAACTCCTCGATCCGGGCCTTCACGTCGTGTCGGGTGACCCGCTCCCGCTCGGCGATCGAGGCGAGGTCGACCTGGTCGAGCACCCGCTCGTACGCCTCGACCACGCCGTCCGGGACGGACACGCCGAGGTCCCGCTGCGCCCGGAGCACGGCGAGCCAGAGCTGCCGTTCCATCCGGATCTTCTGCTCCGGTGACCAGAGGGCGACCAGCTCGGGCGAGGCGTACCGGCTGGCGAGCACGTTGGGGATCGTCGTCACGTACCTCAGTCTTGCACGCCCCTCTCGCGTGCCTTCGCCGAAGACCCGCGACGTGCCACGGCTCTCGGCAGGGCGGGGTGGGCGGAGCGTCGTCGCCCCGGCATGCCGCGCGTCGCGGCGACCGGTCGGTCGACCGCCCTCAGGACGAAGGGGCGGGACGGCCCGTCAGGGCCCGCCACAATCCCGCGCACGCCTCCGCCTCGGTGTCGAACACCAGCCGGACGTCGTACCTGCCGCGCTCGTAGGCGCCGATCTCTCACCGTCCCCCCGACGAGCGGCGCAGGAACCAGAAGTCGGGAGGGACCGGCACGTGCTCGTGCACACCTTCCAGTTCGAACGCGTCCGGTGACATCCCGGTCGCCAGCAGGGCGCTGCGCACCTCGTGCCGGTCCACTCCCGACCTCCCTGTCCACGGGCTTCAGCAGACGGGAACCCCGCCGCCCACACCACCCTGCCGGGGCACGGTGGTCGCCGTGCACGGCGGGGCGACGCCGTCCAGGTACTCCTCGACGAGGTAGTGGTGGTCGATCAGCCACTGCACGTTCAGGTTCCCACCGGCCTGCGGCACGTACGCCGGGTTCAGCTGGAACTGGGTGCCCAGGCCGGGCTGGGCGAACCACGGCGCGATCGGGCCGGAGTCGACGTCGAACGGCTTGAGCACGCAGTAGGTGTGGTAGTTGGCCAGTGGGGCCCCCGGCGGGGGCGGCGGGATCGGCGGCGTGTTCAGGCTCTGCGGCGCCAGCGAGCGAGCGCTGAACGGAGTGCCGAGCGGGGAGAGGAAGGCGCCGCCGGGGAAGCCGAAACGGTCGAGGCGGTACCCGGGCAGCAGGGTCTGCCGCGTCTTGATCGGCTCGCCGTGCGGGCCGAGGACGTAGCCGTCCTCGGGCGGGAAGCGCAACTCCGCCGGGCTGCCGGTGGTAGTTCTGCAACCACCGGCTCTCGGTCTGCGCGCCGAGCCGCTGATAGCCGGCGAGCAGCGGCCCGACCGGCGAGGCGTACGGAAGCTGGGCCGGCCCGAGCAGCCGCTTGCCGTCGAAGAACTGGGTGGTCTCCGGCGCGTTCGGCGGCAGGCCCGGGCGGCAGAGGCCCGGCGACGGCTGCGGTTGCCGGTCCGCCCCACCGGACTGCTGGCCCGGCTCGCCGGATCGCTCCTCCGCCCCGCCGGGGCGCTGGCCCGGCGCTCCGCCGGCCTGGCCGGCGCCCGAGTCGTCCTCGGCGGCGGCCTGGGCCACCGCCGTGGGGGCGACCTGGTACGGGGTGCCGGGGAGCGGGACCAGGGCCGCGCCGGAGAGTGCGGCGAGTAACCAACGTCTGGATTTCATGACAAACCTCCCGATGAAGGACGATCGACGTCTTCATCGCCGGGATGTTCGAACATGAATGCGAGGATTGCGCTGTTTTTCCACCGGAAGGTGTGTACGTGCAGGTCAGGGCGGGTTCGCTCTGTTGGCGGGCGACTGCGGCGGTGGTGGCGGCGTCGTTCTCCACCACCCGGGACAGGGCGGGGCCCGGACGAGAACGCCCGGTCACCGCCTCAGGATCAGCGGGCTCGGTCCCCCGTCGACGGTCCCGCCCCGATCACGAGCCGGTCCAGGTAGAGCAGTTGCAACGCCACGAACGCGGCCAGGAAGAGCAGCAGCATCGGCAGCGGCAGGACCTGGGCGACGAGCCCTCGCATGGCCTCCGGGTCGCCGAAGGACTCCGCGAGCCGCAGGAGGACCAGGTTCGTCGCCGGCGCGTGCCGGACGTCCGCGACGACCAGTTGCGGCCACAGCCAGCTCTGCGCGCCGACCAGCCAGCTCAGCAGCCCGGCGCCGGCCAGCATCGGCAGGGCGGGCAGGAGCATGGTCGACCCGAACCCGCCACCGGCCTCCCAGCGTTCCCGCTGGCCCCGGAAGAGCAGGGTGAACACCACGAGCGCGGGGATGCAGAGCCAGCCCGGCGGGATCAGCCCGACGAAGGTGCTGAGCTGGTCGGCCTCCCGGGCCCGGACGAAATGGGCGATGGCCAGCGGACCGTCGCCGACGAAGAGCCAGGGCGCGAACGGCAGCAGGAGCAGCTCACTGGCCCGGCCCAGTGGGCGCAGGCCGCCGATGCCGAAGCCGGCCAGGGCGGCGACGCCCACCCCGACCACCGCCGGGATCAGCGGCGGCAGCCAGGTGTTAACCTGGACCTGGCCGGTGGAGACGCCGGAGGGCAGGAGCGCCGCCCCGGCGGTGAGCGCCCGCAGCCACGGCGCCAGCACGTAGGCGAGCACGCCGAGGAACGCCAGCAGCCCCACCGCCAGCAGGCCGAGCGCGACCGGGTTGCGCGCACCGGCCGGGACGCCCGGGGGCATGCCCGCAGGTGTGCCGGTCGGAGCGCCCGCCGGAGCGCCCGTCGGGGTACCGGCCGGGCGGTCGCGCCACCCGGTGAAGGCGATCCTCGTCCGGGTGACCAGGAGCAGGACGACGGCGAGAATGCCGAGCACCGCCAGCAGGGCGAGCAGCAGCACGTTGCCCGCGGCGCCGACGCCGAACTGGAACCGGGCCACGCTCTCCCGGACGATCCGCACCAGGGGGGCGACCTGGTCTTCCCGCCCGCCGAGGACGGGCCACTGGAGGGACCAGGACTGCACGGTCACCGCGACGACGGCCAGCCCGAGCACGCCGCCGACGGCCAGGACCGCCGGGCCGGAGCGGCCGCCGCCGGGGCCACGGCGCAGCGCGGCGAGGAAGACGGTGGCACCGACCGCGACCACCAGCCCGGCCGTCAGCAGCGCCACGGCGCGTACGGCGGTCAGCGTGGGCGCCTGCGTCCAGGCGTCCCGGTCGGCCTCGAACCGGTCCATCGTCCACGCCACCCCCACGGCGAGCGGGGCGTAGGCGGCCAGCGGCAGGGCCAGCAGCGCCCGGGTCACCAGGCGGGGCACCCGGCCGGCATGCTGTGCGGCGAGCGCGAGCAGCGGGGCGACGAGCAGCGCGAGCAGCAGCGGCACGAGGGCGAGGAGCAGCGCGTGGCCCAGGTCGCCGAGGAACCCCCGCTCGATCACCTGCGCGTAGTTGTCGCCGCCGGCGGACTCGGTCGGCCCGCCCAGCCCGCTGCCCCGCCGGAAGCTCTCCGCCAGCGTGCTGACCGACGGGAGCACGTACGACCACAGCAGGGCGACGGCCGCCGGCACGAGCAACACCAGCCCGGTGACCACCTGGGCCGTCCGGCCGATCCCGACGCCCCCGGACGGCGCCGGGCCGGACGGGGCCGGGAGGGGCGGCGCCGGGTGGGCCCTGGGGTCGGGCACTGACGTCGGGTTGGCAGACACCGGCGGGATCCTCCGGTCGGCAGTGGAACGGGGAGCGACTCAGGTTAGGCCACCCGACCGGCACCGTGTCCAGGTGCGGATCTGCACAGTCACGGTGGCCGGCGGCGCGCGCCGCACAGCGTCCACCCCGGCGGGGGCAGCCGCTCAGCGCTCCAGGATCGCCGTCACGCCCTGGCCGCCGGCCGCGCAGATCGAGATCAGTCCCCGCCCGCTCCCCTTCTCGGCGAGCAGCTTCGCCAGGGTCGCCACGATCCGGCCGCCCGTCGCCGCGAACGGGTGCCCGGCGGCCAGCGAGGAGCCGTTGACGTTCAGCTTCTCCCGGTCGATCGCGCCGAGGGGGGCGTCCAGCCCGAGCCGGTCCTTGCAGAACTCGGGCGACTCCCAGGCGGCCAGGGTGGCCAGCACCTGCGAGGCGAACGCCTCGTGGATCTCGTAGTAGTCGAAGTCCTGGAGCGTCAGCCCGGCCCGGGCCAGCATCCGGGGCACCGCGTGCGCGGGGGCCATCAGCAGCCCCTCGTCGCCGTGCACGAAGTCGACGGCGGCGGTCTCCGACCAGGAGAACCAGGCCAGCACGGGCAGGTGGTGCTCGCTGGCCCACTCCTCGCTGGCCAGCAGCACCGTGGAGGCGCCGTCGGTCAGCGGCGAGGAGTTGCCGGCCGTCATCGTCGCCCGCTCGGCGTCCGGGCCCTTCGCGCCGAATACCGGCCGCAGCGACGCGAGCTTCTCCGGGCTGGTGTCCGCGCGCAGGTTCTGGTCACGGGTGAGCCCGAGGTAGGGCGTCAGCAGGTCGTCGAAGAACCCCCGGTCGTACGCGGCGGCGAGCCGCTGGTGCGAGCGCAGCGCCAGCTCGTCCTGCGCCTGCCGGTCGACCTGCCAGCGCAGCGCCGTGCGGGCGGCGTGCTCCCCCATCGACAGCCCGGTGCGCGGCTCGGCGTTGCGGGGGATCTCCGGCCGGAACGGCTGGGTGGGGCGCAGCCTCGCGGCGATCCTCAGCCGCTCGCCGAGGGTGCGGGCGCTGTTGAGCCTGAGCAGCGTGCGGCGCATGTCCTCGTTGACCGCGAGCGGGGCGTCGGAGGTGGTGTCCACGCCGCCGGCGATGCCGACGTCGATCTGCCCGAGGGCGATCTTGTTGGCGACCAGGATGGCGGCCTCCAGCCCGGTGCCGCAGGCCTGCTGGATGTCGTACGCGGGGGTGTGCGGGTCGAGCTTCGAGCCGAGCACCACCTCGCGGGTCAGGTTGAAGTCCTTGGCGTGCTTGAGCACCGCACCGGCGACCACCTCGCCGACCCGTTGGCCGGCCAGGCCGAACCGGGCGACCAGCCCGTCCAGCGCCGCGCCCAGCATGTCCGCGTTGGACGCGCTCGCGTACCGCGAGTTGGACCGGGCGAAGGGGATGCGGTTGCCGCCGATGACCGCCACCCGCCGGATGCTCTGCACGATCCCGCCTCCTCGAAGGGCTTGCCCTCAACCTACTCGCCAGTAGGCTACGCCTATGACCGACAGGTACGCGAGCTTCGTCCGATCGGGGGCCGGTCGCGCGCTGGTCAAGCGCCTCGGGCTGCCCGACCCGCCGCGACTGCGCCGGCACACCCCCGGCGACCCCCTCGCCCCCGGGCCCGTCCTGCTCGGTGCCGCGACCGGGGGTCGGCTCGCCGAGCAGGTCGGCAAGATCCTGACCGCCGCCGGGGTCGAGCTGCGCGACCCCGCCGCCGTGGAGCCCACCGAGCGCTTCGCCGCCCTGGTCCTCGACGCGACCGGCATCACCGACTCCACCGAGCTGCGCCAGCTGTACGACTTCTTCCACCCGCACGCCCGCTCGGTGCTGCCCAGCGGTCGGGTGGTCGTGCTCGGCACCCCGCCCGCCGAGGGCGGCTCGCCCCGGGAGGCCACCGCCCAGCGGGCCCTGGAGGGGCTGACCCGCAGCATCGGCAAGGAGTTCGGCCGGGGTGTCACCGCCCAGCTCGTGTACGTCACGAAGGAGCCCGACGCCGGCACGTCGACCGGCCTGGAGGTCACCCTCCGGTTCCTGCTCTCCGGCCGGTCCGCGTACGTCTCGGGGCAGGTGATCCGGGTCGGCGCCGGCAGGGCCGAGCCGCCGGCCGACTGGGACCGCCCGCTGGACGGGCAGGTCGTCCTGGTCACCGGGGCGGCGCGGGGCATCGGCGCGGCGCTGGCCCGGGTGCTGGCCCGCGACGGCGCGCGCGTCGTCGCGCTGGACATCCCGGCGGCCGGGGACGCGCTGGCGGCGGTCGCCAACGAGATCGGCGGGACGGCCGTCCAGCTCGACCTCACCGCTCCCGACGCCCCGGCCCGGCTCGCGGAGCACCTCGCCGGCCGGCACGGGCGGGTCGACGTGGTCGTGCACAACGCCGGCATCACCCGGG
This sequence comes from Micromonospora sp. NPDC049139, assembly GCF_055586845.1. Lineage (NCBI taxonomy): Bacteria > Bacillati > Actinomycetota > Actinomycetes > Micromonosporales > Micromonosporaceae > Micromonospora > Micromonospora sp. NPDC049139. The sequence goes on along the minus strand of NZ_JBVJHK010000005.1, from coordinate 94,446 downwards.
ACAAGACCCTCGGCCGGATGGACGCCGACCGCTGGGACTCCGTGCTCGACGTCAACCTCTCCAGCCAGGAGCGGATCAACGACGTGCTGCTGGAGCGGGAGCTGATCCCGGCCGGCGGCCGGATCGTCTCCGTCTCCTCCATCGCCGGCATCGCCGGCAACCGGGGCCAGACCAACTACGCCACCAGCAAGGCGGGCGTGATCGGGCTGGTCGACTCGCTCGCCCCCGTCCTGCGCGAACGGCAGATCAGCGTGAACGCCGTCGCCCCCGGGTTCATCGAGACCCGGCTGACCGCGCGCATCCCGCTGATGCTGCGCGAGGCGGGCCGGCGGATGAACAGCATGTCCCAGGGCGGGCTGCCGGTGGACGTCGCCGAGACCATCGGCTGGCTGGCGTGGCCGGCCTCCGGCGCGGTCAGCGGCAACGTCGTCCGGGTCTGCGGCCAGAGCCTGCTGGGGGCGTGATGGCCGGGCGGAGGGAAGCGGCGGAAGGCCCGGCCGACGACCTGTCGGTGCACGAGCTGATCGACGGCCCCACGGAGCGGCTGTCGGAGGAGACGCTGGCCGCAGTCCGCCGGCCGGGGCCGGCCGAGAGCGACCTGAGCCTGGCGGAGACGCACGACCTCGCCGGGCACGCCTCCTCGGTCGAGGCGACGCAGGACCTGGCCGGGCACGCCGGGGCGGTCGCCCGGGAGCGCGTCGAGCTGGCCCGGATGCCGGCGGCCGGGGCGCTCTACCGGCGGGCGCTGCTCGGCGCGCTGCCCGGCCTCGGCGGGCGACCGGCGGCGGCCGACGCCCCGGCGGTCGAGCTGGCCATCGGCGGGATCGCCGTCGACCGGGCGCACCTGGCCGACTACGACCGGGTCTGCGGGTTCCGGCTGACCGACCGGCTGCCCGCCACGTTCCCGCACGTCATGGGCTTTCCGCTGGCCCTGCGCCTGATGACCGCGCCGGGGTTCCCGATCCCGCTGACCGGCGTGGTGCACGTGGGCAACCGGATCACCGTGCACCGCCCGGTCACGGCCGACGAGACCCTCGACTTCACCACGTACGCGGAGAACCCGCGCCCGCACGACCGGGGGCGGCAGGTCGACGTGGTGCTGGTCGGCTCGGTCGGCGGGGAGGAGGTCTGGCGCGGCGTCTCGACGTATCTCGGCCGGGAGCGCAGGCCCGGCGGTGACGCAGGGCGCGACCGGGGCGAGCGACCCCCGGCGCCGGCCGGCTCGGCCCACTGGCGGGTCGAGCCCCGCGTCGGTACGCACTACGCGCGGGTCTCCGGCGACCACAACCCGATCCACACCTGCCGACTGGGGGCCCGGCTGTTCGGCTTCCCCCGGCCCATCGCGCACGGAATGTGGAGCAAGGCGCGGTGCCTGGCGGCGCTGGAGAACCGGCTGCCGGACGCCTACACCGTCGAGGTGGCGTTCAAGCTGCCGGTGCCGCTGCCGAGCACGGTGAGCTTCGGCCTGTTGCCGGGCGGCGGGTTCGCCCTGCACGACCTGCGCGGTCGCCCGCACCTGGTGGGCCTCGTGCGCTGACCGCCCCTGCCAACCCCCGGCAGCGCGGCCGGGGGTTGGCAGGGGCGACCGTATGCGCTAGGTTGTTCTCACATCGAGATGTTCTCAAGATGAGAGGGACGCCGTGGACGAGCAGGACTTCCTGGCCGCGTACGACCCCCGGGCCTATCCGGCGGTCGCGGTCACCGTCGACGTGGTGGCGCTGACCATCCGCGGCGGCGTGCTCCACCTGCTGCTCATCCGGCGCGGCGAGCCGCCCTTCGCGGGGCACTGGGCACTGCCCGGCGGCTTCGTCCGCCCCGACGAGGACCTGACCGCCGGCGCCCGGCGGGAGCTGGCCGAGGAGACCGGGCTCGGCGGCGAGGGGCTGCGTCGCGTACACCTGGAGCAGTTGGCCAGCTACGGCGGCGTCGACCGTGACCCGCGGATGCGCGTCGTCTCGGTCGCCCACCTCGCGTTCGCGCCCGACCTGCCGGACGCGGCCGCCGGCACCGACGCCGACGAGGCGGCCTGGCTGCCGGTGACCGCCCTGAGCAGCCGGCAGCTCGCCTTCGACCACGACCGGATCATCGCCGACGGGCTGGAGCGGGCCCGGTCCAAGCTGGAATACACCCCGCTCGCCACCCGCTTCCTCGCCCCCGAGTTCACCATCAGCGAGCTGCGCGCCGTCTACGAGACGGTCTGGGGGCACCCGCTGCACGCCGGCAACTTCCACCGCAAGGTGCTCTCGGTGCCGGGCTTCGTGGAGAGCACCGGCGCCAGCACCGAGCGCGGCGGGGCCCGGGGCGGCCCCCGCGCCAAGCTCTACCGGGCCGGCGACGCCCGGCTGCTGCACCCGGCGCTGCTGCGCCCCGCGCGGGAGGAGACGGTGCGGTGAGGACCGCCGAGGCGATCCGCCTGGTCGCGGCAGCCCGCACCGACGCCGACCTGTTCGGCGCCGACGAGCCGGCCCGGCGCTACCGCGAGCTGGTCGCGGCCCTGCACCCCGACCGCGTGCCCGCCGATTCGGCCGTACGCGCCGAGGCCACCGACGCGTTCGTCCGGGTCACCACCCGCTGGCGGGCCCGGCGGGTCACCGTCCTCGGCGGCTACCGCCTCGGCGCGCCGGCGCACTCCGGCGACCTGGCCGACCTCTACGACGTCGGGGCGGACAGGCTGCTCAAGCTGCCCCGGCGGCCTACCGACAACGACCTGATGGCGCGGGAGGCGCACGCCCTGCGCGCCCTCGCCGAACGCGGCGACCCGCGCTACCTGCCCTACGTGCCCCGGCTGGTGGAGGAGTTCCGGCACCGGGACCCCGACACCGGCGCCGAGCGGCGGGTCACCGTGCTCGCCACCGCGCCCGGCATGCACGACCTCACCGAGGTGCGGCGCGCGTACCCGGACGGGCTGGACGCCCGGGACGCGGCCTGGATGTGGCGGCGGTTGCTGGTCGCGCTCGGCCTGGCCCACCGGGCGGGCGTGGTGCACGGGGCGGTGCTGCCGCCGCACGTGCTGATCGAGCCCGACGGGCACGGCGTGGTGCTGGTGGACTGGTGCTTCTCCGTCGTCGGCGGCGGCGCCGTCCCGGCGCTCGTGCCCGGCCACGAGGACTGGTATCCGGCCGAGGTCGTCGCGAAGCGCCCGTGCGGGCCGGGCACCGACATCGCGATGGCCACCCGCTGCATGACCTGGCTGATGGGCCCGCGCGCGCCGCGCGAGCTGCTCGCCTTCGCCCAGGGCTGCCTGCGGCCCGCCCTGAACGCCCGGCCCGGCGACGCCTGGCGTCTGCTCCGCGAACTCGACGAGGTGCTGGACCGGCTCTACGGGCCGCGCACCTTCCGACCCTTCACCCTGAACCCCTGAGGAGGCTGCCATGGGCAGTGGAATCTGGTCCACCGACGTGTACGACGCCGCCGACCGCTACCGCCGGGCCACCGGCAAGAGCGCGTTCTCCTACAGCGACAGCGGGGCGCGCACGGTGCACGCCGCGCTCGACCCCCGCGACGCGACGCGGGAGAGCCGCGACTCCGCCGAGCACCCGCAGTCGACCGCCATCGCCGTGCTGTTCGACGTGACCGGCTCGATGGGTCACGTGCCCCGTACGCTCCAGGCCAAGCTGCCGCAACTGCTCGGGCTGCTCCAGCGGCAGGGCTACGCCCGCGACCCGCAGATCATGTTCGGCGCGATCGGCGACGCCACCTGCGACCGGGTGCCGTTGCAGGTCGGGCAGTTCGAGTCCGACAACCGGATGGACGACGACCTCGGCCGGATCGTGCTGGAGGGTGGCGGCGGCGGGCAGATGACGGAGTCGTACGAGCTGGCCATGTACTTCATGGCCCGACACACGGTCACCGACTGCTGGGAGAAGCGCGGCCGCCGCGGCTACCTGTTCATCATCGGCGACGAGCTGGCGTACCCCCGGGTGAAGGCCCGGGAGGTGGCCCGCCTGATCGGCGACGACCTGGCCGAGGACGTGCCGCTGCGGCAGGTCGTCAACGAGGTGACCCGCCGGTGGGACACCTACTACCTGCTACCCGCCGGCAGCCACTACTCCGGCAACGCCAAGGTGCTCGACTTCTGGCGCGACCTGCTCGGGCAGAACGCCGTCGTGCTGGACGACCTCGACGCGGTCTGCGAGACCATCGCGCTCACCATCGGGCTCGGCGAGCAGGCCATCGACCTGGACGAGGGCCTGCGCGACCTCGACCGGGCCGGTTCGGGCGCCACCGGGACGGTGTCGAAGGCGCTGGCCCGGCTCGGCCGGGGGCGGCGCGCCGAGGTGTCGGCGCTGCCGGCCTTCCGGGACACCGACGGCGGGGTCACCCGGCTGTGAGACACGTGACGGTGGTCGACCTCGGCTACGGCGACGCCGGCAAGGGCACGGTCGTGGACTGGCTCTGCGCCACCCGGCCCGTGCACACCGTGGTCCGCTTCAACGGGGGCGCGCAGGCGGCGCACAACGTGGTGCTGCGCGACGGGCGGCACCACACCTTCGCCCAGTTCGGCGCGGGCACCTTCCACCCCGGGGTGCGTACGCACCTGTCCCGGCACGTGGTGGTGGACCCGCTGGCGCTGGCCGCCGAGGCCGACCACCTCGCCTCGGTCGGGGTGCCCGACGCGCTCGACCGGCTGACCGTGGACGGGGAGGCGCTGCTCGCCACCCCGTACCACCGGGCCGCCAACCGGGCCCGGGAGATCGCCCGGGGAGCCGACCGGCACGGCTCCTGCGGGCTGGGGGTGGGCGAGGCCGTCGCGTACGGTCTCGCCCACCCCGACGAGGCGCCCCGGGTGGCCGACTGCGGCACCCCGGCGCTGCTGCGCCGCCGGCTGACCGCCCTGCGGGACCGGCTGACCGCCGAACTGGGGCCGCTGGACGCGCCGCCCGTCGAGGACTGCCTGCCCGCGTTCACCGGGTTCGCCGGCCGGGTGGCGATCGTGGACCGGGGCTGGCTCGCCGGGGCGCTGCGCGCCGGGACGTGCGTCTTCGAGGGCGCGCAGGGGGTGCTGCTTGACGAGTGGCACGGCTTCCACCCGTACACGACGTGGAGCACCACCACGTTCGCCAACGCCGACAGCCTGCTCGCCGAGGCGGGCCAGGCGGGCACGGCGACCCGGCTCGGGGTGCTGCGCGTGACCACCACCCGGCACGGGCCGGGGCCGTTGGTGACCGAGGACCCCACCCTGCCGCTGACCGACCCGCACAACCCGACGAACCCGTGGCAGGGCCGGTTCCGGTTCGGCCACTTCGACGCGGTCGCCCACCGGTACGCCCTCGCCGCGGCCGGGGGCGTCGACGGCCTGGCGTTGACCCACCTCGACCTCGCCGGCCCCGGGCTGCGGATCTGCCGCCGCTACGACGCCACCGACCGGCTCACCCCGGGACCGCCCGGCGACCTGGACCGGCAGGCCGCGCTCACCGCCCGCCTGCTGCGCTCCCGCCCGGTGTACGACGACCCGCCCGTCGACTGGCCGTCGGCGGTGGCTCGGGAACTGGCCGCCCCGGTGGTGCTCACCTCGCACGGCCCCACCGCCGGGGACAAGGTCCCGCACGGCCCGCTGCTCGCCCCACCGACCCTGGTCGCCACCGCCTGACGCGGTGATCGCGGCCGGCGGCGGGTGAGCGTGCCGCCGCTCGCGGATCTTGAACGCGTCGTCGAGCAGGGGTGATCCGGCGACTCGGCCACCCGGCGCATCGTGCCCGGCCAGCATGGGGGCATGGAGTCCGCGCTCGACCTGCTCCGGCAGCTGGTCAGCTCCCCGTGGGTGTACCTGCTGCTGTTCGGGCTCACCGCGGTCGACGCGTTCTTCCCGGCGGTGCCCGGCGAGACCGCCGTGATCACCGCCGCCGTGCTCGCCACCGACGGCAGCCCCAACCTGGTGGCGGTGATCGTCGCCGCCGCGCTGGGCGCCTGCGTCGGCGACCACATCTCGTACGCCATCGGGCGCGGCGGCGGCGCGCACCGGCTCGCCCGGTTTCCCGAGGACAGCCGGCGGCGGGCCAGCTCGGAGTGGGCCCGCCGGGCGGTGCACCGGCGCGGCGGGCTGATCCTCACCACCGCCCGGTACATCCCCGGCGGTCGCACGGCGGTGACCCTCACCATGGGCGCGGTCCGCTACCCGCTCCGCTCGTTCCTGCTGTTCGACTCGATCGCGGCGGTGGGCTGGGCGCTCTACTCCGGCCTGCTCGGCTACTTCGGCGGGCTGGCCTTCGAACGCGACCCGGTCAGAGGCATCCTGGCCGCGGTGGGCATGTCGGTGGCGGTCACGCTGGTGCTGGAGTCCGTCCGCTGGCTTCGCCACCGCGCCCACCGCCGCACCCCCCACTGACCCGTCCCACCGGGCACCGGGACGACCGGACGCCGTGGCGGGGCCGTCAGAGGAGGTCGGCGTCGTGGACCAGGATCGCGAGCTGCACCCGGTTGGCGAGCTGGAGCTTCGCGAGGGCCCTGCTCACGTGCGTCTTGACCGTCGCCTCGCTCATCGTCAGTCGGCGGGCGATGTCGGCGTTGCCCAACCCCCGGCCCACCTCCCGGACGATCTCCAACTCCCGGTCCGTGAGGTGGCCCAGCCGCTGCCGTGCGGCGTCCCGCCGGGCCGGGCCGCGCTCGGCGAAGGAGTCGATCAGCCGCCGGGTGACCGTCGGGGCCAGCATGGCGTTTCCGGCGGCCACGGTCCGCACGGCGGCGGCGAGTTCCCGGGGCGGCGTGTCCTTCAGCAGGAAGCCGACCGCGCCCGCCCGCAGCGCCCGGTGCACGTACTCGTCTCGGTCGAAGGTGGTCAGCATGACGACCTTCGCCCCGGTGGCGACCACCTGCGGGGCGGCGGTCAGCCCGTCGGTGCCCGGCATCCGGACGTCCAGCAGCACCACGTCGGGACGCAACCGGCGGGTCTCGGCCAGGGCCGCCGCGCCGTCGGCCGCCTCGCCGACCACGGTGAGGTCGGGTGCCGCCTCCAGGATCAGCCGCAGCCCGGCACGGACCAACTGCTCGTCGTCGGCCACCAGGACGCGGATCATGTCGCCTCCTCCACCGGGATCAACGCCCGGACCAGGAAGCCGCCGCCGCGGGGGCCGACCTCCAGCCGCCCACCCAGCAGTTCCACCCGCTCCCGGAGGCCGATCAGCCCGAGTCCCGCACCCGGCAGGGCCGTACCGCCCGCCGGCCGATCGTCCGCACCCGGCCGGGCTGGGCCGCCCGCCAGCGGGCCGGTACGGACGCTGATCTCCAACCCGCCCGGCAGGTACCGCAGCCGGACGGTGGTGTCCGCGCCCGGCGCGTGTTTGCGGACGTTCGTCAGCGCCTCCTGGACCACCCGGTACACGGTCCGGCCGACGGTCGCGGAAACGGGCCGGGGCGTCCCCTCGTCGTGCCGGTCGACCCGCAGCCCGGCGGCGCGGGACTCCCGGACCAGGTCGTCGACGCCGGCCAGCCCGGCGGTGCCGATGGTGGCCGGCTCGCCGGCGGGCGCGGGCTGGCGCAGCACGCCGAGCACCTCCCGCAAATCGGTGAGAGCCTGCCGTCCGGTGGACCGGATCAGGGTCGCGGTGTCGACGGTCGCCGGATCGGTGGCGGTGACCTCCAGCGCGCCGGCGTGCACCACCATCAGCGACACCCGGTGCGCCACCACGTCGTGCATCTCCCGGGCGATCCGGGCCCGCTCCTCGGCCCGGACGCGCTCCGCCCGCGCCTCCTGCTCGCGCTCCAGCCGCTCGGCCCGGTCCCGCAGGGCGGCCAGGGTGTCCCGGCGGGCCCGGACCCAGAGCCCGACGACCAGCGGGAACAGCACCGTCCACGCGAACATCGCCAGCGCGTTGGCGGGCGTGGCGGTGGTCAGCCGCCGCTCGCCACCCACCACGACGCCGATCACCACGCCCGCCACCGCGACCAGGGCGGCACCGGCGAGGAAGCCGGCGAGCCGCCGCCGGTCCCGCAGCCGGAATCCCGCCTGCCAGGAGGCGACGGCCACCGCCGGCCAGGCCGCCAGGAGCAGCCACGTGACGGCGGCCGTCACGAACAGCGGCCAGCGCCGTACGCGTACCGTCGCGGCGGCCCAGCCCGCGAGGACGGCGACGGCGAGGACCAGCACCCGGGGCAGCGGCGAGCGCACCCCGAGCGAGCCGGTCGCCGCCCCCCAGACCCCCGCCGCGACGACGACGGCGAGCAGCACGGGGGCGTACCGCTCGACGGTGCGCCGGAGCGCGACGGCTCGGGAGGTCACGCCCCGAGCCTAGGCCGGGCGGAGGTCGTTGCCGCCCACCCGCCTCCGGTGTGCGCGCGGCCCGTGCCGCTCAGGCACCCGGCGACCGGTGCAGGTTGATCAACTGGGCGAGGTGCCGGCCGGCCGTCAGCAGCGGCCGGTCGCTGCGGGAGACCTGGGCCGCGAGTTCGGCGCCTTCGAGGGTGGAGATCACAGTGTGGGCCAGGTCCTGCGCGTCGTCCTCGGCGATCCCGGCGCGGCGGAGCTTGTCCGCGACCAGCCCCCGCCAGTGCGCGAAGGCCTCCGCGGCGGCCTGCTGGATGTCCGGCGCCCGGCTGGCCGTCCCGAGGGCGGTGGAGGTGACCGGGCATCCGTCCGTCCAGTCGGAGTCGCGCAGGGCCTCGGCGAGGGCACGGGCGCAGGAGATCACCGCCTCGGCCGGGTCCGCCGCCTGGTCGAGGATCGCCCGGAGCAGGTCGGCGAACTCCTGGTCGCCGTGACGGATGGCGGCCACGGCCAACTCCTGCTTCCCACCGGGGAAGAAGTGGTAGACCGACCCGAGCGTCGCCCCGGCCTCCACCGAGATCTGCTTGACCCCGGTGCCGTCGTAGCCCTGGCGCTGCATCAGCCGGGAGGCGACCCGCACGATCCGGTCCCGAGTGCCGAGGCCGGCGTCCGCCGTCGGGGCCTGCCGTGTGGGTGTCCTCATGCGGTCAGCCTACCGGATAGAACGTTCGTTCCAGTCCGTGCTAGCGTCCCGCTCTAGATAGAGCGTTCGTTCTAGAGGAGGATCATCATGACCGACCGCGCGGTGACCGTCATGGGTCTCGGACCCATGGGCCGGGCGATGGTGGACGCGTTCCTGGCCGAGGGGTACGAGGTCACGGTCTGGAACCGGACCGCGGCCAAGGCCGACGAGCTGGTGAGCAGAGGCGCGCGCCGGGCGGCGACCGTGGGCGAGGCCCTGGCCGCCAGCGAACTGGTCGTCCTCAGCCTCACCGACTACGACGCGATGTACGCGATCCTGGGCCCGGCCACGGCCGAGCTCTCCGGTCGGGTGATCGCCAACCTCAGCTCGGACACCCCTGAGCGGGCCCGAGAGGCGGCGGAGTGGCTCGCCGGGCACGGTGCACGGCAGCTGACCGGCGGCGTGCAGGTGCCACCGTCCGGCATCGGGAACCCCGGGTCCGCCACGTACTACAGCGGCCCACGGGACGTGTTCGAGGCGCACCGGCAGACGCTGGAGGTGCTGACGCGTGCCGACTACCGGGGCGAGGACCCAGGGCTGGCGGCGCTGTACTACCAGCTCGAGATGAACATGTTCTGGACCGTCATGGTGAGCTGGCTGCACACGCTCGCGGTGGCCCGCACCCACGGCATCACCGCGACGGAGTTCCTGCCCGCCGCTCTGAAGACCGCCAACGTGGCCCCGTTCCTGGAGTTCTACGCGCCCCGCATCGACGCGGGCGACCACCAGGGGGACATGGACAGGCTGGCGATGGGAGTGGCCAGCGTCGGGCACGTCCTGCACACCGTGCGGGCGGCCGGCGTCGACACCACGCTGCCGGCCGCCGTGCTCGACGTCTTCCGGCGAGGCATGGCGGACGGCCGCGCCGACCAGAGTCTCACCAGCCTCGTCGAGGTGTTCGCCTCCGGCGCCGCCGTGGCCGACGTCGACGCACGACCCTGACGCCGGTCCGCGCCCGACCCTGAAGGCCGGTCGTGTCCGACCCGGATCCCTCTCCGGGTCGGGCACGACTTAAGTAGCAGGCACCGGGTGACCACCGGACGATGGCGGGGCCGTCGGGCGGCACCAGCATCGAGATCATGGATTCGGTGCTCGACCTGCTCCACCAGACGATGTCCTCGCCCTGGGTCTACCTGGCGCTCTTCGCGATCGCGGTGATCGACGGCTTCTTCCCGGCGGTGCCCAGCGAGACGGCGGTGATCACCGCCGGCGTGTTCGCGGCGACCGGGCAACCCGACCTGGTGGCGGTGATCGCGGTCGCGGCGGCCGGCGCGCTGGTCGGCGACCACGTGTCGTACGCCATCGGCCGGCACGGCGGCGGACGCCTCCTCGCCCGCCTGCCTGACGGCGGCCGACGACGGGCCGCCTACGAGTGGGCGCGGCGAGGGATCGCCGTGCGGGGCGGGCTGATCCTCACCGTCGCCCGGTACGTCCCCGGTGGCCGGACCGCCGTCACGATGACCATGGGGGCGACGCGCTTCCCCCGGCGGCGCTTCCTCGCCTTCGACGCGCTCGCCGCCGGCTCGTGGGGGGTCTACTCGGCGCTGGTCGGTTACCTCGGCGGACTCGCCTTCGAGCAGGACCCGATCCGCGGGCTGCTGCTCGGGCTCGGTCTCGCGCTGACGGTGACCCTGCTGGTGGAGGTGACCCGCTGGCTCCTGGGCCGTCGCCGGGCGGCCGTCGGCGCGCCCGCCCGGGAGCCGGCGGAGCTGCGACGGTAACCCACCGGCGGCCTTGGCTGCCGATGCCGGCCGGCCCTCGGCTTCATCGCCGACGGCCGGGCGTCGTCGGCGGCAGCCGGGTGTCGTCGGCGGCGGCGGCCGGACCTCGGCGTCGTCGGCGGCGGCCGGGCGTCTTCGGCGGCGGCGAGCTGCAGCACCGGCCGGGCATGGGACCGTGCGCGGGCGGCGGGCCCGTCGGTCTCCCCGGGCGGGAGGTCAGGCGGTGGGCGGCCGCCAGGTGGCGCCGCGCAGGAGTTGGCCGGCACCGAGCCACGCGACGTTCATCATCCGCGTCGCGGTCTTCTCCGGGTCCGCCTCCGGGTGGTCGGCGAGCCAGTCGGCCAGCGACTCGGTCGCCCCCACCAGGGCGTACGCGACGACCTCCAGGTCGGTCTCGCCCGCCTCGCGCCCCTCGGCGCGCAGCGCGTGGTCGAGCATCCCGGCGACCACCTCGACCAGCCGGGCGCGCATGCCCGCCAGCTCGCCGGCGAACGGCTGCTCGCCCCGCGCCTGCCGGTAGAGCACCGCCCAGCCGTCCCGGTGCGCCCCGACGAAACCGAAGAACGCCCGCAGCCCGCGCCAGAGCCGCTCGTCGGCCGACAGCTCCGGGGCGGCGGCCCCGGCGATGGCCTGCATCATCCGGACGCCCTCCCGGTGCAGGCAGGCGACGAAGAGCTCCTCCTTGGTGCCGAGGTACGCGTAGACCATCGGTTTGGAGATGCCGGCGTCCTCGGCGATCTCGTCCATGCTGGCCGCGTGGAACCCCCGGCGGGAGAACACTTTCACGGCCGCGTCGAGCATCTGCTGCTCGCGTACGGCACGCGGAAGACGCTTGAAGGTGGGTGGCGTGGACACCCTTGCGAGCATACCTACTCGTGCGTAGGGTTACGCACGAGTAGCCAACACCCGGAAGGTGCAGACCCATGACTGACTTCGACCCGGCCAACTTCGCGAACGTCGGCCCCAAGGAGTTCGCCCAGCTGGTCAAGTCCACCCCGGACGACAAGATCGCCGAGGTCATGTCCGGCGACCTGCGCGGCAAGATCCTGGGCGAGGTCTTCGGCCGGATGCCGCAGCTCTTCCGCGCCGACCGGGCGGGCTCGACCAACGCGGTCATCCACTGGAACATCACCGGCCGCCCCGACGGTGGCACCGACACCTACGAGGTCGTCATCGCCGACGGCGCGTGCACGGTCAACGAGACCGCACAGCACGACCCGAAGCTGAGCCTCACCATGGGCCCGGTCGAGTTCCTGAAGATCGTCTCCGGTGGGGCCAACCCCGTCATGATGTTCATGACCGGCAAGCTCAAGGCCAAGGGTGACCTGGGCCTGGCCGCCAACATCGCCAACCTGTTCGACATCCCCAAGGCCTGACATGGCCGAGTTCTCGCTCGACCTGAACGAGGAACAGCGGGATCTGCGCGACTGGGTGCACGGCTTCGCCGCCGAGGTCGTGCGCCCGGCCGCGGCCGAGTGGGACGCCCGGGAGGAGACTCCCTGGCCGATCATCCAGGAGGCGGCGAAGGTCGGCCTGTACGGCTTCGAGTTCCTCGCCACCTGCTGGGCCGACCCCACCGGCCTCTCCCTCCCGATCGCCAGCGAGGAACTCTTCTGGGGTGACGCCGGCATCGGGCTGGGCATCTTCGGCACCTCCCTCGCGGTGGCCGCCATCTACGGCACCGGCACCCCGGACCAGATGGTGGAGTGGGTGCCGCAGTGCTTCGGCACCGTCGACGAGCCCGCCGTCGCCGCGTTCTGCACCACCGAGCCCGAGGCCGGCTCCGACGTCGGCGCGATGCGCACCCGGGCGGTCTACGACGAGGCCACCGACGAGTGGGTGCTGAGCGGGCAGAAGGCGTACGCCACCAACGGCGGGATCGCCGGGGTGCACGTCGTCACCGCCTCGGTCGACCCGACGCTCGGTTCCCGGGGGCAGGCGGCGTTCGTCGTACCGCCGGGCACCGCCGGGCTGGCCGCGACCCGCAAGCTGCGCAAGCTGGGCCTGCGCGCGTCGCACACCGCCGACGTCTTCCTCGACGACGTACGCGTGCCGGGGCGCTGCCTGCTCGGCGGCCGCGACGCGCTGCGCGAACGGCTCGACCGGGCCCGCTCCGGCCGGCGCGCCTCCGGCCAGGCGGCGATGCGCACCTTAGAGCTGTCCCGGCCCACGGTCGGCGCGCAGGCGCTGGGCGTGGCCCGGGCCGCCTACGAGTACGCGCTGGACTACGCGAAGGACCGGGTCCAGTTCGGCCGGCCCATCATCGAGAACCAGGCGGTCGCGTTCGCGCTGGCCGACATGAGGACGGAGATCGACGCGGCCCGGCTACTGGTCTGGCGGGCCTCCTGGATGGGCCGCAACAACCGGCCCTTCACGGCGGGCGAGGGCTCGATGTCCAAGCTCAAGGCCGGCGAGGTGGCCGTCTCCGTCACCGAGAAGGCCGTGCAACTGCTCGGCGGAGCCGGGTTCCTGCGGGACCACCCGGTCGAGCGCTGGTACCGGGACGCCAAGATCTACACCATCTTCGAGGGCACCTCGGAGATCCAGCGCCTGGTCATCTCCCGGGCCGTCTCCGGCGTCCAGATCCGCTGATTCGAGGACCCTCCGCGCCCGGGCGACGCGGGCGGCGCTGGGCGTGCAGCACCGCCCGCGGCCTCTAGGCTGACAGCACCATGGTCAGCTCCGGACCCCGCCGCCGTACGCCACTGCTGCTGGTCGAGGCGGCGACGCTGCTCTCCGGCATCGGCAACGGGGTGTCCACCGTGGCCCTGCCGTGGCTGGTGCTGGAGCGCACCGGCAGCGCCACCGCGGCCGGCCTGGTCGCGGCGGCCACCGCGCTGCCACTGCTGCTGTCCAGCCTCGTCTCCGGCACCGTCGTGGACCTGCTCGGCCGGCGGCGTACGGCGCTGGTCTCCGACGCGCTCTCCGCCGTCTCGGTCGCCGCGATCCCGGTGGTGGACGCCCTGCTCGGGTTGAACGTCGGCTGGATCGTGGCGCTGGCCGCGCTCGGGGCCGTCTTCGACCCGGCCGGGCTGACCGCCCGCGAGACGCTGCTGCCGGCCGCCGCGCAGGCCGCCGGGTGGCGGATCGAACGGGCCAACGGGGTGCACGAGGCGGTCTGGGGCCTCGCCTTCCTGATCGGGCCGGGGGTCGGCGGCGTGCTCATCGCCGCGATCGGTCCGGGGTCGACGCTCTGGGTCACCGCCGCCGGTTTCGCGCTGGCCGTCGCGCTGGTCGCCGCCGTCCGGCTGCCCGGGGCCGGCCGCCCGGAACGCCCGCCGGCCGGCCTGTGGCACGGCACCGCCGAGGGACTGCGGTTCGTCTGGCGGGACCGGCTGCTGCGGACCATCGCACTGATCACGATGGTGCTGGTCGCGCTCTACCTGCCGGTCGAGGGCGTGCTGCTGCCGGCGTGGTTCGTCGCCCAGGGCGAACCGGCCCGGCTCGGCGCGATCCTGATGGCGATGAGCGCCGGATCGGTGGTCGGGGCCCTCGCCTCCGGCACGGCGGGCCGGCGGATCCGCCGGCGCACCCTGATGGTGGTCGCCCTCGTGGTCACCGGGGCGGCCCTGGTCGGACTGGCCGCACTGCCGCCGTACCCGGCGATGCTCGGCTTCTCCGCCGTCATCGGGCTCGCGTACGGGCCGGTCAACCCGCTCGCCAACTACGCCATGCAGACCCGCACCCCGGAGCGGCTGCGCGGCCGGGTGGTCGGGGTGATGACCTCCTTCACGTACGCCGCCGGCCCGGCGGGCTATCTGCTCGCCGGGCCGTTGGTGGAGTGGCTCGGGCTGCGCCCGGCCTTCCTGCTGCTCGCCGGGGCGCTGCTGGTGGCGGCACTGGTCGCCGCGCCACTGCCGGTGCTGCGGGATCTGGACGAGCCGCCCCGCCATCCGCCCGCCCCGCCCGGCGGCACGTCGGGCCGGATCGAGGGGCCCCTCCCACTCGGCGAACAGTGGGCGCCCTCGGCGCACCGGGACCCGCCGGATCAGGGATAGAGCGTCAGCCCGGGCGTGGTGGCGATCTCGGTCAACTGCGCCACGCTGAGCACCGGCGGCGGCCCGAACTCCTCCGTCGGGGTCCCGTCCGGCTCGACGACGACGCGGAAGTTGTCCGTCGTCACCCGCACGGACGTGCCGTCCACCCGCTGCACCAGCACCCAGCGCTGTTCCCCCTTGTCACCGAGAGTGGCGGTGACGGTGGTGATGGTGCCGCCGCCGGGCAGGCGGGTGCTCGTGCAGGCCCGGCGATCGGGGGCGGCGGCGCAGCCCCGGGGCTCATCGGCGGCCGTCGGCATCACCATCACCGTGAGGTTGTCGACCTGCCCGCCCCGAACCAGCCGGACGTAGGCGTAGTAGTTCCAGTGGCTCTTCTCGTAGGTGAACTGGACCCGGTCGCAGCCCGGGATCGTGCCCTCGACCGTCAACTCCGCCGGCACGACGGCCGCCAGCACCGGGCGTAGCACACCGGTCAGCCGGGCCACGCCGGCGTCGGGGCGCTCGGTCGGCCGGTCGCGCACCGTGTCGTACGACTGCTGCGGCACCGGCGGGCCACTGGGCTCCGGCTCGGCGATCGGGCAGAGCGACGGGTCGGCGGTACCCGCGGCGGCCGGCGGCAGGGTGAGGCCGCCCGGTTCCGGGGCGGGACCGGCGAGCAGCGCCGGTGCCACCGCGACCGCCGCGACCGCAACGGCGGCACCGGCGCCCGCCAGCGCCCACGCCCGGTGGCGGCGGCGCTGCCGGTCGTCGGCGATCAGCCGGTCCACGTCGATCCTGGTCGGTGGCGGCGCGGCCACCGCCGTGCGCATCTGCTGGGAGAGTTCATCCATCGGTGCCTGCCTCCTGGGCTCGGGCCGGCGCGCCGACGAGGCGGCCCCGCAGCGCCTCGATCGCCCGCGCCGACTGGCTCTTGACGGTGCCGGTGGTGCAGCCGAGTTCCCGGGCGGTCTCCTCGACGGACAGGTCGCAGAAGTAGCGCAGCACCAGGACCGCGCGGCGGCGCGGCGGCAACTCGGCCAGCAGGGCGAGGATGGTCAGCCGGTCGGCGGCACCGTCGGTCGCGGACCGCGCGGGGGCGTCCGGGACCTCGGCCCAGGCGGCCTCACGCCGCCACGGCCGACGCCGCTCGTCCAGCCAGACCCGCAGCAGGGTCCGCCGGACGTACGCGTCGGGGCTGTCCATCGCGGACACCCGCCGCCAGTGCCGCAGCAGCTTGACCAGCGCCGTCGACACCAGGTCGTCGGCCGTGTGCCAGTCACCGCAGAGCAGGTACGCCGGGCGGCGCAGCGGCTCCAGCCGCGCCGTCACGTACTCGCGGTAGCCCTCGATGTCGGCAGGCAATCCCGCCACCTCCTCGCCTCACCGGTCAAACGGAGGCGACGGCGGCGGGGGTTGCCCGGTCAGCCCGGAATCGTGATCCGGCCCTCGACGGCGGCGGCGGCGATGTCGGTGCGGTGGTGCGAGCCGGCCAGCTCCACGCCGGCAACCAGCGCGTACGCGGCGTCCCGGGCGGCGGCCAGGTCGGTGCCGGTGGCGGTGGCGCAGAGCACCCGGCCACCGGAGGAGAGCAGCGCCCCGTCGTCGGCCCGGCGGGTGCCGGCGTGGATGACGCCCGGGCCCTCGGCACCGGTGATCACGTCGCCGCTGCGCGGGGCGGCCGGGTAGCCCTCGGCGGCGACCACGACCGTGACGGCGGCCCCGTCGCGCCACCGCAGCGGCGGGTGCCCGGCCAGCGTGCCGGTGGCGGCGGCGTGCAGCAGCCCGGCGAGCGGGGTCTCCAGCAACGCGAGCACCACCTGCGTCTCCGGGTCGCCGAAGCGGGCGTTGAACTCGATCACCCTGGGGCCGTCGGCGGTGATCGCCAGCCCGACGTAGAGCAGGCCCGCGAACGGGGTGCCCCGGCGGGCCATCTCGGCCAGGGTCGGGTGGACGACGTCACGCATGACCTCGTCGACCAGGCCGGGCGGTGCCCAGGGCAGCGGCGCGTACGCCCCCATGCCGCCGGTGTTCGGGCCGGTGTCGCCGTCGCCGACCCGCTTGAAGTCCTGCGCCGGCAACAGCGGCACCGCCGCCTCGCCGTCGGTGACCACGAAGAGGGAGACCTCCGGGCCGGCCAGGTATTCCTCCACGACGACCCGCCCGCACTCCTCGGCGTGCCGGAGCGCGGCGGCGCGGTCGTCGGTCACCACGACGCCCTTGCCGGCGGCGAGCCCGTCGTTCTTCACCACGTACGGCGCGCCGAACTCGTCCAGCGCCCTCGCCGTGCTCTCCGCATCCGTGCAGGTGTACGCGCGGGCGGTCGGCACGCCGGCGGCGGTCATCACGTCCTTGGCGAACGTCTTCGAGCCCTCCAGCCGGGCGGCCTCGGCGGACGGCCCGAACGCGGGGATCCCCTTGGCACGTACGGCGTCGGCGACCCCGGCCACCAGCGGCGCCTCCGGCCCGATCACCACCAGGTCGACCCCGGTCTCCACCGCCAGCGCGGCGACGGCCGCCGGATCACACGGATCCACCCCCCGCAGAGAGGCAAGCGAAGCGATGCCGGGATTCCCGGGCGCCGCGATCAGCTGCTCGACGGACGGATCGCCGGCGAGGCCCAGCGCGAGCGCATGCTCCCGCCCCCCACCACCAAGAAGAAGAACCCGCACACCCGCATCCTACTGACCCCCTCGCCCACCCCGTTGATCATGAGGTTGTTGTCTCGACACGCCGGGCGGCGATGGCAACAACTTCATGATCAACGGCGCTGGGCGGCGGCGATGGCCTGGCGGACGGTCCACGGGATGTAGGCGGGGTCTAGGGTGTCGGCCCAGGTGAAGCGGAGGACGGTCCAGCCGGCGTTGACCAGGCGGTTCTGTCGGCGGCGGTCGGCGTAGACGGCCTCCGGGGTGCCATGCGGGCCCCGCCCGTCGGCTTCGGCGATCACCCTCGGGCCCCGCCAGCCGAGATCACCGATCCCGAGCAGGTAGCCGTCGTCGTCGCGCACCATGAGCTGGAGGACGTCCGGGGGCACCTTGCCGTCGACGCAGCGCAACCTCGTCCGGGTCTCCAGCGGGGACTGCGCCCGCCCGTCCGCCTCCGCCAGGTGGGAGCGTGCCGCCACCGCGCCGCGTCAACGTCTGATCAGGTGCGGCACGGCGAGCAGGTCCTCGTCGGTGATGAGCCCTCGGTTCAGCGCGGAGTCCAGCACGCAGACCGCGGCGTAGCGGTCTTCCCGGAGGACCAGGTCGGCGACGGTCCGGAGCGGCGAGGTGGCGGCGATGCCGTCGACTCGGACCAGTTGACCTGGCGCGACCGTCAACTGGTGCACCACCACGTCGGGATGGGCCAGCCGGGCGGGCCTCGCGACCGGACCGGGCATCGACAGGTGGATCGCCCCCGTCGCCCGCGGCCCCGCGATGCCGTGCAATTCGGCGGCCGTTGTCAGGACGGCGGCGGCACACGCACCGAAGGATGCAACAGCCGCCCTGATCCGTGCCCGCCGCGGGATGCCGTCATAGCGGTCGGCATCGACGAGATAGCCGCCACGGATCACCGCACGCCAGCGACCGGACCGACAGAACCGGTGTACGTCGTGCACCGTGAACCCGGCCGCACGCGCCTGCGCCAGCGTCACGATGCCGTCGCGCGCGCCGGCCATCAACCGCACGACCGCCAGCGGATCCGCCCTCACACCGACCGACTGTCCCGCCCGCGGCCAATCGACGATACCCCTGTGGATAACCCGGGCCCGTCCTGTGGACAACCCCTCGCCCCGAGCCGTTGATCATGAAGTTGTTGCTCCGACACGCCGGCACCGAAGGCAACAACTTCATGATCAACGGGGCGGTCCCGGGGGGGGTGGGGGGGGTGGGGGTTAGGGGAGGAGGGGGTGGCGGAGGACGTTTTCCTCGCGGCCGGGGCCTACGCCGACCACGCTGACGCGGGTGCCGCAGAGTTCCTCGATGCGGGCGATGTAGCGGCGGGCGTTCTCCGGGAGTTCCGCCTCGGTCCTCGCCTCGGTGATGTCCTCCCACCAGCCGTCGAGCTCCTCGTAGATCGGAGTCGCGTGGTGGAAGTCGGTCTGGGTCATCGGCATGTCGTCGTAACGCTTGCCGTTGATCTCGTAACCGACGCAGATCGGCACCTTGGGCAGGCCGGTCAGCACGTCCAGCTTGGTGACCACCAGGTCGGTGACCCCGTTGAGGCGGCAGGCGTACCGGGCGACGACGGCGTCGAACCAGCCGCAGCGGCGCTCCCGGCCGGTGGTGGTGCCGTACTCGTGGCCGACCTTGCGCAGGTGCTGGCCGTTGTCGTCGAATAGTTCGGTCGGGAACGGCCCGGAGCCGACCCGGGTCGTGTACGCCTTGCTGACCGCGATCACCTTGCTGATCGCCGTCGGCGGGATGCCGGCGCCCACGCAGGCCCCGCCGGCCGTCGGGTTCGACGAGGTCACGAAGGGGTACGTGCCGTGGTCCATGTCGAGCATGGTGGCCTGGGCGCCCTCCAGCAGGACCGTCTCGCCGCGGTCCAGCGCGTCCCAGAGCATGACCCGGGTCTCGGCGATGTACGGCTTGAGCCGCTCCGCGTACTCCAGGTACTCCTCGATCGTCGCGTCGACGTCGATCGCCTTGCGGTTGTAGACCTTGAACAGGAGCTGGTTCTTCTCGCGCAGCGCCAGCTCCAGCTTCTTGCGCAGGATGCCCGGGTCGAGCAGGTCCTGCAGCCGGATCCCCATCCGGGCGACCTTGTCCCCGTACGCGGGGCCGATGCCCCGGCCGGTGGTGCCGATCCGGGAGCTGCCGAGGTAGCGCTCGACGACCCGGTCGAGGGCCCGGTGGTGCGGCATGATCAGGTGCGCGTCGCCGGAGATCCGCAGCCGGCTGACGTCCACGCCCCGCTCGGCGAGCCCGTCGATCTCGGCCAGCAGCACCTTCGGGTCGACCACCACGCCGTTGCCGATGACGATCATCGCGCTCGGTGACAGGGCACCCGACGGCATCAGGTGCAGCGCGTACTTCTGGCCGTCCGGGGTGATCACCGTGTGGCCGGCGTTGTTGCCGCCGGAGTAGCGCACGACGTAGTCGACCCGCTCACCCAGCAGGTCGGTAACCTTGCCCTTGCCCTCGTCGCCCCACTGGGCGCCGAGGAGCACGATCGCTGGCATCTTCTCGCCTCCAGAAGGCTCGGGTGCCAGGTGGCGACCGGTCAGCGAGCCCGGGGTGTCAGGCTAACAAGTAGTGACGACGCGGCCGGCAGGGGTCGCGTCGAGAGGCAGGAGGCCGTTTCCGTGTACGACGTGGTGCTGCTCACCCTCGGCTCGGAGCGCGACGCGCCCGGCGGGGCCTGCGGCAGCGGCGGTGCCTGCTGCGGCGGCGCGACGGCGCACGAGGGCGACGCCGGGGCGACGGCGGACGGAGCCGAGACCGGGGCCGACGCGACGGCAAACGGAGCCGAGACCGGGGCTGCGGCGCACGAGGCCGACGCCGACGCGACGGCGGACGGGGACGCGACGGCACGTGACGCGGCCGACGCCTGCGGGACCGGCGACCGGCACGGCGGGAAGGCCGGGGAACGCTGCGACACCCCCCGGGTGCCGGTGCTGGCCTGCGCGGACGCGCTCACCGCCCGGGGCGCCCGGGTGGAGACGGTCACCGCCCGCTCGGACGCCGAGATCGACGAGGTACTGGCCCGGTTCGACGGGCCGCCCCGCCCGGACGGCCTCACCTGGCCCGACCCGGACTCCAAGATCCGGCTGGTGGTCGCCGCCGCCAGCGACGCGCAGTTGCGCGCCGTCGTGCGCCGGCTCGTCCGGCGGTACGCCCCACCGCCCAGTCGCCGTCCCGACGACCTCCCCGGCAACCGCACGGTGCCGGACCTGCCGCCGATCGGCGTACTCCCGCTCGATCCGGCGCGGAGCACGAGCACGACGCACCGTGACCTGGCGGCGCAGCTCGGGCTGCCCCGCGACCCGGCGGCGGTGGCCGCCGCGGTGCTGGACGGCACGGCCCGCCGGCTCGACCTGCTGCGCAACGACGGCGGCTCGGTGACCCTGGACGGCGCGCTGATCGGCGCCGCCGACGACAGCGGCCGGCCGCTGCACTGGCGGGGGCGGGTCGAGGTGGACGACGCCGTCCTCTCCAACGGCGACGACCCGCTGCTGGCCTGCGCGATCGGCAACGCCGGCGGGTACGCCCGACTCGACGACGTGACACTGCTCGGCAATCCCGAACCGAACGACGGGCTGGTCGAGGTGGCGGTGGCGGTTCCCGTGGTCACCCGCTCGGCGTTCGGCAGGAAGCGGATGCGGCTGGAGGTGCGCCGCGCCCGTGGGCGGGCCGTGTCCGTGCTGCCCCGCGAGGGCAAGGTCCCGTACCTCGACGACGGGGCCGAGGGCGAGCTGAGCCGGAAGCGGTCCTGGTGGACCGAGCCGGGCGCCTGGGCGGTCTGGACAAGCTGACCTCGGCGTCCCGCGACGGCCGACCATGGCTGGCCACTGGGCCTATCCTCGGCAGAAGGAATGGGGAGGAACCGTAGTGGACGAGAACGCCGACCGGGTCCACGTGCCCGGGCAGCCGCCGGTGCCGGAGCGGGACATCGAACCACTCTGGCCGCCCGACCAGATCGACGGCGCCGACGCCCCGCCGTGGGCGTCGACCAGCTCACCGACGTCGCCCGTCCCGCCGCAGGGCCGGCCGGCCGCCCCGCCCTCGCCCGCCGACTACCCGTCCCTGACCGGCGGCCCGGCGACGACCGCGCCGCCGGCCGCGACGACCGGCTGGGCACCCCCGCCGGCCAGGGCCTCCGGCCGGGCGCCCGCCCCCTCGGGCCAGGGCTGGGCCCCGCCCACGCCCTTCACACGGCCCACCGCCCCGCCGGCACAGGGCGCTGTCGCCCCGCCCAGCGACCCGGCCGTCCCGCCGGGCACGGGCACAGCGGTCCCGCCCGGCACGGGCACAGCGGTCCCGCCCGGCACGGGCACAGCGGTCCCGCCCGGCACGGGCACGAGCGCCCCGGGCATCGCCGGAACCGGGCCGGCCGTCGGGGCGGGTGGACAGGCGGCCGGGGGTGCCGGGGCCGGTGTGCCCGCTCCCCGGTCTCCCCAGCCCGCCCCCACCCGGGTCGACCTCAACACGCCCTTCAGCCTGGACCAGCCGGCCGCACCCGTCCCGGTGACGCGCCCGGCCGCGATTCCCCAGCCCTCAGCCACCGACCGGGCTGCCGCCAGCGAGCGGTCGCCGGAGGTCGCCGCCGACTCGGCAGCGACCGGGGCCGGCCCTGCGAAGAGCGGGGCTCCGGTCGCCGGCAGCGCCGGGAGCGGAGGCGGCGCACCGACGAGCGACGCGGCGGCGAACAGCGGCGCGGCGGCGAACAGCGGCGCGGCGAACGGCGGCGGGGCGCGCGGGTCGGCCGAGTCCCCGTGGGCGCAGCCGCCGCAACGGCCCGCACCGGCCGCCGTCGAACCTGCACCGGCGGCCGGAGCCGACGGGCCGGCACCCGTGACGAACCACCGTGCCGCCCAGCCGGTGCCCCCGACGTACCGCGGTGCCGCCAGAGCGGCGCCCCCGAGCGGGGGCGCGACCGGTCACGGTGCGACCGGGCAGGGCGTGCCCCAGCCGGGCAGCCCTGGACATGGCGGGTCGGCCGAGCCGGCCGGGGACCTCGGGCCCGGTGCGGGGGCACCGCAGACCACACCGTCCGGCCCCTACCCACCGCAGACGACCGTCCCGCACCCACCGCAGGCGGCCGTCCCGCACCCACCGCAGACGGCCGTCCCGCCGCAGCAGGCCGCCCCGACGCCGCCCGGCCCGTACCCGCCCCAGCCCGGCTGGTATCCGCCGGCCTGGCCCCTTGGCACGCCGGGAGCCGCCGGCCCGGCACCGCAGCAGGCGTACCAGCCGGCCGAGGGGGTGACCGCGGTGCCGCCGACCCAGCCCGACCCGGGCTGGAACCCGGCGGTCGCCGCGCCGCCGACCGCCGAGGACTTCGCCCGCCGCCGCCAGGTCCGGCCCGCCGACCCGGTGGCCACGATGGGCGTACGGGCGGTGGCGAACCTGGTGGGGCTGCGGCTCCCGCCGGGGCGGCACGAGCAGGAGTTGCGGCGGGACATCGAGATGGTGCGCCGCAACTTCGGCGGGCTGCGTCAGGTGACGGTGGTTAACCCGAAGGGCGGCGCCGGCAAGACGGTGGCCATCCTGCTGTTGGCGATGACGTTCGGCCAGAAGCGCGGGGGCTACGTGCTGGCGTGGGACAACAACGAGACCCAGGGCACCCTGGGGATGCGCGCCCAGCAGGACTTCCACTCGCGTACGGTGCGGGACATGCTGCGCGACCTGGGCCAGTTCCAGGGCGCGCACGGGCGGGTGGGTGACCTGTCGCAGTACGTCCGGTCGCAGGGCGAGGGGATGTTCGACGTCCTCGCCTCGGACGAGTCGGCGACCGGGGGCGAGATGCTCACCGCCGCCGCGTTCGCCGAGATCCGCGAGGTGGTGAGCCGGTTCTACAAGCTGATCTTCGTGGACACCGGCAACAACGTGCGCGCCCAGAACTGGCAGGCCGCGATGGACGCCACCGACCAGCTCGTGGTCACCATGTCGGCCCGGAACGACTCGGCGGAGACGGCCGCCCGGATGCTGGACCACCTGGAGCAGAGCGGCCGGCAGCGGCTGGTCCGGCAGGCGGTCACCGTGGTCTCCATGCCGCCCTCGCGCAAGGAGATCGACCTGCCGGCGATCCAGGAACACTTCGCGGCCCGCACCCGGGCGGTGCTGCTCGCGCCGTACGAGCGGCTCATCGACACCGGCGAGCCGATCCGGTACGCCGCTCTCTCCTCGGCGACGCGGGACGCCTGGCTGAAGATCGCCGCCTCCGTGGCGGAGGGGTTGTAGGGACCCCGGGACAGCCCGACGGCCGGCCCGCACTGTGTCGGGCCGGCCGTCGGAGTGGCGTCAGTTGCTGGCCAGCGCGTCTGCGGCGGCCGGGTCGCAGTCCCGGAGGAACTGGGCGCAGCGGGCCGCCTCGTCGGCCTCGCCGATCGCGTCGGCGGCGCGGGACAGCACGTAGAGGCAGCGCAGGAAGCCCTGGTTCGGCTCGTGCGACCACGGCACCGGGCCGTGCCCCTTCCAGCCGTTGCGGCGCAGCTGGTCCAGCCCCCGGTGGTAGCCGGTGCGCGCGTAGGCGTACGCCGGGACGACCTGGCCCGCGGCGAGGGCCCGAGCCGCCAGCGCGCCCCAGCCGGCGCTGTAGGTCGGGAAGCGCGCCGCCACCTCGGCGTACGCCTCGTCGCTGCCGGCCTGCTCGGCGGCGGCCAGGGCGGCGTCGGCCTCGTCGTGCGCGGGGAGGAGGGTGGCCGGTGGTTCCGGCAACAGGTTCTGCATCGTCCCATTCAACCCGCTTCGCCCGTGGGTGCGCGAGGGGGTTGGGCGAGCTGGTTGCCTGAACGGCTGAGGAGTTGGTCACGCCTGCGGCCTATGCCACCGGCAGATGTTTTCCACTACAACTATTGGTCCGGAGCCTCCCCAGGACCGGGTTGTGCAGGAGCCCGGTGGCCGCGGCCGCCGGGCTCCTGTCCGTTCCGGGCAGACCCGGCGCGTTCCCCGACGAGCCGGGCGGCCCGGTGCCGCCGACGTCGCCACCGGCACCGCGCGCCGTCCGCACCCGCCCGGCCGCCGGCCCGGGTCTGCCGACCACCCGGCCACCCCCGCAGGTTTGGCCGGTTGCCGGGGCGGGGCAGGATGGCGAGGGTGCCGACCCCACCGCCCGCGGACGTCATCGAGCCGCACACCTGCACCGACGAGATCGAGACCCGCGCCGAGTTCGACCGGCGACTGGCCACGGGCAGCCTGGTCGGGCTGACCGTGCAGGGGCTGCGGCTCGACCTCGCACCCGTCCCCGACCTCACCGGGATCGAGGTGACCGGCACCCTGTTCGTCGGGTGCCGCTTCGCCTCCCGTGAGGTCGGCGCCGACCTGGTCCGGCGCGGCGCGAACGTCGTGCCGCCGTTCTCCGGGCTGCCCTACCCGACCCAGCCCTCGCACCTCTACACCCCGGACGACCTGGCCGCCGGCTTCGCCGAGGGCAGCTTCGCCGGGATGTACGACACCCGGGTGTACGAGCACTTCCGCGCGCACGGCGGGGCCCTGCCGGAGGTGAAGGAGGCGCTCGGCCAGCGGCTGCACGACCACGGCGTGGACAACGCGCTCGCCGACGCCACCCGCGCCTGGCTGGCCACCCACGGGCCGCAGTCGGTGGTCGGCATCATGGGCGGGCACGCGGTGCCGCGCGGCAGCGCGCCGTACCGGATGGCGGCCGTGCTGGGCTGGGAGCTGGCCCGGGCCGACCGGCTGGTGGTGACCGGCGGCGGGCCCGGGGTGATGGAGGCCGCCAACCTGGGCGCGTTCCTGGCGCTGCGGCCGGTCGAGGACCTGGACGCCGCGATCGACCTGCTCGCCGGGGCGCCGGACTTCACCGACCACGACCGCTACACGGCGGCGGCGCTGCTGGTCCGGGAGCGCTACGGCCAGCCGGTGTCGCCGCCCCGGCCCCGGGCCGCCGACCCCGCCAGCGTCTCCCGCGTCGACTCGGCCACGCTGGCCGGCGGCGACGTGGACTGGGCGCGCGCCGGCGGGCTGGCCATCCCGACCTGGCTCTACGGGCACGAGCCGGCGAACCTGTTCGCCGGCCGGATCGCGAAGTACTTCTCCAACGCCATCCGGGAGGACACCATCCTGCGGCTGGCCCGGGGCGGGATCGTCTTCGCGCCCGGCCGGGCCGGCACCGTGCAGGAGGTGTTCCAGGCGGCCACCAAGACCTACTACGGCACCGACGGGGCCAGCGGCGCGTACGTCTTCCTGGACCGCGCGTACTGGACGCGGGAACTGCCGGTGGAGTCGCTGCTGCGACCGCTGCTGGGCGCCTCGCCGTTCGGCGACCTGTCCGCCACCGTGCACCTCACCGACGACGTCCACGAGGCCGTCCGGGTGCTCACCGCGACGGCCTGACGGGCCGGACACGCCGACGGCCGGCTCCCGGTGGGGAGCCGGCCGCCGGCGGTACGCGTCAGCGCGTCACTTGGCGAGCGTGGTGCCGGTCGAGCGCAGGTGCTCGCAGGCCTCCGTGACGCGGGCGGCCATGCCGGCCTCGGCGGCCTTGCCCCAGACCCGCGGGTCGTACATCTTCTTGTTGCCGACCTCGCCGTCGACCTTGAGCACGCCGTCGTAGTTGCGGAACATGTGGTCCGCGACCGGGCGGGAGAAGGTGTACTGGGTGTCGGTGTCGATGTTCATCTTCACGACGCCGTAGTCGAGCGCCTCGCGGATCTCCGACAGCAGCGAGCCCGAGCCGCCGTGGAAGACCAGGCTGAGCGGCTTCTCCTTGCCGTACTTGGCGCCGACCGCCTCCTGGATCTGGTTGAGGATCTCCGGACGGAGCTTGACGTTGCCCGGCTTGTAGACGCCGTGCACGTTGCCGAAGGTCAGCGCCGCCATGTAGCGGCCCTTCTCGCCCAGGCCGAGCGCATCCACCATGGCCAGGCCGTCCTCGACCGTGGTGTAGAGCTTCTCGTTGATGGCGTTCTCGACGCCGTCCTCCTCGCCGCCGACCACGCCGACCTCGATCTCGAGGACGATCTTGCCCTTGGCGGCCTCGTCGAGGAGCTGCGCGGCGATCTCCAGGTTCTCCGCCACCGGCACGGCCGAGCCGTCCCACATGTGCGACTGGAACAGCGGCTCCTCGCCGCGCTTCACCCGCTCCTGCGAGATGCCCATCAGCGGGCGGACGAACTTGTCCAGCTTCTCCTGCGGGCAGTGGTCGGTGTGCAGGGCGATGTTGACCGGGTACTTCTTGGCCACCTCGTGCGCGTACGCGGCGAACGCCACCGCGCCGGTGACCATGTCCTTGATCGAAGGTCCGGAGAGGTATTCCGCGCCACCGGTCGAGACCTGGATGATGCCGTCGCTCTCCGCGTCGGCGAAGCCCTTGAGCGCCGCGTTCAGGGTCTGCGAGGACGTCACGTTGATCGCGGGGTACGCGTACCGGCCGGCCTTGGCGCGGTCCAGCATCTCCGCGTAGGTCTCGGGGGAAGCGATGGGCATGTCGAACGCTCCTTACTTACCGCTGTCGGCCGTCGCCGGCCGCTGTTGTCCTTGGGTGCGCCGGACCGCGCTGTCCACCGTCGGAAGTATCCCGTAGAAGAGGGGCGCCGGCACAACCGACCCGGTACGCGCCCGAAGGCCGGTCGCGACGCTCACCGCTCCCCCCACCTGTCGGGCACGACGACGCTGATCAGCCAGGTGGCCACGGCCATCACGATGGCGCCCCAGAACGCGGCCCAGAAGCCGTCCACCTGGAACGGCAGGTCCAGCGCCCGGGCGATCCGGTCGGTCAGCAGGAACAGCAGGGCGTTGACCACCAGCGCGAACAGGCCGAGGGTGAGCAGGTAGAAGACGCAGCCGAACACCTTGATCAGTGGCTTGAGCACCGCGTTGACCACGCCGAAGATCAACGCCACGACGACGAGCGTGAGCGCGTCGTCGGCGCCGGAGCGGCCGGTCACCTCGACGCCGGGCACGATCAGCGTGGTGATCCACAGCGCGACCGCGGTGATCGCCAGCCTGATCAGGAAGCCCACGGCATCATCCTGGCACCGGGGGCGGCGACCGGTGGGGCGATTCGGTCGACTCGGCTTCCGAGCGGCGGGCGGGCGCAGCCCGTACGGTGTGTGGGGTAACCGTCCGCCGAGATCCCGGGAGGGACCGATGGGTCAGCCCGACGAGGACTTCGCCCCCAGCGACCACCTCAGCCCCGAGGAGCGCGACATGGAGGCGGAACCGGCCGACGCGGTCGAGCAGGCCGCCGCGGTCGACCCCGGCGAGGCCGACGTGGAGCCGCACCGCGGCCTGGAGATCAACGACTGGGACGCCATGGAGCAGGCCCGGGTGGTCGCCCCCGACGAGGAGGACTACCGCTGATCCGTCAGCGGGTGCGGTTGACCTGACCCGGATTCCGCGCCGCCCACTGCGCCAGCCGGTCCTCCCGCAACGCGGCAAGGAACGCCGGAGCCTCCTTCGGATCCGGTGGCAGCCGCCAGCCGAGGCCCTCCGGCGGCCCGACCGGGAGACTGAGCCCGACCGGGTCGACGGACTTCAGCTCCGGAAGCACCTTCAGCAGGTCCACCAGTGGCGAACCGGCGCCGCCCACGACCAGGTCCGCGCCGACGGTGTCGACCAGGGCGAAGAGCCTGACCGGACTGGTCAGCACCCCCTGCTCGCCGGCCCGACGGATCAGCCCGGCGGCGAAAAGCTGCGCGTGCCGGTCCCGGTCGAGCCCGCCCTCGGGCAGCCCCCGCCGCTGCCGCAGCAGGTCGACCGAGGCGGCGCCGTCGAGCCGCTGGCAGCCGGTCGGGAAGACCCGCTTCGTGTGGATGGAGCGCACCTCGCGCGGCAGGCAGACCTCCACGCCGCCGACCTCGTCGGTGAGCCGACGCAACACCGGGTAGGTGAGCACCGCGCCGGCGTCCACGCGTACGCCCGTCAGGTCGGTGACCACCCGGCGGGTCAGCTCGTAGCCGCGCCCCAGGTCGGGCCGGCCGTCGCCGGCACCGTGCCGGAAGGCGGCGTTGAGCTTGTCGGTCCCGTGACCGGGAATCGGCACCGCCAGGTCGCGAGGCAGCGAGATGAGGTACGGCCGGCTACGGTCCGCCGGAATGTGCACCAGCAGGACGGAGTCCGCCAGCCGGGCGGGCTCCTTCGCCGAGCCGTCCACGCCGAGCAGCAGGATGTTCAGCGCGCCCGCCGGTGCCGAGGCGGTGGGCTCGGCGAACAGGGTGGCGTCCTCGGCGACCCGGTCGGGCGTGAACGGTGGTAGCCCGATCCCCAGCACGCCGAGCAGGGCCAGCGCGGCACCGCCGGCCCGCAGCCGCAGCCGGCGACGGCGACGGGCAGCCGCGAGCCGGTCGATCGTGGACCGCAGCGGACCGACGGGCGGGGTCAGGGCCTCGTGCCGGGCAAAGGCGGCACGCAGGTCGTCCTCGATCATGAACAGGCCTCCACGTGTTCCGCCCGCAGCGTGGCCAGGGCGCGCGAGATGGACGAGCGGACGGTCCCGACGGCACAGCCGAGGATGTCGGCGATCTCCGCGTCGGGCAGATCCTCGTAGTAGCGCAGCACCAGGGTGGCCCGCTGCCGGCGCGGCAGCCCGGACAGCCAGGACCAGACCTGGTCCCGGTCCACGGCGTGCTGGGCGTGGTCGGCCGGCACCGGCACCGCGTCGTCGGGCTCGGCGCGCAGCAGCACCCGGCGCATCCAGGAGCCCCGCCGCCAGTCGACGTACTGGTTGGTCAGCATCCGGCGGACGTAGCGCTCGGGCGAGTCGGCACGGGCCACCCGACGCCAGTTGAGCTGGACCCGGACCATGGTGTCCTGCACCAGGTCCTGCGCCTGGTGCGGGTCACCGGTCAGCATGACCGCGTACCGCAGCAGCGCGGCCAGCCGCGAGTCGGCGAACTCCTCGTACGTCACTGCACCTCCCGGGCTCCTGCCCCAGATGACGGGTCCGGGCGGGCGGAACGTTGCGGCGATCCTGGTCAGCCGTTCGGTCGATGTTTGCCCCTCCGAGGCGGACCAGGGCAGCGGCGCGCCTTAAGGCTTCCTTAAGATCCGCTGGCCACTCCTGGCATTCCCACGGGAGGACCCCCCACATGCTCAAGCACTCCACCCGGCGCTGGCTGGCCGGGCTGGGCGTCGCAGGCGCGCTCGTCGCCGCCTCCGCCAGCCCCGCCGTCGCCGAAGAGCCCGGCGACGAGCTCCTCCTCTACGCCAACAACGCACTCGTCGCGCCGAGCGGCGAGGCCAAGTCCGTCACCCTGTACGCGTTTGCCGAGACGCTGCCCGAGAAGCTGACCCTCACCATCGACCGCGGCGACGTCGACGGCTTCGCCACGGTCGTCCTCGGCGACCGGGTGTCGGGCTGCAAGGAGGCCGGCGCGGTCATCACCTGCGCCCTCGACGGCACCGAGATCACCGACTACCTGGTCAACCTGACCGTCACCGCCAAGGATTCCGCCGCACCCGGCGACAAGGGCGAGCTCGTCCTGAGCGTGGCGGCCAAGGGCATCCCCACCGCCACCGCGCGATCCACCATCGAGGTCGGCGAGGGCGTCGACCTGAAGACGGAGCGCTCCCTGGAGTTCGCCGGCGACCCCGGCGCCACGGTCAAGGCGCCGCTCACGGTGGCCAACATCGGCGACCGACCCGCGCGCGGCACGGTGCTGCTCCTCGCCACGACCCCTGGTCTCACCCCGGCGCGGCGGCACTCGAACTGCTCCTACCTCTCGGAGTTCGGCAGCAACCTCGCCCAGTGCCACTTCGGCGAGGAGATTCCGCCGGGAGCCGCTCTCCAGCTCGACGACTCGTCCGCCCTGACGATCGCCTCCGACGCCTGGGCGCCGGGCCGGCAGTACGGCCAGGCGATCTGGTTCGCCAAGGGCGACTGGGAGGAGTTCATCGGCGACTTCTCCGGCGCGGACTGGGAGAAGGGCAGCGGAAGCGCGATGACGCTGGTGCCGGCACCGGCGTCGCGGGCCCGCGCGGTGAAGCAGACCGACAAGGACACGACGAACAACGTCGCCTGGATCGACGCCACCGTCACCGGTGACCAGCGGGCCGACGTCGCCGCCACCGGTGCCGAGGTCACCGGCGCAGCCGGCGGGACGGTCATCGCCAAGGTCGGCTTCGTCAACAACGGGCCCGCGGCGATCAACTCGTACAGCCCGGGCGAGCTCCTGACCGGCGCCCTGGTCACCGTTCCCGCCGGCGCCACCGTGGTGGACGCGCCCGAACAGTGCTCGCCGGGCACCGCCGAGGAGCCGACTGGCTGGTACGGCGAGCCGGGCGGCCGGGTCTACTTCTGCGAGTGGTTCGAGCTGCGCCGCAAGGGCGAGGCGGCCGTCTTCGAGTTCGGTCTGCGGATCGACAAGGTGGGCGGCGCGCCGGGTTCGGTGCGGCTGCTGCACTTCGGCCCGGGCGAGCCGGGGAAGGTCGTCGACCTGAACCCGAAGAACGACACCGCCGCGCTGGTCGTCAAGGGCGCGACCGGCGGCGAGGGCGGCGGCGGTGACGACCCCGAGCTGCCGATCACCGGCGACTCGGCCGGCTTGGTCGCCGGCATCGGCGGCCTGCTGCTCGTCGCCGGCGGCGGAGGCTACCTGGTGGCCAAGCGCCGCCGGACCCGCTTCGTCGCCTGATCCACCCGCACCACCGGTGCCCCGTCGACCCCCGGTCGGCGGGGCACCGCCGTCTCCACCTCGCTCCCGACACCACCCGGCACGCGCGCCCACCCAGGATCCCCACCCCGGCAGCACGCGCCCTCGCCCCCCGAGCCACCCGCCGCCTCCCGACGACGCCGGCCACGAAGGGTTTCCGGGGGAGCCCCACCCGCGCAGGGATCAAGCCTGACCGCCCGGAGCGGGTGGGGCTCCCCCGGAAACCCACCCCGGGACAAGAGCAAAAACGGGACGACGCAAGATCGAAAACACTGACACCATGGGCGCGTGCTGCTCACCCTGACCACCACCCACCGCCCGGCGACCGACCTCGGTCACCTGCTGGTCAAGCACCCCGACCGCGCGCACACCTTCGACGTGCCGGTCGGCACCGTGCACGTGTTCTACCCGGAGGCGGGCGAGCAGCGCTGCACCGCCGCCCTGCTGCTGGACGTGGACCCGCTGCGGCTGGCCGGCGCGCGGGGCAAGGGTCGCGGCCGGCAGCAGGCGACGCCCCCGGAGGGCTTCACCCTCGGGCGGTACGTCAACGACCGGCCGTACGCCGCGTCCAGCCTGCTCTCCTCGGCGCTATCCAAGGTGTACCGTTCCGCGCTGCGCGGCGAGTCCCGGGAGCGCCCCGAACTGGCCCGTACGCCGATCCCGCTGGAGGTGCGGGTGCCGGTGCTGCGCTGCCGTGGCGGCGCGGACGTGGCGGCCCGGATGTTCGGCCCGCTCGGCTGGGCGGTGACCGCGACCCCGATCCCGCTCGACGAGCGGCACCCGGAGTGGGGCGACAGCCGGTACGTCGACCTGACCCTGACCGGGACGCTGCGCGTCGCCGACGCGCTCAACCACCTCTACGTCCTGCTGCCGGTCCTGGACGACGCCAAGCACTACTGGGTGGCGCCCGACGAGGTGGACAAGCTGCTCCGGGCCGGCGAGGGCTGGCTGGCCGACCACCCGGAGCGGGGCATGATCACCCGCCGCTACCTGGCGCACCGGCGGGCGCTGGCCGGGCTGGCCCTCGCCCGCCTCGCCGAGCAGCGGTTGACCGACGAGCCGGCCGCCGCCGAGCCCGACACGGTGGACGAGCCCACCCTCCGCCAGCCGACGCTGGCGGCGCGACGGCGGGAGGCCGTCCTCGCGGCGCTGGTCGAGTCCGGCGCGAGCCGGGTACTGGACCTGGGCTGCGGCGGGGGCGCCCTGCTCGCCACGCTGGTCGGCGACCGCCGGTTCACCGAGATCGTCGGCACCGACGTGTCCCCGCACGCGCTGACCCTGGCCGCCCGGCGGCTGCGGCTGGACCGCCTGCCGGAGCGGCAGCGGGACCGGGTCCGGCTCTGGCAGTCCGCGCTGACCTACCGGGACGACCGGCTGCGCGGCTACGACGCGGCGGTGCTGATGGAGGTGATCGAGCACGTCGACCCGCCCCGGCTGCCGGCGCTGGAGGACGCCGTCCTCGGTCACGCCCGCCCCGCCACAGTCGTGGTGACCACGCCCAACGTCGAGTACAACGTCCGCTACGAGGGCCTGCCCGCCGGGCGGTTCCGGCACGCCGACCACCGGTTCGAGTGGACCCGCGCGGAGTTCGCGGCGTGGGTCGGCCGGGTGGCCGCGACCTACGGCTACTCGGCCGCGATCGGCGGGGTCGGCGACGACGATCCCGAGGTCGGCGCCCCCACCCAGCTCGCCGTGCTCACCCGCCAGGAGAACAGCCGATGACCACCCTCGACATCCCCGAGCTGGCCCTGGTCGCGCTGGTCGGCGTCTCCGGTTCCGGCAAGTCGACCTTCGCCCGCCGGCACTTCGCGCCCAGCCAGGTGCTCTCCTCCGACGCGTTCCGGGCGATGGTCGCCGACGACGAGAACGACCAGTCGGCCTCCGCCGACGCGTTCGACGCGCTGCACCACGTCGCCGCCACGCGGCTGCGGCGGGGCCGGCTCACCGTGGTCGACGCGACCAACCTCCAGCCGCACGCCCGGGCCGCCCTGGTGCGGGTGGCCCGCGAGCACGACGTGCTGCCGGTGGCCGTCGTGCTGGACGTGCCCGAGGCACTGGCCTGGGAGCGCACCGAGGGCCGCGCCGACCGCACCTTCGGCCGGCAGGTGCTCGCCCGGATGCAGCGTGACCTGCGCCGGTCGTACGGGCAACTGGCCCGGGAGGGCTTCCGGAAGGTGCACGTGCTGCGGGGCGTGGAGGAGATCGACGCCGCCGAGATCCGCTACGAGAAGCTGTTCAACGACCGGCGGGAGCTGACCGGGCCGTTCGACGTCGTCGGTGACGTGCACGGCTGCCGCGCCGAGCTGGAGGCACTGCTCACCCGGCTCGGCTGGGAGCTGCGCCGCGACGAGCACGGCCGGCCGGTCGACGCGACCCACCCGGCGGGGCGTACCGCCGTCTTCGTCGGTGACCTGGTGGACCGCGGCCCGGACTCCCCCGGCGTGCTCCGCCTGGTCATGGGCATGGTCGCCGCCGGGCACGCGATCTGCGTGCCCGGCAACCACGAGCAGAAGCTGCTGCGCCGGCTGCGCGGCCGGGACGTGCGGCTCACCCACGGTCTGGCCGAGACGATGGCCCAGCTGGCGGCGGAGCCGGACAGCTTCGTGGCCGAGGTGGCGGCCTTCGTCGACGGCCTGGTCAGCCACTACGTGCTGGACGGCGGCCGGCTGGTGGTCGCGCACGCCGGGCTGAAGGAGGCGTACCAGGGCCGCGCGTCGGGCCGGGTGCGGGCGTTCGCGCTGTTCGGCGAGACCACCGGCGAGACCGACGAGTACGGGCTGCCGGTGCGCTACCCGTGGGCGCGGGAGTACCGGGGCTCGGCGATGGTGGTCTACGGGCACACGCCCACCCCGGAGCCGGAGTGGGTGAACAACACCATCTGCATCGACACCGGCTGCGTCTTCGGCGGCCGGCTCACCGCGCTGCGCTACCCGGAGAAGGAGCTGCTCTCGGTGCCGGCGGAGCGGGAGTGGTACGCCCCGGCCCGCCCGCTGACCGCCGCCCCGGCCCGACCCGACCAGGTGCTGGAGCTGACCGACGTGGCCGGCCGGCGGCACATCGAGCACGCGTACGGGTCGCTGACCGTGCCGGCGGAGAACGCCGCGGCGGCGCTGGAGGTGATGAGCCGGTTCGCGGTCGACCCGCGTTGGCTGGCCTGGCTGCCGCCGACGATGGCGCCCTGCTCGACGGCGACGGTGGGCGGCTTCCTGGAGCACCCGGCGCAGGCGTTCGCCGACTACCGCGCGGCGGGCGTGGACCGGGTGGTCTGCGAGGAGAAGCACATGGGCTCGCGGGCGGTGGTGCTGGTCTGCCGGGAGCCCGACGGCGGGCCGTTCGGCCCGGGCGGCGGGGTGGTGCACACGCGCACCGGCCGGCCGTTCTTCGGCGAGCCGCTCGACACTGGGCTGCTCGACCGGGTGCGCGGGGCAATCGGTGGGGCGGGGCTCTGGGCCGAGCTGGAGACCGACTGGCTGCTGCTGGACTGCGAGCTGCTGCCCTGGTCGGCGAAGGCGGGCGGGCTGATCCGCGAGCAGTACGCCGGGGTCGGTGCCGCCGGCCGGGCCGCGCTGCCCGCAGCGCTGGCCACGCTGGAGGCCGCCGCCGGTCGGGGCCTGCCCGTGGGCGACCTGCGCGACCGGATGGCCCGCCGACGCGACGAGATCGTGGCCTACTCGGACGCCTACCGGGCGTACGTGGGGCCGACCGATGGGCTGCGCGGGGTGACCCTGGCCCCGTTCGCGGTGCTCGCCGGCGCCAAGGCCAGCTACGCCGACCGGGACCACGGCTGGCACCTCGGGCTGGCCGACCGGCTCTGCGCGGCCGACCCGGAGTTCTTCACGCCGACCCGTCGACAGGTGGTCGACCTGGCCGATCCCGCCGCCGAGGCGGCGGCCACGGACTGGTGGCTGGAGCTGACCGCCGCCGGCGGCGAGGGCATGGTGGTCAAGCCGTACGGCGGTCCGGCCGCCCGCTCCGAGCGGGGCTCGCTGCTCCAGCCGGGGATCAAGTGCCGGGGCCGGGAGTACCTGCGGATCATCTACGGCCCCGGGTACGACGAGCCGGAGCAGCTCGCCGCGCTGCGCCGCCGGTCGCTGGGGCGCAAGCGGGGGCTGGCGCTGCGCGAGCACGGGCTGGGGCTGGCGGCGCTGGACGCGCTGGTCGCCGGTGCGCCGCTGTGGCGCCGGCACGAGCTGGTCTTCGCGATCCTGGCCTGCGAGTCCGAGCCGGTCGACCCCCGGCTGTAGGCGCGGTCCCCGCCGTCCCGGCCCCGGCCGGGACGGCGGGCGGGCGGACGTGGGTGTGACGTCGAGCACCGGCACGCCGGGGAGCCACCTAGACTACGGACGTTCCGTCCCCGACCGGCATCCATCGGAGGTCACCTCGTGCCGACGCCCACCACCACCCTGGCCCTGGGGCCGAGCTGGCTCGATCCAGAGGTGTTGATCTCGACGTTCGGGCTGATCGGCATCCTGGTCATCGTCTTCGCCGAGTCCGGCCTGCTGATCGGGTTCTTCCTGCCGGGCGACTCGCTGCTGTTCACGGCGGGTCTGCTCACCGCCGACGGGAAGTACATCACCTACCCGCTGTGGCTGGTCTGCCTGCTGATCACCCTCGCGGCGATCGCCGGCGACCAGGTCGGGTACGCGTTCGGCCGCAAGGTCGGCCCGGCGCTGTTCCGCCGGCCGAACTCGAAGCTGTTCAAGCAGGAGAACGTGCTGAAGGCGCACGACTTCTTCGAGAAGTACGGCGCGCGTTCCATCGTGCTGGCCCGCTTCGTGCCGATCGTGCGGACGTTCACGCCGATCGTGGCCGGGGTCAGCCGGATGAACTACCGCACCTTCGTCATCTACAACGTGATCGGCGGCGTCCTATGGGGCACGGGAGTGACCGTGCTCGGCTATTTCCTGGGCCAGATCCCGTTCGTCAAGACGAACATCGAGATGATCCTTATCGCCATCGTGGCGCTCTCGGTCGTCCCGATCGCCGTCGAGCTGCTGCGGGCGAGGATGGCCGCCAGGCGTGGCACCACCGCGCAGGAGCGGGCCGCCGCCGAGGAGGCGATCCGGGAGACCCGCGAGCACTACGGCAAGCACTGACCGGCGGGCCGTCCGGTGCCGTCCCCGGTGGGGGATGGCACCGGACGATCGCTACAGGTCAGCGAGCCTTCTTGGTGGCGCGCTTGCGCGGCGGGGTCAGCAGATCCGCGATCGTGGCGATCGCGGTCGGCACCAGCCGGTAGTAGGCCCAGACACCGCGCTTCTCCCGCTCCAGCAAGCCGGCCTCGGTGAGGATGCGCAGGTGGTGACTGACCGTCGGCTGCGAGAGGCCGAGCGGCGCGGTCAGGTCGCACACGCACGCCTCGCCCTCGGGCGCCGACTGGATCAGGCTGAGCAGCCGCAGTCGAGCGGGGTCGGCGAGGGCCTTGAGGACCCCGGCGAGACGCTCGGCATCGGCACGTTCGATCGGCTCGCCGGCAAGCGGCGAGATCTGAGGCATGGTCATTTCAGCCAACGCAGTTCCCACGTATTCCATCCTTCCACCAGCAGCATCGATCCGCCTGCATATCAGCAGATCCGAATCGGCAGACTTTTACGCCACAAGGCCGAGGTCAGCCAACGTATAGGCCGCCCGATAAGGCAGTCCGGCAGCTCTCACCGCGTCGCCGGCGCCTCGATCAACAATAACCGCCACACCCACGATCTCGGCCCCGACCTCACGAAGGGCCTCGACCGCGGTCAACACACTCCCCCCGGTGGTGGACGTGTCCTCCACCGCCAGCACCCGCCGGCCGGCCACGTCCGGTCCCTCGATCCGGCGCTGGAGCCCGTGCGCCTTGCCCGCCTTGCGGACCACGAACGCGTCCAGCGGATGATCAGTCGCGGACGCGACGTGCAGCATGGACATCGCCACCGGATCGGCGCCCAGGGTCAGGCCGCCCACCGCGTCGTAGCCCCAGTCGGCGGTCAGCTCGCGCATCACCCGGCCCACCAACGGGGCGGCCTGGTGATGGAGCGTGACGCGACGCAGATCGACGTACCAGTCCGCCTCGCGCCCGGAGGAGAGCACCACCCGGCCGTGGACCACCGCCAGGTCGGTAATGAATTTACGCAGGTCGTCGTGGTCCCCCATGGGGGTAGAGGGTACTGCGCAAGTCTGGGAGCCGCGTGGCGGGTCCACCCGGATCAGCCGGGGGAGCGACCGATGGATGGCGATGGCCGGCTACGCTGAGCGACCGTTCAGCCCGTGGGGCGGGCGATCGACGCCGGCCGGCGGCGCGGCGCGGCCCCGCTGCGGCGGTCAGCCGCCGTCGCGGCCGATGCGGCCCCGGGTGTCGCGGGCCACCGCCTCCAGCAGCCGCCGGGGCGCGTGCCGCAAACCGGCGACGGCCAGCTTGTACTTCCACGCGGGAACGCTGACCAGCTTGCCTTTGCGCAGGTCACGCAGTGCTTCGTCGACCACGTCGTCGGCCCGCAGCCACATCCACTCCGGGGTTTTCGACATGTTGATGCCGGCCCGCTCGTGGAACTCCGTCCGCGTGTAGCCGGGGCAGAGCGCCATCACGCGGACGCCGAACGGCCGCGCGGACTGGCCGACGGACTCACTGAAGTTGGTGACCCACGCCTTGCTGGCCGAGTAGGTCGAGCCCGGCATGACCGCCCCGAAACCCGCCACGGAAGAGACATTTATCACTGCCCCGTGACGCCGCTCCGTCATCGGACGCAGGGCCGCGAGGGTCAGCCGCATCACCGCGTGCACGTTGAGCCGCAGCAGCCGCGCCTCGTCCTCGGCGGACGACCGCAGGAACGGGGTGTTCAGGCTGATGCCGGCGTTGTTGACCAGCAACTCGACCGGCGACCCCTCCGCCAGCCGCCGCTCCACGGCCGCGCAACCGTCGTCGGTGGACAGGTCGGCCGGGATCGTCTCGACCTCCCGGCCGTGCCGCGCGGTCAGCTCGGCCGCCGTGTCGGCCAGCCGGGCGGCGTCCCGCGCCACGAGCACCAGATGCCAGCCGTCCGACGCCAGCCGGCGGGCGAAGGCGGCGCCGATGCCGGCGGTCGCGCCGGTGATCAGGGCCCGCCGCCCGGTGGTCGGCTGGTCGAGCGTCACGGGCGATCCTCACTCGGCGGGTACGAGGGCGCGGGCGGTTGGTGCCACTGGTGCTGGGCGGGCGGCGGTGCGGGCTGCTGCGGGTCGGCGGGCGGTGCGGGCTGCGTCAGGGGCTGCTGCGAGGCGGGTGGTGCTGGTCGGCGGCGGAACCAGGCGTTCGCCGCCGGCAGGGCCAGCAGCGTTGCTACCACAAGGTAACCGAGCACCTGGCCGACGGAAAGCCCTGCGCCCAACGGAATCCACCAGGAGGGGTGGGAGTCGTCGACGAGGCCCAGCAACTCCCCTGTCGCCCGGTCGTCCTCGCCAAGTCGCAGCGGGGCGGCGCGCTCGCCGACCAGCACCGCCAGCGCGCAACAGCCGAGGATCAGGCCCAGGCCGGACACCACCCAGGTCGCGGTGCGCGCGCCGGAGCGGCCGGCCCGCAGGCCGAGGGCCAGACCGGCGAGGAGCAGCCCCGCCACCGTGCTCACCACCACGGTGAGCACGGTGGACACGCGCAGCAGGGTGACGATGCGGTCGATCTGGTCGGGGCCCGCCGAGGTGCTCCCGGCCGCGTCGCGGAACCGGCCCACGGTGCCCCCGAGGGTCGCCGCGCCGGCGCCGGCGTACGCCAGGGCGGCGACCGCCATCAGCACCAGCGCCGCCACGGCCAGCGTGACCACGGCCGGGCGACGGGCCGGTGCCCGATCGGGGTACGACACGACGAGTCCCTCCGGTAGGCGTCGGGATGCAACCTACTCGGAGGGACCGTCGGCGTCGCTGTTATCGACCGGTCAACTCACTGGCGGCGGCGTCGGACCGGGGCGGTCCGAGCCGGGCTGCTCGCCACCCGGGGTCCCCCCCGGCTGACCCGGCTGCCCCTGGTGCCCGCCGTACGGAGAGGACGATGGCTGGCCGCCCGGAGCCGGGTAGCCGGGCTGGCCCGGTGCCGGCGGCTGGCCGGGTGCCTGCGGGTAGCCCGGCGTCTGCGGATAGCCCGGCGTCTGCGGGTAGCCGGGCTCGCCGGACGTCTGCGGGTGGCCCGGGTAGGCCGCGCCCGGGACCGGCGGCTCCCACGCCTGCTTCGGCTTGCGGAAGAACTCGTTGGCCTTCGGCAGCGCCAGCAGGATCAGCGCGGCGAGCAGCGAGAGCAGCCCGATCACGGCGACCAGCGTGGAGACCGGGTTGACCCAGCCGGGCAGCGCCTCCTCCAGGCGACGCTGAATCTCCTCGGGGCTCGGCCCGTTGCCGGTCGTCTGGCCGGTGCCGCCGAAGCCGCCGCCGGCCAGGCCGCTGGCCAGGCCGCCGCCCGTGCAGCAGACCATGATGCCGCCGACGATCCAGGTGGTGATCCGGGCCCCGTTGCTGCCCCGGTTGTTGAACACGCCCAGTACGGCGAGCACCACCGCGAGCAGGAGCAGGATGACGGCACTGACGATGGTGATGACCTTGGTGATGTCCGCCAGGTTCTGCACACCGTTGGCCTCGGTGCCCCGGTAGGCCTCGTCGAGCACCCTGGAGACGGTGCCGAGAGTGGACAGCGTGATGATGACGCCGATGAGCTGGGTGAGCGCGAACAGCCACAGCAGATACGTGGAAATGGTCACCACACCCGGCCGGGTGCGGGCCGGCGTGTTGTGGGGATCGACCATGATTCTCCCTCCCTAAGATCGCGGTCACACCGTATCGAGATCGGGCCAGTCGGGCACGACAGGCGGACACCGACCCGCCGTACGGCATCGACATACCCGCACACAGCGGGCCGCGACACGCACTAGTAGCCGCGCCACTCCGCCCGCGCGTACTCCAGCACCCGGGGCTGGAGCAGGGTGGAGGCCGGCACGTCCACGCGGCGGCGGTCGGCGGGGAAGGCCCCGGCGGCGGAGAGCGTCGCCGCGTCGAGAAAGCGCAGCGCCGGCGCGTCCGGCGGCAGGGCCAGGGCGGGCGCGGGCGCGCCGGGGGCGGCGAGCAGGAAGCCCCAGTCGCCGAAGGACGGCACGTCCACGTGGTACGGCGTGGTGGCGAAGCCGGCCTCGCGCAGCGACGCCTCGATCGACCAGTACGACCGGGGCGCGAAGTACGGCGAGCCGGACTGCACGACCAGCCGGCCGCCCTCGGCGAGCACCGCGCGCACCAGCGCGTAGAACTCGACCGTGTAGAGCTTGGCGGTGGCCGTCTCGTCCGGGTCGGGCAGGTCGGCCACCACCGCGTCGAACCGGTCCGTGGCGGTACGCAGCCACGAGAACGCGTCGGCGTGCACCACCCGGACCCGGGGGTCGTCGAACGCCCCGCCGTTGAGCCGGCGCAGCTGCGGCTCGCTGCGGGCCAACGCCACCACCGCCGGGTCCAGGTCCACCACGGTGATCCGCCGGACGTCCGGATAGCGCAGCAGCTCGCGTACGGCGAGGCCGTCGCCGGCGCCGAGCACCAGCACCTCGCCGCGCGGGCCGTTCAGCACCGGGTGCACCAGCGCCTCGTGGTAGCGGTACTCGTCGACGGAGCTGAACTGGAGGTCTCCGTTGAGGAAGAGCCGCAGGTCGGTGCCGGCCCGCCCGGTCTCGGCGACCGAGCGGGTGAGCACGATCTCCTGGTAGCGGCTGCGCTCGGCGTGCACCACCGGGTCCCGGTAGAGCTGCTGGCGGGCGGTCAGCTCGAAGTCGTGCGCGGTCACCCACGCGTACCCGAGGCTGAGGAAGACCACGGCGGCGCCGGCGCCGAGCGCGACGCGGGCCCGGCGGCTCAGCTCGCGCCGGAAGACCGTGCAGACCAGCGCGAGCCCGGCCACGGCGTTCACCGCGCCGACCACCAGCGCGCCCTTGAGCTGCCCGAAGACCGGCAGCAGCAGGAACGGGAAGGCCAGCCCGCCGAGCAGCGCACCGACGTAGTCGGCGGCGAACAGGTCCGCCACCGCGCTGCCGGCGGACTGCTCCCGGATGCGTTGCAGCAGCACCATCAGCAGCGGGATCTCCGCGCCGATCAGCAGGCCCAGCACGAACGCGGTGCCGACCAGCGCCGGGCCGTAGAGGTCCAGCCACGCGAAGGCCGCGTAGAGGCCGAGGACGGAGAGACCGCCGAGCAGGGCCAGGGCCAGCTCGATCGCGGCGAACGCGGCGGCGGCGCGCGGCTGCAACGGCTTGGCGGCGAGCGCGCCGACGCCCATCGCGAACACCATCACGCCCAGCACGATCGACGCCTGCCCGACCGTGTCCCCGATCAGGTAGCTGCCCAGGGCGACCAGGGCCAGCTCGTAGACCAGGCCGCAGGCGGCGCAGACGAAGACCGCGACGAGCACCGCCGCGCGGGACAGCCGCCACCGCGCGGGCGCCGGCGCGTCGACGGTCACCGACCCTCCGGCGTACGCCGTGCGTCCCGCTTGGCGGACTGCCGGGGAGCCGTGGGCGTGCGCCCGTCGGCCGTGCCCTTCTCGGCCTCCTCGCGGAGCTGGCGGCGGCGCTGCCACAGGCCGATGGCGACCAGCAGCCCGGTGAGCAGCAGCAGGCCGAGCGCGGCCAGCAGGTAGCCCCAGCGGTCCCGCCACAGGTCGTTGCCGGCGTCCGACAGCGGCGCGGGGGTGGCCGCGTCGGCAGCCGGGGTGGCGGCCGGCTCCACCAGTCCCGCCTCGACGGCGAGCAGGGGCAGCGTCACGGCGGCCCGGGTGATCGCCCAACCCGGATCGTCGACGAAGACGTCCTCGGTCAGGCCGAACCGGGTCAGCCCGTCCTCGATGCGGAACAGCTGGCTGGTGGAGATGTCGGCGGAGCCCGTCACGTCGATCCGCGCGGAATCGTTGCTCTCGCTGCTCTCCGAGGTGTAGGCGACCCGGGCGTCCACCTGCACCCATCGGGGGCAGGCCGGATTCTCCTCGACCGCGACCCCGTCGCCGAGGTTGGACCCGACGCTCAGCGGGTCGCCGTAGCTGAAGTAGTCCTGGAGCACCCAGCCGTAGCAGATGCCCTGGCTGTCGGCGGAGCGTTGGAGGATCGGCACGGTGTCACCGCGTTCCTGCGCGGTCGGCGACGGCACGTCGTCGTCTCCCGAACCGCTGTTGACCATCCCGGCCACCACGCAACCGAGGACGATCATGCCGCTGACCAGCCAGACGACCGCCGCCGCTTTCGGCGACGACTTCTTCGCGGCCGGCGCGGCGGGTGTCTTCGCGCCGGCCATCAGCTGATGGCGGCGGCGATGATCGCGCCGGTGGCCAGGTGGACGACGGCGGAGACCCAGACCGCCGGGTGCGGCTGCGGGTCGACCAGGATCTCCCCGAGCCTGCCCGGCGTGGCCACGTCGAGCAGCAGGAACGCCGCCGCCATGATGACCAGGCCGAGGATGCCGTACGCCGCCGCGCCGACGATGCCGAGCACGAAGTCGTCGGCGCTGGCGGCGATGGCCGCCACCACGATGATGCCGACGCCCGCCAGGTTGGAGGCGAGCAGCAGCGCGGCGTTGCGGTTGCGCTCGACCCAGATCAGCTCGTGGAGCTTTCCGGGGGTGGCCACGTCGACCAGGGCGTAGCCGACGGCCATCAGGACGACACCGACCACGCCGTAGGCGAGCGTGACCAGCAGATCGGTGACCAGCGTCTGCAAGGGGACTCCAGGGGTTTCGTCGGGGTGAGGGGATGAGCTACTTGCCGGAGCCCGGGCCGCCGCCGCGCACGGTGCTGCCCCGGCCCCAGCCCCAGTGGTTGCCCACGGTGGAGTGGTAGCGCGGGTACGCCGTGCCCATGCGCTCCAACAGGATCACCGAGCCGGCGGCGATCGGCAGGATCACCACCGAGTCGTCGTCGTAGCGCAGGTAGACACCGCTGCCGTCGACGTACTGGTCGGCCGGCCGCCACGCGTCGGTGACCTCCTTCGCCACCTGGCTGGGCGACCGGTTCGAGGTGTAGGCGACCGCGTCCCGGCCGATGTCCCGGCTCACCGCCCGGGTGTACCTGTCCTCGACGAAGCCGCGGGGCGAGAAGTTGCCGTAGAAGATGGCGAAGGCGGCGACCAGCGCGCCGATGACGGCGAACGCCACCCCCACCACGAACCAGCGTCGGTACGTCATCGCAGTGCCACCACCGTCTCGGTCAGGACCAGCTCGTTGGTCTGGGGATACGCGTGCCAGGTGCGCCAGCCGAGTGCGCCGTCCGGCGGGTCGGGGCGCACCGACAGCGCGGTCACCGCGTCGACGTCGCCGGGGAAGACCCCCACCAGCGCGTACGGGTCGTCGGCCAGGTCGGCGCGCAGGGCGGCCACCCGGTCGCTCAGCCCGGTGCCGGCGGGCCGCAGCACGGTCGCGGTGAAGCGGTAGCCGTTCGCCTCGTCCTGCACCGCTTGCGGCAGCTCGGGCGGGCGGCCGGGCAGGCAGGCGACCGTCTCGGTCAGCGTGGTGCCTCCAGCGCGCAGGACGACCTGGTGCGAGGCGCCGAGCAGGCGCAGCCGCAGCCGGACGCCGCCGGGCAGGTCGAGGTCGAGCACGTGCAGCGCCGGCAACTCGTCGTCGCCGAGGGCCAGGCTGAGGTCGGCGGCGCTGGTGTCGACGTACGGGGCGTCGAGGGTGACGAGCATCAGTCCACCTCGGCCTGCGGGTAGATCATCACGTCGGCGCGGTGCAGCACCTCGCCCAGCGCCACCTCCCAGCCCGCCTCGCCGTACGCCTCGAAGGAGAGCCGGGCCCCGCCGGGCGCCTGGTAGTCGTGGTACCGCATGGTGCCGGTCGGGTCGAGGCCGGTGGTGCCCGTAGCGGTGTAGCGGGCCTGGCCGGACTCGTCCCAGTTGTAGCGAC
The DNA here is from genome assembly GCF_055586845.1 of Micromonospora sp. NPDC049139. NCBI lineage: Bacteria > Bacillati > Actinomycetota > Actinomycetes > Micromonosporales > Micromonosporaceae > Micromonospora > Micromonospora sp. NPDC049139. The sequence continues at coordinate 50,690 of NZ_JBVJHK010000005.1, read as the reverse complement.
GGCCGGCGAAGTCGATCGTCGGGGCGCCCGGGGTGACGGTGGCGCCCGGCTCGGCGGCCCAGAGCACCAGTTCCAGCTCCGGGTCCTCCTCCACGGAGAGCCAACGGCGCACGCCCGCGGCGTCGTCGAGCAGGTGCTCGGCCCAGCTCCAGCCGCCCTCGACCAGGCGGATCGAGCCGCGGACGGCGTACGACGTCCCCCGGATCTCGACGATGTCGCCGGGCTTCAGGCGGCGGGGGTCGCCGCGCAGTGCGTCGGCGTCCCGGTCCCGCAGCGGATCGCCCGGGTCCTTGGGGCGCTGGGGCCGGGACCGACCCCGGCGCAGGGCCACCACGGCGACCACCACTCCGGCCACCCCCACCAGACAGCCCGCCGCCGTCAGCAGGTACGCCACCGACCCGTCCACCGACCACCTCCCCAGGTACGTCGGCGGAGACGGTAACAACCCCGCGCACCTGGGGAAACCTGCCGTCGTTCGGGTGAGGGGCCGATTACGCGACGTGCTGGCGGCTCAGTCGTCCGCCGTCCCCGATCCGGCGTCGCCCGGCCGGGGCGGGGCCTCGTGTGCCGCCGGATCGGGACAGATCAGGTGACCGGGCGGGGCGGCCTGGTGACCGCCGGAGCCGGCCGGCGGGACGTGGGCGCCGGGCCCGGCCGGCGGGGCGTAGCCACCGGGACCCGCCAGTGGGGCGTAGGCACCGGGCCAGGCCGGCGGAACGTGTCCGCCGGCCCAGGCCGCCGGGGCATGGGCGCCGGGCCCGGCCGGCGGGACGTAGGCGACGGGAATCACGGCGTACCCGGCCGGCGGTAGTGGCGCGGCGGGGGACGCGGCCCGGGGCACGAACCACCGGTGGGCGGGCGGCAGCGCCAGCAACAGCACCACCGCGAGGGTGAGCAGCAGCACGGTCAGCACCCCGAGGCCGGCCAGCGGGAACAGCACCGCATCGAAGGGGTCGGACTGCGAGTAGAGGGTCTCGACGAACTTCGACTCCGCCCAGAAGTCGGCCTCCGGGTCGACCGGCCCCTCGACGGGATACTCCTCCTCCGCGTACGGCTCGTCGATGCCGAGGCCGAGGCCGAAGAGCAGGGGGAACACGAGCACGCCGGCGAAGCTCTGGCCGCAGCAGACGACCAGTTGGACGCCGCCGGCCACGAAGACCAGGATCCGGGCGACGTTGCCGCCGCGCCGCACCGGCAGCGCCGTGGCAGCCAGCCAGAGCGCGAGCAGCAGGGCGGGCAGGCCGAGCACCACCGCCCCGACGACGTTGCTCCAGCGCTCGCCGCTCACCTCGTCGGGATCGGCGTCCGGGACCGCCCGCACCGCGCGGTCGATCTGGCCGTCCCACTGGACGGCCTGGGTGACCACCAGGGCCACCAGCCCGAGGAGGACGAGCACGGTCACGAGCTGCAACCAGAAGGCGATGGTGACGGTGGCGGGACGGGGCGGGCGTACCGGCGCGTCGGCGGCGGGCGGCGTCATGGGACGGAAGCTACGGACCGCCGGCGCCGGCCGGCAGACCCGATCGGGCGGGGCCGGCCGGCGAACGGGTCATGCTCCGGCGAGCTGCTCCGACGCGTAGCCGCCCAGGGTGGCGCGGCCCATGACACAGCCGGTGAACGTGCCGAACTCTGCCGGGTCGTCCCGCAGCGCCGTCCAGGCCGCCCGGCCGGCCGCCGGGTCGATCCCCTCCAGCAGCGTGGCGGCGTAGACGCGGCCCGCCGGGGTGCCCTCGGCGAGCAGCCGGTCGAGTTGCCCGCGTACGTCCTCGGGGTCGTCGGCGATCGCCGCCTCGACCCGCCGGTACGCCTCGGTCACCGGCAGCAGCGTGCCGGCGATCCCGACGCCGCCGAACGCCACCGTGTCGGCCTGCCGCAGCTCGTCGAGGGCCGCCTCGACCTCCCGGTCCCGCTTCTTCCCGATCCCGAACATGCCCATACTCCTTCCCCGCCGCGCCCCGCCCGACTCTTTGAATCATGAGGTTGGCGGCAGTTGCCGAGATCCAACTCGCCGCCAACCTCATGCTCGATGCGGGTCGGGCCGGGGTCAGGCCGTCGAGACCGAGAGAGCGTCCTTCGTGTCCGCCAGATCGACGCGAACCGTGTCGCCGTCGCGGATCCGGCCGGCCAGGAGGGCCTTGGCGAGCTGGTCGCCGATCGCCGTCTGAACCAGGCGGCGCAGCGGCCGGGCCCCGTAGATCGGGTCATAGCCGTGCTCGGCCAGCCACCCCCGGGCGGCGTCGGTGATGTCCAGGCCGAGGCGGCGGTCCGCCAGCCGCTTGCGCATCCGGTCGAGCTGGATGTCCACGATGGCTCGCAGGTCGTCACCGTGCAGCGCGGCGAAGACCACGATGTCGTCCAGCCGGTTGAGGAACTCCGGCTTGAAGTGCGACCGGACCACCGCGAGGACACCCTCCCGGCGCTGCTCCTCGGCCAGCGTCAGGTCGCCGATCACCGACGACCCGAGGTTGGAGGTGAGGATCAGGATGGCGTTGCGGAAGTCCACCGTGCGGCCCTGCCCGTCGGTGAGCCGGCCGTCGTCCAGCACCTGGAGCAGGACGTCGAAGACGTCCGGGTGGGCCTTCTCGACCTCGTCCAGCAGGATCACCGAGTACGGCCGGCGGCGCACCGCCTCGGTGAGCTGGCCGCCCTCCTCGTAGCCGACGTAGCCGGGCGGGGCGCCGACCAGGCGGGCGACGGAGTGCTTCTCGCCGTACTCGCTCATGTCGATGCGGACCATGGCCCGCTCGTCGTCGAAGAGGAACTCGGCGAGCGCCTTGGCCAGCTCGGTCTTGCCGACGCCGGTCGGCCCCAGGAAGAGGAAGCTGCCGGTCGGGCGGTCCGGGTCGGCGACCCCGGCCCGGGCGCGGCGGACGGCGTCGGAGACCGAGCCCACGGCCTCGGCCTGGCCGACCACGCGGGCGCCCAGCGACTCCTCCATCCGCAGCAGCTTGGCGGTCTCGCCCTCCAGCAGCCGGCCGGCGGGGATGCCGGTCCAGGAGGCGACCACGGCGGCGATGTCGTCGGCGCCGACCTCCTCCTTGAGCATCGCGCCGTCGGCCTGGAGCCGGGCCAGCTCCTCCTCGGCCTGCTTCAGCTCGGTCTTGAGGGCGGGGATCCGGCCGTAGCGCAGCTCGGCGGCGCGCTCCAGCTCGCCGTCGCGCTCGGCCCGCTCGGCCTCGCCGCCGAGCCGCTCCAGCTCCTCCTTGGCGGTGGAGAGCTTGGTGATGTGGTCCTTCTCCAGCTTCCAGCGGTCGGCGAGGGCGGTGAGCTGCTCGCGCTTGTCGGCCAGCTCCTTGCGCAGCCGCTCCAGCCGCTCGGCGGAGGCGGCGTCGGGCTCCTTGGCCAGCGCCATCTCCTCGATCTCCAGCCGGCGCACCGCCCGCTCGATCTCGTCCACCTCGACGGGCCGGGAGTCGATCTCCATCCGGAGCCGGGAGGCGGACTCGTCGACCAGGTCGATCGCCTTGTCCGGCAGGAACCGGTCGGTGATGTAGCGGTCCGACAGTGCCGCGGCGGCGACCAGGGCGGCATCGGTGATGCGTACACCGTGGTGCACCTCGTAGCGCTCCTTGAGGCCGCGCAGGATGCCGATGGTGTCCTCGATCGTCGGCTCGCCGACCAGCACCGGCTGGAAGCGGCGCTCCAGGGCCGGGTCCTTCTCGATGTGCTCGCGGTACTCGTCGAGGGTGGTCGCGCCGACCATCCGCAGCTCGCCGCGGGCCAGCATCGGCTTGAGCATGTTGCCGGCGTCCATCGAGCCCTCGCCCTTGCCGGCGCCGACGACGGTGTGCAGCTCGTCGAGGAAGGTGATGACCTGCCCGTTGGAGTTCTTGATCTCCTCCAGGACGGACTTCAGCCGCTCCTCGAACTGGCCCCGGTACTGCGCGCCGGCGACCATCGCGCCGAGGTCGAGCGAGACCAGCTTCTTGTCGCGCAGAGACTCCGGCACGTCGCCGGCGACGATCCGCTGGGCCAGGCCCTCGACGATCGCGGTCTTGCCGACGCCCGGCTCGCCGATCAGCACCGGGTTGTTCTTGGTACGCCGGGACAGCACCTGGATCACCCGGCGGATCTCCGAGTCCCGGCCGATGACCGGGTCGATCTTGCCGTCGCGGGCGCTGGCGGTCAGGTCCACGCCGTACTTGGCCAGGGCCTGGTAGGTCTGCTCGGGGTCGGCGGTGGTGACCCGCCGGTCCCCGCCGCGGACGGTCGGGAAGGCGGCGACGAGGTTCTCCTCGGTGGCGCCGGCCGACTTCAGCGCGCCAGACACCGCGCCACCCACCCGGGCCAGGCCGGCGAGCAGGTGCTCGGTGGAGGTGTACTCGTCGCCGAGCGGCCGGGCGATCTGCTCGGCGGCCCCGATGGCGTTGACGAACTCGCGGGCCAGGGTCGGCTCGGCGATGCTGGAGCCGCGCGCGGCGGGCAGGGCGTCGACCGAGCGCTGGGCGACCCGGCGCAGCTCGGCGGGGTCGGCCCCGACGGCGCGCAGCAGGCCGGCGGCGGTCGAGCCCTCGGTGTCCAGCAGCGCCAGCAGCAGGTGCCAGGGCTCCACGGTGGCGTGACCGCGCTGGTTCGCCATCGCGACGGCACCGGTGATGGTCTCGCGGCTCTTGGTGGTGAGTCGTTCCGTGTTCATGGGCTCCCCCGGATCGGCGTGTCCACTGGGAAGGACACAACCAGAGTTGAGCCTATTCCGCTCAACCCTGATGGTGTGATCTGGATCACTCTCGCCGTCCGGACATGCCCAGGGGTGTCTGCGTGATCGATTGGACGGGCCGTTCTCGTGGCGGAGAAGCGCTGAGCGACCACGCAGCGGAACGACGCTCGTTGCCAAGATCTGCGCGGGCCGACCAGGGGTAGCCTGGCCGGGTGCGCGTACGTGTTGAACAGACCGCCCTGCCGGGAATCGGGGTCCGTCACGATCTGTTGACGGAGTCCGGTCGCCGCCTCGGTGTGGTCTCCCACCGCAATGGCCGCCGTGACCTCGTCCTGTACGACCCGGACGATCCCGACTCATGTCAGCACGACATACCGCTGACGGACGACGAGGCGGAGGCGCTCGCCGACATCCTCGGCGCGTCGCTGATGCTCGGTCAGCTGTCCGGGCTGCGTGAGCAGGCCGCCGGCCTGCTCACCGAGCAGATCGCCATTCCGGCCGGCTCGAAGTACGTCAACCGGAAGCTCGGGGACACGCAGGCACGTTCCCGCACGGGCGCCTCGATCGTGGCCGTGCTGCGCCACGGCGAGGTGATCGTCTCGCCGGAGCCCTCCTTCCGCTTCGCCGCCGGTGACGTGGTGGTCGTGGTCGGGACCCGCCAGGGCCTCGACGGGGTGACAGCCATCCTTGCCGACAGCGACCCGGACGGCTGAGGCGCGGATGCACGAAACGACAACACTGCTCATCGAAGTCGGCGCACTGCTCTTCCTGCTCGGCCTCCTCGGCCGGCTGAGCCGCCGGATCGGCCTCTCGCCCATCCCCCTCTACCTGCTCGCCGGGCTCGCGTTCGGGCACGGCGGCCTGCTGCCCCTGGCCGCCAGCGAGGAGTTCTTCGCGGTCGGCGCCGAGATCGGCGTGATCCTGCTGCTGGTCATGCTGGGCCTGGAATACTCGGCCAACGAGTTGGTCGGCAACCTGCGCGCCGCGGCCCCGGCCGGCCTGATCGACGGGCTGCTGAACGCGCTGCCCGGGGCGGCGTTCGCGCTGCTGCTCGGCTGGGACTGGGTCGCCGCCCTGGTGCTCGCCGGCATCACCTGGGTCTCCTCCTCGGGGGTCATCGCCAAGGTCCTCGCCGACCTGGGCCGCCTCGGTAACCGGGAGACCCCGGTGATCCTCTCGATCCTGGTGATCGAGGACCTCGCGATGGCGTTCTACCTGCCCCTGGCGACCGCGGTGCTCGCCGGCAGCGGCCTGCTGGGCGGCGGCATCGCGCTCGGTGTCGCGGTCGGCACCGTGCTGCTGGTGCTGGTGGTCGCGATCAAGTACGGCAACCTGATCTCCACCGCCATGTCGGCGAAGGACCCGGAGGCGCTGCTGCTCGGCGTACTCGGGATGACCCTGCTGGTGGCGGGCATCGCGGCGAAGCTCCAGGTGTCGGCGGCGGTCGGCGCGTTCCTGGTCGGCATCGCGCTCTCCGGGCCGGTGGCGCACCACGCGACCGAGCTGCTCACCCCGCTGCGGGACCTCTTCGCGGCGGTCTTCTTCGTCTTCTTCGGTCTGGTCACGGACCCGCGGGACATCCCGCCGGTGCTGCTGCCCGCGCTCGCGCTGGCCGTGATCACCATGGCGACGAAGACGCTCACCGGTTACCTGGCGGCCCGCCGGGTCGGCATCGCCGAACCCGGTCGCTGGCGGGCCGGCCTGACCCTGGTGCCCCGGGGAGAGTTCTCCATCGTCATCGCGGGGCTCGCGGTGGCCGCCGGCAGCGTCGACCCGAAGCTGGCGGCGCTCGCCACGGCGTACGTGCTGATCACGGTCGTGACCGGGCCGATGCTGGCGCGGCTGCCCGACTTCGCGTGGTTCAAGCGGTGGCTGCGGAGACGCGGCGCGGCCCAGCGGGCCCAACCGGTGCCGGCGCACGACTGACCGACGGCACCGTCCGGGCCGGGTCGACCGTACGGTCGGCCCGGCCCTCGCCCAACGGTTGTCGAATTGCCTCCGGCGGGGCCTACCGCCGGTGAACGCGCCGGGCTACCGTTTCGCCCCAGCAGCCAGAGGTCGCGGACGGCCTGAGCCCCCGCGGACGAGAGCGGAAGGTTGGCCGGTGAGCGTGCAGGAGTCGACGTTCCACGGCTTTGCCAACCCCGTCGATCCGACCCCCGCCGAGCTGCGCGCGTGGGCCTTCCAGCCCGACTCCGTGCCGCTGACCTCCATGCCGCCGGACTGGGACCTGCTGGTCTCCGGTGACCGGCTGGTGGCGGTGCTCTTCGACCTGGCGATGGACGCGACCTGCCCGGCCCGCCGGTTCGCCCTGCACTGCCTCTACATCTACGCCGCCGACGGCATCCGGACGAACTTCCGCGCCCACCCGAAGCGGCGCTTCCGGAAGCTGGTCGAGCAGGCCGAACGGAACGGCGACGACCTGATGCGCACCTGGGCGTACAACAGCCGGGCGCTGCTGGCCCGGCCGGAGCTCTTCGTCTACCGGGACTGGTGCGAGGGCGGCCTGGTCCGGGAGAACCGCCGCATCGCCTGAGCGCCCCACGCACCCGCACGGCGCACCCCCGGGCTCGCACTTCACAACGGCGAACGGGCCGGGACCCCCGCCCGGGACCTCTGGCGTCCCGGCCCGCCTCCGGACGGCGAACGGGCCGGGACCCCCCGTGGGTCCCGGCCCGCACGTCGGCGGAACGTCAGTGTTCCGATCCGCCCTGCTCGCGGCGTCTCGCCTCGTCGCGTCCCTGGTCGATGCCGTGGTCGACCTGGTCGGCGAACCTGCCGTTCTTGATCTCGTCGGTGAAGCGGCTCTCGGTGAACCGGTCGAATCTCTCCCGGACGTTCTTCGCCACCTCGTCGAGCCGGTCCTCGGTCTGCTGGGCAACCTTCCTCGCCGCTTCCGTCATGGCTCCCCCTGCCATCGGAGTCCGGATTGAGATGGTTGGACCTGATTTTGAGGCTAGCGGATCCGGCGCCGTCCCCGCCCGGGAACCGGCAACCGCGGGCGCCTGCGGAGACGACGCACGTCCCGGGCGGTGGCGGCGGCGGAAAGACGACCGCGCCCGGCCGCGGGAGGGCGGCCGGGCGCGGTGAGGTGTCGTCAGCGGTCGGGGCCCCGCCGGGGACGCCAGACCACCAGCGCGGTGGAGGTGCGGTTGGTCGGGACGAGGTCGCTGCCCGGGAAGCGGGCCAGGGACTCCAGCTCGGCGATCCGGCGGTACGCGGCGTCCAGCTCCGCCTCCAGCCGGGCCACCCGCTGCTGGGCCTGCTCCAGCAGCCGCTCCAGCCCGATGATGCGCTTGACCCCCGCCAGGTTGATGCCGTCGTCCTGGCTGAGCCGCTGCACCTCGCGCAGCAGCACCACGTCCCGCACGCTGTAGCGGCGGCCACCGCCGGCCGCCCGGCCCGGCTGGACCAGGCCCAGCCGGTCGTACTGGCGCAGGGTCTGCGGGTGCATCCCCGCCATCCGTGCCGCCACCGAGATCATCAGCACCTTGGCCTCGTAGGCAGGGTCACCCGAACCGACGAACTCGTCCGACATCCCGCTCACCTCCGCGTGCACTCCACCGAGCCGACTGAACACCGGGTCAACTGAATCGACGCACCCGCGCGTCGAGATGTTCCCGGGCGGCCGGCGGGGTCTGCGCGGCGAAGCTCTCCAACGCCGTACGCGCCTCGTCGGACACCCGCGCGGGCACCACCACGTCGAGGGTCACCAGCAGGTCACCCGCCCGCCCGTCACGGCGGACCACCCCCTTGCCGCGGGCCCGCAGGATCCGGCCGCTCGGCGTGCCCGGCGGCACCCGCAGGGTCACCGCGCCGTCGAGGGTGGGCACCCGCAGGTCCGTGCCGAGCACGGCCTCCGCGAACGTGATCGGCACGGTCAGCGTGAGGTCGTCGCCCGTACGCCCGAACAGCTCGTCCGGTCGCACCTTGACGTGTACGAAGAGGTCCCCGGCCGGGCCGCCCCGCGCGCCGGGCTCGCCCCGCCCCGCCAGCCGGATCTTCTGGCCGTCGGCCACCCCGGCCGGGAAGCGGACGTTCAGCGTGCGGGTCTTGGTGACCCCGCCGGTGCCCTGACACTCCGGGCACTTCTCCTCCACGATCGTGCCCACGCCCTGGCAGTTGCGGCACGGCTCGGAGAAGCTGAACGACCCCTGGTTGCGGGTGGTCACCCCGGCTCCGTGGCACACCGGGCAGGTGCGCGGCTGGGTGCCGGGCTTGGCCCCGTTGCCGTGGCAGGTGTCGCAGACCCCCGGCGCGCGCAGCGTCAACGGGACGGTCACCCCGCGTACGGCGTCGCCAAAGTCGAGGGCCACCTCGGCCTCGACGTCCCGGCCCCGCGCCGGGCCCCGGGGTGCGGCCGGCCCGCCGCCGGGACCAGCGGCGCCGCCGGTGAAGATCGAACTGAACAGGTCCTGGAAGCCGGCCCCGCCGAAGCGGCGGTCGCCACCCCCACCGGCCGCGCCCCCGAACAGGTCGGAGACGTCGAACGGCATGCCGCCGGGCTGGCCGGCGCCACGGGCGTTGCGCCGGAACGCGCCCGAGCCGAACAGCGAGCGCAGCTCGTCGTACTCGCGGCGCTTGGCGTCGTCGCCGAGCACCGCATACGCCTCGGAGGCGGCCTTGAAACGCTCCTCGGCCTTCGGGTCACCGGGGTTGTGGTCCGGGTGTGAATCCCGCGCCAGCTTCCGGTAGGCCTTCTTGATGTCGTCGCCGGAGGCGGCCTTGTCCACGCCCAGCACGGCGTAGAAGTCCTTCTCGATCCAGTCCTTGGAACTCACCGGTCCACCCCCTCCCTACCTGGGGACCGACCGTCCCGCCCACCCGTTCGGGGTGGGCGGGACGATCCGGTCGTCGTTGCGCACTACTCCGGGTCGGCGACCGCGACCATGGCGGGTCGCAGCAGCCGCTCCCCGACCTGGTAGCCCCGGCGCATCACCTGCACGCAGGTCGGCTCGGTGACGTCGGCCGAGGTCTGGTGGGCCACCGCCTCGTGCCGGGTCGGGTCGAACGGGTCGCCCTGCTCGCCGAACGCCGTCAGCCCGAACTTGCCGAGCGCCGTGGTGAGCTGCTCGGCCACCGTGCCGAACGGCCCGACCAGGTCGCCGTGCTCGCGGGCCCGGTCCAGGTCGTCGAGGATCGGCAGCAGCGCGGCGAGCACCGCGCCGGTCGCCTGCTCGGTGACCAGACCCTTGTCCCGGTCCACCCGCTTGCGGTAGTTGGCGTACTCCGCCGTCACCCGCTGCAGGTCCCGGGTCCGCTCGTCGAGGTCCTTGCGCAGCGCCTCCAGTTCGGCGCCGAGCGCGGTCCCGCCGCCGTCGGCCGGCTGTGCCGGGGCGTCCACCACCGGCGGGCCGGCCACCTCGGCCGCCTCGACCTCGATCTCGTCGACCACGACCTCGGCCTCCTCGACCAGACCCTCGGCCGGGGCGTCCGACCCGGCGTCGGCGGCGGCCGGCTCGTTGGTCTCACTGATCTTGCGGTTGTTGCGGATGACGACCCGCGGCCCGTCGCCGGCCTGCTCGGCGGGCGCGGAGCCACCCGGCGTCGACCCGGTCGCACCCGGGTCGGCGGCTCGTGGCTTCTCCGTCATGGGGTTACCTCATCCCTCTGCCGTGGTGCCGTGTCCGGGGACGGACCGTCACTTCTTGTCCTCGTCCACGATCTCCGCGTCGACCACGTCGTCCGCGCCACCGGCCTGCGCGCCACCGGTCGCCCCGGCGCCCGCCGCACCCGCGGCACCCGGGCCGGCCTCGCCCGGCTGCTCGCCCTGCTGGCTGTAGAGCAGCGAACCGGCCTGCTGGGAGACCTGCGCCAGCCGCTCGTGCGCCGACTTGATCTTCTCGATGTCCTGACCACCGAGGGCGCCGCGCAGCTCGCCGAGCGCCTCGTTGATCTGGTCACGGGACTCCGACGGCAGCTTGTCGCCGCTCTCGGCCAGGAACTTCTCGGTCTGCCACTGGAGCGCCTCGGCCAGGTTGCGGGTCTCGGCCTCGTCGCGGCGGCGCTTGTCGTCCTCGGCGTGCTCCTCGGCGTCGCGGCGCATGCGCTCGATGTCGTCCTTCGGCAGCGAGGAGCCGCCGGTGATCGTCATCTTCTGCTCCTTGCCGGTGCCGAGGTCCTTCGCGTGGACGTTGACGATGCCGTTGGCGTCGATGTCGAAGGTGACCTCGATCTGCGGCACGCCGCGCGGCGCCGGCGGGAGGCCGGTCAGCTCGAAGGTGCCGAGCTTCTTGTTGTAGGCCGCGATCTCCCGCTCGCCCTGGAACACCTGGATCAGCACCGACGGCTGGTTGTCGTCCGCCGTGGTGAAGACCTCGGAGCGCTTGGTCGGGATGGTGGTGTTGCGCTCGATCAGCTTGGTGAAGATGCCGCCCTTGGTCTCGATGCCCAGGCTCAGCGGGGTCACGTCGAGCAGCAGGACGTCCTTGACCTCGCCCTTGAGCACACCGGCCTGCAGGGCGGCGCCGACGGCGACGACCTCGTCCGGGTTGACGCCCTTGTTGGGCTCCTTGCCGGTGAGCTGCTTGACCAGGTCGGTCACGGCCGGCATGCGGGTCGAGCCGCCGACCAGGATGACGTGCTCGACGTCGGAGACCTTGATGCCGGCGTCCTTCACGGCCTGCTCGAACGGGCCCTTGCAGCGGTCCAGCAGGTCCTGCGTCATCCGCTGGAACTCGGCCCGGCTGAGCGTCACGTCCAGGTGCAGCGGCCCCGCCGCGCCGGCCGTGATGTACGGCAGGTTGATGTTGGTGGTGGTGGCGGCGGACAGCTCGATCTTGGCCTTCTCGGCCGCCTCGCGGAGCCGCTGCAGGGCCATCTTGTCCTGGGCCAGGTCGATGCCGTGCTCGCCCCGGAAGGTCTTCACCAGGTGGTCGATGATGCGCTGGTCCCAGTCGTCACCACCGAGGTTGTTGTCACCGCTGGTCGACTTGACCTCGATGACGCCCTCGGCCAGCTCGAGCAGCGACACGTCGAAGGTGCCGCCGCCGAGGTCGAAGACCAGGACGGTCTGCTCCTTGGAGCCCTTGTCCAGCCCGTACGCCAGGGCCGCCGCGGTCGGCTCGTTCACGATCCGCAGCACGTTGAAGCCGGCGATCTCGCCGGCCTCCTTGGTGGCCTGGCGCTGGCTGTCGTTGAAGTAGGCCGGGACGGTGATCACCGCGTCGGTGATCTGCTCGCCCAGGTACGCCTCGGCGTCCCGCTTGAGCTTCATCAGCGTGCGGGCCGAGATCTCCTGCGGGGTGTACTTCTTGCCGTCGATGTCGACGGACCAGTTGGTGCCGACCTCCCGCTTGACCGAGCGGATCGTCCGGTCCGGGTTGGTCACCGCCTGGCGCTTGGCGACCTCACCGACGAGCACCTCGCCGTTGCGGGCGAACGCGACGATCGACGGGGTCGTCCGCGAGCCCTCAGCGTTGGCGATGACGGTGGGCTCACCGCCCTCCAGGACGCTGACGCAGGAGTTCGTCGTGCCGAGGTCGATACCGACCGCACGTGCCATCTTCGCTTCCTCGCTTCGTGACGTTGTGAGCCGCTCGTGGGCACCGCCCTGAGCTGCGTGGCGGCGTCGCCCGCAGCGACCCCACCACAAGTTGAGTGAACTTGACTCAATAGTGCCACGCCCCCGGAAATCGTCAAGTCGAGGTTGAGCCGACCCGACGCAAGTCACGGGTACTACCGGCCGGTTGTCTTCCCTTGCGTCGGTCGGGCACGCTTTAGCGGTGACGACGCACGGCGACTCCGCCACCCAGGCCGACGCGCCCACCGTCGCAGCCCGCACCGGCTCCACGGACGCCGGGGAGGACCGGCCCGCCACCACCGGGGACGACAGCCTGCCCGCCGCGCTGGCCGGCCTGCGCGCCGCGATCGGGGCGGCCCGGTTCCCGCTGGCGCTGCCCTCCGCCGAGCCCGCCCGACAGGCCGCCAGGAGCCTCACCGACCAGCTCGACGACTACCTGCTGCCCCGGCTGCGCCGGCTCGACGCGCCGCTGCTCGTGGTGGTCGGCGGGTCCACCGGCGCGGGCAAGTCCACCCTGGTCAACAGCCTGGTGCAGGCGCGGGTGAGCGCGGCCGGGGTGCTCCGGCCCACCACCCGCTCCCCGGTGCTGGTGTGCAGCCCGGCCGACTCCGGCTGGTTCCGTCAGGGCGAGCTGCTGCCCGGCCTCACCCGCACCAACGAGCCCAGCGAGGACCCGCGCACCCTGCAACTGGTCACCGCCCCCGCCCTGCCGCCCGGGTTGGCCTTCCTCGACGCCCCCGACATCGACTCGGTGGTCGACGCCAACCGGGCCCTGGCCGGCCAACTCCTGGCCGCCGCCGACCTCTGGCTCTTCGTCACCACCGCCGCCCGCTACGCCGACGCGGTCCCCTGGGAGCTGCTGCGCAGCGCCCGGGCCCGGGGCGCGGTGATCGCCATGGTGCTGGACCGGGTGCCCCCGGAGGCGGCCGACGAGATCGCCGCCCACCTGTCGGAGATGCTCGCCACGCAGGATCTCGGCGCGGCCCCGCTGTTCGTGCTGCCCGAGACCTCGGTCGACGGGCAGGGCCTGCTGCCCGACCGGGTGACCGCGCCGCTCTCCGCCTGGTTCGCCCGGCTGGCCGCCGACGCCGACGCCCGGGCGGCCGTGGTCCGGCAGACCCTCGACGGCGCACTCGCCGCGCTGCGCCCGGCGGTCGAGGGGCTCGCCGACGCCGCCGACGAGCAGGTGACCGCCGCTGACGCGCTCGACGAGCGGGTGCGGGCGGCGTACCGGGGGGCGCACCGGACCGTCGAGCAGGGGCTGAAGGACGGTCGGCTGCTCCGTGGCGAGGTGCTCGCCCGCTGGCAGGAGTTCGTCGGCACCGGGGAGTTCTTCCGCACGCTGGAGGCCCGGATCGGGCGGCTCCGCGACCGGGTGGTGGCCACCGTCACCGGCCGTCCCGCGCCCGCCTCCGAGCTGCGCGAGGCGATCGAGTCCCAGCTGGTGACCCTGCTGCGCGGCGTCGCCGCCGAGGCGGCGGAGAACGCGTACACCGGGTGGAAGGCGCATCCCGCCGGGGCGGCACTGCTCGAACCGGGGCTCGCCCACCCCGCCGGCGACCTGCCCGAGCGGGCCGAGCGCCTGGTCCGGGAGTGGCAGCGCGGCGTGCTGGAGCTGGTGCGGGTCGAGGGCGGCGACCGGCGCTTCGTGGCCCGCACGGCCGCGTACGCCGTCAACGCCACCGGGCTCGCCGTGATGATCGCCGTGTTCGCCTCGACCGCGTTCATCCCGACCGGGCTGGAGGTCGCCACCGGGGCCGGCACCACGGTCGCCGCGCAGACCGTGCTCCAGGCGGTCTTCGGCGACCAGGCCGTGCGTACGCTCGCCGCCAAGGCCCGGGCCGACCTGCTGGACCGGGTGCGGGCCCTGCTGGACGACGAGGCCGCCCGCTACCTGGCCCGGACGGCGGAGGCCCGGCCCGCCCCGGACACCGCGGAGGCCCTGCGCCGGGCCGGCAACGGGGTGGAGATGGCCCGGCACCGCAGCGGCCTCGCCGACGCGGACGCCGCGCGCCTCCCCGGCACCGAGGGCGGAGGATCATGACGAACATCGTCGGGCGGATGCGCGAGGCGTTCCGTGGTGACCGACGGGTGGACGCCGACGCGCTGATGGCCCGCCTCGACGCCGTACGCCGGTTCCTCGCGGTCGTCGACGGCCACCTGCCGGATTCGCGACTCGTGCCGGCGCACACCCTGGTCGAGCGGGCCGGCACCCGGCTGGCGCTCTCCCGCGATCACACCGTGGTGGCCCTCGCCGGCGCGACGGGCAGCGGCAAGTCCAGCCTGTTCAACGCGCTCGCCCGGATGGAGCTCTCCCCGGTCGGGGTGCGCCGCCCCACCACCGGCGTCACGCACGCCTGTGTCTGGGGGCCGCTCGACGGCGGCAACCGGCTGCTCGACTGGGTCGGGGTGCTGCCCCGGCACCGGTTCGTCCGGGAGAGCGTGCTCGACGGCGACGACGAGTCGGCCCTGCACGGGCTGATCCTGCTCGACCTGCCCGACTTCGACTCGGTGCAGCGGTCCCACCGGCTGGAGGTGGACCGGCTGCTCGGCCTGGTCGACCTCGTGGTCTGGGTGGTCGATCCGCAGAAGTACGCCGACCGCGTCATCCACACCAGCTACCTGCGCGAGTTCCACCGGCACAGGGACGTCACGCTGGTCGTGCTCAACCAGGCCGACCGGCTGCCCCCGGCCGAGCTGCCCCGGGTGCTGGCCGACCTGCGCCGCCTGCTCGACGCGGACGGCCTGGCCGGCGTGCCGCTGCAGGCCACCACCGCCGTGGAACCGGCGGGCATGGTCGGGCTCCGGGAGGCGCTGGAACGGACGGTGGCCGGGCGGCAGGCCGCGCTGCGCCGGCTCCAGGGTGACGTGGACACGGTGGTGGCCGGGCTCGACGAGCTGGTCGGGGGCGGGTCGCCGGCTGCCGGGCCGGACGACGCCGCCGTCGCCGCGCTGCACCGGGCGCTGGCCGGCGCCGCCGGGGTGCCGACGGTCGCCGAGGCGGTCGAGCAGGCGTACCGGCACCGGGGCGCCGCCGCCACCGGCTGGCCGCTGGTCCGGGGCTGGCGGCGGCTGCGGCCCGACCCGCTGCGCCGGCTGCACCTGCCCGGCCCGGCCGGCGAGCGCGACGACCCGGCGGAGAGCCTGGTCGCCGCGACCTCGGTGCCCGACCCCACCGCCGCGCAACGCTCCGCGCTCGGGCTGGCGATCCGGTCCGTGGCCGACCAGGCCGGGGCGGAACTGCCCGCCTTCTGGCCCGCCGCGGTGACCGCCGCCGCCCGGTCCCGCCTCGGCGACCTGCCGGACGCGCTGGACCGCGCGGTCGCCGGCACCGACCTCGGCATGGACCGGCGGCCGCTCTGGTGGCGGATCGTCGGCGGCCTCCAGTGGCTGGTGACCCTGGCCGCGCTGGCCGGGCTCGCCTGGCTGGCGCTCGGCTACGGGCTGCGCGCGCTGGGCCTGCCGGAGTTGGCCGACCCGGCCGTCGGCGAGGTGCCGCTGCCCACCCTGCTGCTCCTCGGCGGCCTGCTCGCCGGGCTGCTGGTGGCGGCCCTGACCAGGCCGGCCGTCCGGTGGGCGGCCCGCCGCGCCCGCCACCGCGCCGAGCACCGGCTCACCGAGCGGGTGACGGCGGTCGGCGAGGAGCAGGTGCTGGCCCCGGTGCGGGCGGTGCTCGCCTCCTACGCCGAGGCCCGGGCCGCCCTGCGGGACGCCGCCGGCCGCTGACCCGGGCACTCGCCGGCGGCAGCCGCAGGTCGGCGGTGGTGGGTGCCCACGACGCGGGCGATGCTCGGGTCGCTCGTGCCGCCCGGAGCCGGGCGGCAGCGTAGGGTCGGTGGATGGGAACGCCTCAGACCCCGTACGACGCGGTGCTGCACGCCGCCCGCGACGTGGCCAAGCTGGAGAACGCCCTCGACGCGGAGATGCTCGGCGCGGCCCTGCTCGGCAGCGTCTACGCGGTGGCGGAGACCGACCGTGACAGCGCGGTGCGGGAATTCGTGGCCGGCTTCCTGGCCGCCACCTCCCGTCGCCGCTCGGCCGCCGCGACCACCGTCCGCTCGGTCTTCGCCGCGCTGGTGCCCGACGCCGAGGGTGCCGCCCGGGTCCGCCCCGGTGCCGCCACCCCCGCCTGGGCCGCCCACCTCGGCCGGGTCCACCTCACCGGCTGCTGGTCCTACGGCGACGTGTACGGCGACCAGACCTCCTACCTGGCGACCTTCGCGTACGACGACCCGGCCGGCGGGCCGGCGCACGCGGTGGTGACGCTGCTCGACCACAACATCGGCATCACCAAGGACGTCTTCGTCGGCGGGCCGCCCGACCGGATCCTCGACCAGGTGCGGCAGATGTGCGCCGGGGACGAGCTGACCTGGTTCCGCGACGAGGAGCCGGCCCGGATGCACGCCGAGGTGGGCCGGCACCTGACGATCACCGACAGTCTGAGTGAGCTGCCCGGGGAGGGCTCGCTGGCCACCGACCGGGCCCTGCTCGGCGCCCGGCTGGCGCGGTTGCCCCACCCCACCCGCACCGTGCCCGCGCCCGCCGTCGAGCCGCTCTCCGCCGCCGAGCGTACGGAGCTGGTCCGCCGGTTCCTCGCCTCGCCGGAGGCGGCCCGGTTCGGCCTGGACGCCGTCGACGGGGCGGAGCTGGCCTCGCTGCACTTCTGCCTCAGCCTGCTGCTGGACCACGCGGCCAGCTTCCCCGACGCCGACCCGATGCGGTGGAGCCCGACCGTGTCCGGGCTGTTCCTGCTGGACTGGGTGCACCGGCGGGCGGTGCTGGACATGGACGACGCCGCCCTGCTGCCCCGGGTGCTGCGCGGCTGGGCCGCGTACGCCGCCCGCAAGCGCGGGCTGCCGGAGCGGGCGGCGGCGCAGACCGACACGGCGATCGAGGAGATGGTGCCGGAGTTCGCCCGCCTCTACAGCACGGGCGAGCGGCGCAGCCCCGCCACCGCCGCCGTGGCGCAGTTGATGGCCGACGGCGTCGACCCGGACGACCCGGCCGCCCTGGACGCCTGGATCGAGGCCAACCGCCACCGCCTGGCCGACGAGGGCGCCTGACAGCTCGCGGGCCCGGTGCCCTGGCGCGACGTCGCCGGGGCACCGGCCCGGTCAGAGGGCCGAACCGCCGGTGACGTCGATGACCTGCCCGGTGATCCAGCGGGACTGCTCCGAGGCGAGGAACCGCACCACGTCTGCCACGTCGTCGACGTCGCCGACCCGGTTGAACACCGACAGCCCGGCCGCCTCCTTCCGGGCGTCCCCCTGGTCGAGCCAGTCGGCGTTCATGTCGGTTTCGATGACGCCGGGCATCACCGCGTTGACGGTGACGCCGCGGGCGCCCAGTGTGGGGGCCAGGGCCAGGGTCAGCGCGTTCAGCGCCGCCTTCGTCGCCGAGTAGACAGGGTGCGTGGGGGCGGCGATCCGGGTGTATCCGGTGGACACGTTGATCACCCGCCCTCCGTCGCGCAGGTGCGGCCAGAGCGCCTGGGTGAGGAAGATCGGGACGGTGAGGTTGACCTCCACCACCCGCCGGTACGTCGCCTCGTCGATCGAACCGAGCTGCTGCGGACCACCGATGCCGGCGTTGTTGACCAGGACGTCGATCTGGCGGTGCCCGACGGTCCGCTCGACCTGGTCGAGGAACGTCGTGGCAAGCCGCTCGGCGGCGGCCACGCCCGCGGTGCCGAACTCCGCGCGTACCAGCACCGGCGCGGCGCCGGCCTGACGGACCAGTTCCGCGGTCTGCCGGGCGGCCGCCTCGTCGCGCGTGTAGTGGACCCCGACGACCTCCGCGCCGGTACCCGCCAGTCCCACGGCGATCGCCCGACCGATGCCCCGCGAACCACCCGTCACCAGCACTGACGATCCCATCGACGCCCCCTTTTTGTATCGATCACTAAACAATCCGCGTTTACTATAGTGGTCACTATGAAAAAGCGGGAGGGGGGCCCCGGCCGGCCCCGGTCCTTCGACCAGGAGCGGGTTCTCGAGCAGTCCATGCGGGTGTTCTGGGCGCACGGCTACGAGGGCGCGAGCCTGACGATGCTGCAGGCGGCCACCGGCCTGAACCCGCCGAGCATCTACCACGCGTTCGGCTCGAAGGCAGGGCTGTACTCCGCCTGCCTCGACCACTACGTCACGCACGTCGGACGCCACGCCACCGCCCCGCTCGACCGGGAGGTCCCCGACCGCGCCGGGCTCGCGGACTTCCTCCTCGGCGCGGCACGCCAGTTCGCCGGCAGCGGCGGTCCGGGCGGTTGCATGATCTCCACGGCGGCGCTGGAGGTGCCGCCACAATCCGACTCCGTGGCGCGGGCCGTCGCCGCCCGCCGCGACACCACTCTGGAGCAGATCGCCGACTACTTCCGGCGGGCGCAGGCGGTGGGCACCCTCGATCCCGCCGCCGACCCGCGGAGCCTGGCCCGGTACGTCGGCGCGATCGTGCAGGGCATGTCGGTACAGGCCCGCGACGGCGCCACGGAGGACGAACTGGCGGCCGTGGCGCGGGTCGCGCTGACCGCCTGGCAGCCGCCACCGGCCTGACGACCGGAAGGGTCCGGACGATCCAGCGGCCCGTCACCCTCACCCGGGGGACCTCGACCAGGCAGCCGGGCGCGGTTCGCGACGAGCGGTTGGGCGCAGGACGGTGCGGCGGCGACGGTTTCAGCGGAGGGTGGCGAAGACGACGCCCGCGATCAGTGCGCCGAGCAGTGCTCCCGCGACCACCTGGGGCACGGTGTGGTCGCGCAGACGGACCCGGGACCAGCCGACGAGCGCGAGCAGTGGCGCGGTCGCCAGCAGAGCGGCCCCGAACGTCAGCACCAGCACGACCACCGTGCCGGCGGCCACCGCCGAGTGGATCGACATCTTCCACCAGTGACTGACGGCCACGGCGACCACCAGGCCGAGCAGCCCGGCGGCGGCCAGGGCCAGCACCGGGCGGGGCGCACCGAGGACCGCGAGCAGGGCCAGGCCGGCGGCCACCGAGCAGAGGCCGAACAGCAGCGGGACGCGGCGCTGCTCACGGACGCCCACGTGGTGGTCGGTGAACCGACCCCGGCGCACCCCGCCGACGATGTACGCGAACGGGATGCCGCTGACGAAGAGCGTGGCGAGCAGCCCCCAGGCCAGCCCGTGCGCGCCCCGGGTGCTGTGCCAGCCGACCGCCACGGTCAGCAGGGAGACCAGCACCGCGGGCGCGGTCAGCTCGGTGACGAGCCGGGCGAGCCGCAGCGTGGGACCGGGACGCGGCACGGCGTCCGGGCGGGTCGAGGGCCCTGCGCCCGTGCCGTCCGCTCCGCTCAGCGCTCCGCCTCTGCTCCGCCCCGGGCCGCGCCCGGAGCCACCCCGTCCACCCACCGGCGGGCCGACCCGCGCTGCGCCGTTGGGCGGCTCACCTGCCGTCGGCCGTCACCGTACCCGTGGCCGCCCGGTGCCGGCCCGCACTCCGGCGGGCTCGACCGTAAGGCGGGAAGCCTCGGCGGGCCGTGGGCCGGCCGGGGACGAGGCCGGCGTGGCGTCGGCGGTCGGCGTGGCGTCGGCGGTCGGCGTGGGATCGGCGGTCGGCGGCGAGCCCGTGCTCGTGGGCTCCGCCGACGGTCCCGGGGTCGGCGAGCCGGTCGCCGTGATCACCGGGGACGGACTCGGCGAGAGGGTCGGCTCGGGCGAGGGCGACGTGGACGGGGAAGGGGACGGGCTGGGTGACGGGCTCGGTGAGGGCAGCGGAACCGGCCGGCCGCCCGGCGGGCGCGACGGGACCACCGCGGGCGGGGGCGCGGGCCGCACCACCGACCCCGGGCCCGGCGCCGCCACGACCGGCGTACGCGGGGCCGGCGCGGCGGGCCGCCAGGTGCTCGGGGTCGCCACGGCGGGGGACGGGGTCGACGGGGCGACCGCCGGCTGGTTCGTCGCCGGCACCGGGATCACCACCGGGCCCACGGAGGGCGTGGGCAGAAACGGGGTGCCGCTGTCGGGCAGGGCGGTGCTGCCGACCGTGGCAGAGCCGGTGCTGATCGCGGCGAGGATCGGCATCGACGCGGTGCCGGCGAGCAGCGCCACGGTGAACAGGTAGCCCCGGGGCGGCCCGCCGGACCCGGGCGCCCGGTGCGCGCCCACCAGTCGGCGGTAGCCACCGGCCGCACGGTGCCGAACGAGGAACGGGGCACCGGGGCCTTCGCCTGGATCGGACACCGCGCACTCCTCCTCGTTGGTCTCCCGCCGGCCCGGGGCAGCGGTCGCCCGACTCCGCCCCGCGACCACGGCCGCATCGTCGAGTCCGGCACCCACGACGACCTGCCGGACGAGCGTCGGCTTCGCGACCGTTCGCCGGGCCGACGATCAGCGGGACACCGCGACCGGAGCCAGCCGGCGGCACCCGGATCGCCGCGAGGAAGCGGCAAACCCCTCGACCTGGGCCATCCCCCCCGCCAATCAGCCTGCCCAGTGACGCTCCGTCAGCCAACCCCCTACCGCGTGTCGACACGCGTATCTGCCCGAACGGTGACGAACCATCGCCGGATCGGCCGCGCGTCGATGGAACGGACACCCGGCGCTTCGTGTAACGAAGCGGGCCGCCCTCCCGGTGCGGGGCGGGCGTACTGTGGGCGCGCTCACGTGTGATGCGAATATGGACCACGACGGCAACGCAGCCTCGACCTCCGCGCACCCCCGCGGCAGGCGCGGCTGGGCGCCGGCGCTCCCGAACCGGGTTCGGCCAAGAATCCGGCTTCACGCCGCGCGGCAACCCCCACCGGGGCTAGGCGCGGCCGCCAGGAACCGGTCCGGCACCAGCCGGACAGGCGCACGAGTTGCGCGGCCGGGTGACCCCCCGGTGCCGACGCAGACAGACAGGGAGAGACGGATGGCAAAGGGCGACCCCGGGGTCTCCAGCCGCGGCCGGCGGGCCGCACCCCGCTCCAGGAAGGGCGCGACCGGCGACCCGCAGCTGGTGCAGTTGCTCACCCCGGAGGGTGAGCGGATCGAGAGCGCGACCGGCCCGGACGGGACGGAGTACCGCGTCGACTTCACCGACGAGGAGTACCGCGGGCTCTACCGCGACCTCGTGCTGGTCCGCAAGCTCGACGCCGAGGCCACCGCGTTGCAGCGCCAGGGCGAGCTGGGCCTGTGGGCCAGCCTGCTGGGCCAGGAGGCCGCGCAGGTCGGCTCGGGGCGTGCGCTGCGCACCCAGGACATGGCCTTCCCGACCTACCGGGAGCACGGCGTCCTCTACTGCCGGGGCATCGACCCGATCATGCCGCTCGGCCTGTTCCGGGGCGTCGACCAGGGCGGCTGGGACCCGAACGAGTTCAAGTTCAACATGTACACGATCGTGATCGGGGCACAGACCCTGCACGCGACCGGGTACGCCATGGGCGTCAGCATGGACGGCAAGACCGGGACCGAGGACGGCGAGGCGGTGATCGCCTACTTCGGCGACGGCGCCACCAGCCAGGGCGACGTCAACGAGGCGTTCGTCTGGGCCAGCGTCTTCAACGCCCCCCTGGTGTTCTTCTGCCAGAACAACCAGTACGCCATCTCGGAGCCGCTGGAGCGGCAGACCCGTGTCCCGCTCTACCAGCGGGCGGGCGGCTTCGGCTTCCCCGGCGTGCGGGTGGACGGCAACGACGTGCTCGCGTCGTACGCGGTGACCCGGCACGCGCTGGACAACGCCCGGCTCGGCCAGGGCCCCAGCCTCATCGAGGCCTACACCTACCGGATGGGCGCGCACACCACCTCCGACGACCCGACCCGCTACCGGATCGCCAGCGAGGTCGAGGCCTGGCAGGCCAAGGACCCGATCGCCCGGATGAAGGCGTTCCTGACCAGGCAGCAGATCGCCGACGCGGACTTCTTCGCCGACGTCGACGAGCAGGCCCGCACCGAGTCGGTGCACCTGCGCGAGCGGGTGCTCGCCATGCCCAACCCTGAGCCCGTGACGATGTTCGACCACGTCTACCCCACCGGGTCCCCCGAGCTCGACAAGCAGCGGGCGCAGTTCAGCAGGTACATGGAGTCGTTCGAGGGGAGCGCCCACTGATGGCCACGGAGACGCTCACCCTCGGCAAGGCCCTCAACACCGGCCTGCGCAAGGCCCTGGAGAACGACCCGAAGGTCGTCATCATGGGCGAGGACGTCGGCAAGCTCGGCGGCGTCTTCCGGATCACCGACGGCCTCCAGAAGGACTTCGGCGAGCAGCGGGTGATCGACACCCCGCTCGCCGAGTCCGGCATCATCGGCACCGCGGTCGGCCTCGCCATCCGCGGCTACCGCCCCGTCTGCGAGATCCAGTTCGACGGCTTCGTCTACCCCGCGTACGACCAGATCGTGTCGCAGGTGGCGAAGATGCACTACCGCTCGCAGGGCAAGGTCAAGATCCCGATGGTCATCCGGATCCCCTTCGGCGGCGGCATCGGCGCGGTCGAGCACCACTCGGAGTCGCCGGAGGCGTACTTCGCCCACACCGCCGGCCTCAAGGTGGTGAGCTGCGCCAGCCCGCAGGACGCGTACACGATGATCCAGCAGGCCATCGCCTCGGACGACCCGATCGTGTTCATGGAGCCGAAGCGGCGCTACTGGGAGAAGGGTCCGGTCGAACTGGACGCCCCGCTGTCCGAGGCGTACCCGCTGCACTCCGCCCGGGTCGCCCGGGCCGGCACCGACGCCACCCTGCTGGCGTACGGACCGATGGTGCGGACCTGCCTGGACGCGGCGACGGCCGCGGCCGAGGACGGCCGCGAGCTGGAGGTCATCGACCTGCGCACGATCTCGCCGCTGGACCTGACCGCCGCGTACGAGTCGGTGAAGCGCACGGGCCGCTGCGTGGTCGTGCACGAGGCCCCGGGCAACCTGGGCCTGGGCTCGGAGATCGCGGCCCGGGTCACCGAGGAGTGCTTCTACTCCCTGGAGTCCCCGGTGCTGCGGGTGACGGGCTTCGACACTCCCTACCCGGCCTCCCGGGTGGAGGAGGAGTACCTTCCCGACCTCGACCGGGTGCTCGACGCCGTCGACCGCACCTTCGGCTGGTGAGCGGCATGTCGCGGATCAAGGAGTTCAACCTTCCCGACCTGGGCGAGGGCCTGACCGAGGGCGAGATCCTCGCCTGGCTGGTCAAGGTCGGCGACGTCATCGAGCTGAACCAGCCGATCGTCGAGGTGGAGACGGCCAAGGCGGCCGTCGAGATCCCGGCGAAGTGGGCCGGCCAGGTGCAGGCGATCTTCCACCCGGAGGGGACCACCGTCGAGGTCGGCACACCGATCATCGCGATCGACACCGACCCGGGCGCCGGGCCCATCGAGGCGTCGACGACCAGTGCGCCGGCCGCCGACCTGCCCGCCCCGTCGGCGGCGTCGCTGGCCGCGGTCGAGGTGGCGCCGGCCGAGGGCGCGGTCGAGCCGGGCCTGATCGGCGGTCCGGCCCCGGGTGGGCGTACCGCCGTGCTGGTGGGCTACGGCCCGCGGACCACGGCCGCCAAGCGGCGCCCGCGCAAGGGCGGCGCCCCGGTGCCGGCCCAGGCCGCGGCCCCGGCGGCTCCGGTCGCGCCGGCGGCCCCGGTCGCGCCGGCGGCCCCGGTCGCCCCCGCGGCCCCGGTCGCGCCGGTGAGCACGGCCCCGGCGAACGGCCACGGCCGGGCCGGCGGCCCGGTGCTGGCCAAGCCTCCGGTCCGCAAGCTCGCCAAGGACCTCGGCGTCGACCTGTCCACGCTGACCGGCTCGGGCCCGCAGGGCTCGATCACCCGGGAGGACGTGCAGCGGGCGGCGAGTGGCACCCCGGTGGCGGC
Source organism: Micromonospora sp. NPDC049139 (assembly GCF_055586845.1). Taxonomy (NCBI): domain Bacteria; kingdom Bacillati; phylum Actinomycetota; class Actinomycetes; order Micromonosporales; family Micromonosporaceae; genus Micromonospora; species Micromonospora sp. NPDC049139. The sequence goes on along the minus strand of NZ_JBVJHK010000005.1, from coordinate 26,730 downwards.
CGAGCCGCTGACGGTGGCGGCCCCGGCCACGGCGGCGGCGAGCTTCGGCGCGGACCGCGAGCAGCGCATCCCGGTCAAGGGGGTACGCAAGCTCACCGCCGAGAACATGTCCCGCTCGGCGTTCACCGCCCCGCACGTGACGGAGTTCCTGACCGTCGACGTGACCCGGGCGATGAAGGCCCTGGACCGGCTCCGCGGCCGGCGGGAGTGGCGCGACGTGCGGGTATCGCCGCTGCTGCTGGTCGCCAAGGCGGTGCTGCTGGCGGTCAGGCGCCACCCGATGGTCAACTCGACCTGGGCCGGCGACGAGATCGTGGTCAAGGACTACGTCAACCTGGGCATCGCGGCGGCCACCGAGCGAGGGCTGATCGTGCCGAACATCAAGGACGCCGGCCGGCTCTCGCTGCGCGAGTTGGCGGACGCGATGACCGACCTGGTGCAGACGGCCAAGGCGGGGAAGACCTCGCCGGCCGACATGTCCGGCGGCACCCTGACGATCACCAACGTGGGTGTCTTCGGCGTGGACACGGGCACGCCGATCCTGCCCCCGGGCGAGTCGGCGATCCTGGCCTTCGGCGCCGTACGCGAGATGCCCTGGGTGCACAAGGGCAAGGTCCGTCCGCGCCAGGTCACCACGCTGGGCCTGTCGTTCGACCACCGGATCATCGACGGCGAGCTGGGCTCGAAGTTCCTGCGCGACATCGGGGACTTCCTGGCCGACCCGGAGGCGGCGCTGCTCGCCTGGACCTGACGGGTCTCGACACCAGCCACGGCCGGTGTGCCTCGGGTGAACGCCCGGCACACCGGCCGTGACCGTTGGGAGACAGAAACATCGGCTCACGGACCGGTTTGACCTTCGATTGTTCGGCTCGTGTCCCAGCTCACCTAATAATCGATGGAAGTTGGGGGCGTTCTGCGGTTCAATAGAGACATCAAGGGGCTGACAACCGAATAGCCAGGAGGAGAGACCACCATGAGCATGATCGAGCGAATCCGTAACCGCCGCGACGCCAACCGCCGCGCCCGTGCCATCGAGCACGCGCTGCGCTCCGCCAACTCGCCCGCGGTCCGCGAAGAGATCCTCGCCATCGCCCAGCGTCACATGAGCTGACGCCCAGATCGTTCCTCACCTCCTCCAGATCGATGGCCCGCCCGGTCTACCCGGGCGGGCCATCGGCGTTTCACACCCATTGACACCGGGATTCCACCCCGCCGCAGCGCCCGGTACGGTGGGCTTCGGTCGTCGCCCGCCGACCGGGAGCAGGTCGAGTCGATAGATGCCGCTCGACACCACCCGGCCACAGGGAGTGACGGCCGGGTGCTCCCCGGAAGCCCTCGGGCAGTCACCGGATACGGTGCGGGGAGCCGGTACGGCCGGTACACCGGCGACGCCGGCCACCCTGCCGAGCAGACCGATCGGCAGCGGCGGCCGACAGGTGATGGAGGAGGCGCACGCATGACGTCCGAGGGCACGCACCACCCCGGCCAGCAGCCGGACGAGGTGTCGCCGGGCGCCGGCGGACCGGCGCCGTACGGCGACCGCCCGGCGCAGCAGGGCAACGGCTACGGCGGCGCCCCCGACCTGGGCTGGGCGCCCCCGCCACCGTCCGGGCAGCCGAACCCTCCCGCCTGGGCCAACCAGAACGAGCAGCAGACGGCCCCCGCCTGGGGCGCCGGCCAGGCTCCGCAGCAGGCCGACCCCGCCCCGCCCGCCACCTGGGGACCCGCCGGCGGGTCCCCACAGCCGGCGTGGCCCGGCGCGCCGGGAGAGCAGCCCGGTCCCACCTGGGCCGCCGCCGCCCCGCCGCACGCCGCCCCCGACCAGCCCGCCTGGGCCCAGACCGAGCAGCCCTCCCCGGCCTGGGCGCAGTCCGAGCCCGCCGCGCGCGGCGCCGCCCAGGTCCCGCAGGCCGCCCCCGCCCCGCAGCCCTGGCCCACCCAGGACGACCCCGCCCGCTCCGGCGGCTGGAACACCGAGCCCCCGCAGGACCCCACCCGCTCCGGCGGCTGGACCGCTGCCGGGCAGCCGCAGGACGACCCGAACCGCTCCGGCGGCTGGACGGCCGGACAGCAGGACGACCAGGCCCGCTCCAGCGGCTGGGCCGGCGACGCCGTCCCGGACGATCGGCCCCGGCAGGACGGCTGGGCCGCCCAGCAGGATGACCCGAACCGTTCCGGTGGCTGGGTAGGCGGCGTCCAGCAGGACGCGCAGCCCGAGCCCGCCGCGCGCGGCGCCGCCCAGGTCCCGCAGGCCACCCCCGCCCCGCAGCCCTGGCCCGCCCAGGACGACCCCGCCCGCTCCGGCGGCTGGAACACCGAGCCCCCGCAGGACCCCACCCGCTCGGGCGGCTGGAGTCCTGCCGGGCAGCAGCAGGACGACGAGTGGCCGGGCCGGGACGAGCCGGCCTCGACCCGAGGCGCGGCCTCGGTGCCGCAGCAGCCCGAGGACCGGGACCCGAACGGCTGGGGCGCCTCCGCACCAGCCTCGACCCCGCCCGGCCGGGCGGCCGTTCCCGCCTCCGGCGACGGCGGGCCGCCGCCATGGGGCCCCGCGGCCGAGAGCCTGCCGCAGCGGGTCGGCGGACCGGCCATACCGGACGTCGAGCCGTGGTCGGCCGACGAGGCGTGGGGCCGCGCCGCGGCGGGCGAGCCCGCCGCGAACCGGGCCGGCAACGGCTGGGAGGCGGACCGCGCCGAGGAGCCGCCGATCTACCAGCCCCCCCCGGGCCCCGGCATCTCGCCGGCCAACGCGGTGCCCCTGCCGCCCCAGGAGCAGCGGGTGCCCGGCGCCAGCCTGGCCGCCGCCCCGCCGACCGACTACGTTCCCCCGGCCCAGTTCGCGCCCGAGCAGTCCGCCCGGGAGGGCGGTGTGCCGGCGTACGGGCAGGAGCAGCCGGGCTGGGCGCAGGCCGGCTCCCGGCACGACGATCCGCAGTCCACCGCCGGGCCGGTGGTGCCCGCTCCGCGTACCTCGCCGGAGTCGGGCGGGCGGGCGGCCGTACCGGCGCCGGAGGGTGCCGAGGCGGCGGCCGGCAGCGTCTCGGCGAGCGCCGCGGTGCCGCTGGCCAGCCGGGTGATGCCGCCGGCCGACCAGCCCCTGCAGCCGGGGGGCACCCCCGCGCCGCAGCCCCGCGTGTACGGCCGGCCGGCCCGCCCTGAGCCAGCGGACGCACCGGCGCAGGACGAGCCGCACGGGCACCGGCCGGACCACGCGCCGCCGCCGCGGTTCGACCAGGGGCCCGAGACGCGGTTCAACCAGGACGCGCGGTTCGACCAGGGCCCGGACGCCCGGTTCGACCAGGACGCGCGGTTCGACCAGGGCCCGGACGCCCGGTTCGACCAGGACACGCGGTTCGACCAGGGCCCGGACGCCCGGTTCGACCAGGACACGCGATTCGACCGGGCTCCCGAGCCGCGCTTCGACCAGGCGCCGGAGCCCCGCTTCGACCAGGGGCCGGACCCCCGCTTCGACGACCGGGACCGGGGAGCGGCCGCCTTCGGCGCCGCCGCTCCGGTCGCGCCCGCGTCGCCGGCCGCGCCCCCGACCTTCCCGCCGGGCGTGCCATCCTTCGTCGACGCGCCGGCCAACGGCCGGCCCGTCAACGGGGTCCGGCCGCACGATGGCGCGGACCGCCCCGCCGAGCACTTCGGCGCCCCGGCCGCCGGCGCCGCCGCTGGCGGCGCGGCACCCGGCTACGGGCCCGCCCCGATGGCCGACCCCGCACCAGGCGGCGCCTTCCCGCCGGCGTTCCCGCCGCCCGGGCAGCAGCCCGGCCCGTCCTCCTGGGACCAGGGCGCTCCGGAACAGGACCAGGGCCGGTTCGACTCGTTCAAGCCCATCGCGGAGCCGAAGACCGAGGCGCCCACGCCCAAGGTGCGCAACGGGCGGGTGCTCGCTGCGGTGCTCGTCGCCGCGGTGCTGATCCTGGCGGTGCCGCTGGGCCTGCTCATGCTGCTCGGCAAGGTCGGCGGCACGGAGAAGGCCCCGACCTTCGATCCGGCGGTCGGCAGCTGCGTCAAGCAGTCGGGCGAGGGCGCGGCGGGGGCGGACTGCGGTGAGGCGGGTGCCTTCACCGTGGTCTCCAAGGTGGACGCGAAGGACAAGTGCGCCGACCCGGCCCAGCCGCACGTGGTGCTCCCCGGCGACGGGGCGAACCGGGTGCTCTGCCTGAAGCCGGCCGGCAAGTAGCCACAGCACGGGGGCGGGGCCACGGGAGATCGTGGCCCCGCCCCCGTTTCGCCGGTGGGATGTGATCGAGCCCGCGCGGGGTGCCGCCCGGCCCGACCCGCCGCGTCCGGCAGACTGGGCTCATGAGCGCACGAGTACGGGCCCCCGAGCTGCGCGGTCGAGGCTGGCTGAACACCGGCGGGCGGGACCTGAAGCTGTCCGATCTGCGCGGCAAGATCGTGATCGCCGACTTCTGGACCTTCTGCTGCATCAACTGCCTGCACGTGCTCGACGAGTTGCGCCCGCTCGAGGAGAAGTACGGCGACGTGCTCGTCGTGATCGGCGTGCACTCGCCCAAGTTCGAGCACGAGAAGGACCCGGACGCGCTGGCCGCCGCCGTGGAGCGGTACGGCGTCCACCACCCGGTGCTCGACGACCCCGAGCTGGACATGTGGCAGCAGTACGCGGCCCGCGCCTGGCCCACCCTGTCGGTGATCGACCCCGAGGGCTACGTGGTGGCGACCATGGCCGGCGAGGGCCACGCCGAAGGGCTCGCGCGGCTCGTCGACGACCTGATCGCCACCCACGAGGCGAAGGGCACCCTGCACCGGGGCGACGGCCCGTACGTGCCGCCGGCCGAGCCGGAGACCACGCTGCGCTTCCCCGGCAAGGCGGTGCTGCTGGAGAACGGCAACCTGCTGGTGTCGGACTCGGCCCGGCACTCGCTGGCCGAGCTGGCGCCGGACGGGGAGGCGCTGGTCCGCCGGATCGGCGCCGGCACCCGGGGGCGGGCCGACGGCCCGGCCGGGGCGGCCACCTTCTCCGAACCGCAGGGGCTCTGCCTGCTGCCCGCGCACGCCGCCGAGGTGGCCGGCTACGACCTGGTCGTCGCCGACACGGTCAACCACCTGCTGCGGGGCGTACGCCTGGCGGACGGGGAGGTGGTCACGGTCGCGGGCACCGGTCGGCAGTGGCGCTCCACGGTCGACGACCACGCGCACGACGCGCTCTCGGTCGACCTCTCCTCCCCCTGGGACCTGGCCTGGTACGACGACAGGGTCGTCATCGCGATGGCCGGCATCCACCAGCTCTGGTGGTTCGCCCCGGTGAAGCGCACCGCCGGCATGTACGCGGGCACGACGGTGGAGGCGCTGCGCGACGGCCCGCTGGCCGAGGCGTGGATGGCGCAGCCTTCCGGCCTCTCGGTCTCGGCCGACGGCAGGCGGCTCTGGATCGCCGACAGCGAGACCAGCGCGATCCGGTACGTCGAGAACGACGTCATGGGCACCGCCGTCGGGCAAGGGCTCTTCGACTTCGGCCACGTGGACGGGCCGGCGTCCTCGGCGCTGCTCCAGCACCCGCTGGGGGTGTGCGCGCTGCCGGACGGCTCCGTGCTGATCGCCGACACGTACAACGGGGCGGTCCGCCGCTATGACCCGGAGGGCGACCGGGTCTCGACGGTCGCCGACGGGCTCGCGGAGCCGAGCGACCTCGTGCTGACGCCGGCCGGCGAGGTGCTGGTGGTGGAGTCCGCCGCGCACCGGTTGACCCGGCTGGCACCGGGCGCGCTCTCCGCCGCGGGGGCGAGCACCGTGGACGGCCCTCGGCACCGCACCGAGCGCAAGCCCACCGACCTGGCCGCCGGCGAGGTGACGCTGGACGTCGTCTTCACCCCAGCGCCGGGGCAGAAGCTGGACGAGACGTACGGCCCGTCGACGCGGCTGGTGGTCTCCGCGTCCCCGCCCGAGCTGCTGCTGGAGGGCGCCGGCACCGGCACGGAGCTGTCCCGCCGCCTGGTGGTGAACGGCGACGTGGCCGGCGGCGTGCTCCAGGTGACCGCCCAGGCGGCGACCTGCGACGCGGACGTCGAGCACGCGGCCTGCCACCTGACCCGCCAGGACTGGGGTGTCCCGGTCCGGGTGGTCGACGGCGCCACCGCCCGGCTCCCGCTGGTCCTCCGCGGCCTGGACGCCTGAACACCACGCGAACGGCGCACGCCGCCCGGCCTGTGTGTTAGGAAGGGCACCTTCCTCTACAGAAAACGATAGGAAGGTGCCCTTCCTTTCACGCGAACGGAGTGAGCGTGACCCCCGCGTCGACCAAGGCGGCGCGTACGAGCTCGGCGCAGCGGACCGCGCCGGGGGCGTCGCCGTGCAGGCAGATCGACTCGACCGGGCACGGGATCACACTGCCGTCGACGGCGACGACGGTCCGCTCGGTGGCCATCCGGACGGCCCGGGCGGCCACCTCCTCCGGGTCGGTGACCAGCGCGCCGGGGGCGGTGCGCGGCACCAGCGAGCCGTTGGGCAGGTAGCCCCGGTCGGCGAAGCCCTCGGCGACCACCCGCAGGCCCGCCCCGGCGGCGAGCTGGGCGAGGACCGAGCCGGGCGAGCAGAGCAGCGGCAACCGGTCGTCGTACTCGCCGACCGCCGCGACCAGCGCCGCCGCCTGGGCCTCGTCGCAGGCGGCGGCGTGGTAGAGCGCCCCGTGCGGCTTGAGGTAGCGGACCCGGCTGCGGAACAGCCGGCAGAACGCGTCGAGGGCGCCGAGCTGGTAGGTGACCTCGTCGCGCAGCTCCGCGAAGGCGTACGCGATGTGTCGCCGGCCGAAGCCGGCGAGGTCGCGGTAGCCGACCTGGGCGCCGACGGCGACCCCGCGTCCGGTGGCGGCCTCGCAGACCCGGCGCATCGTGGACGCGTCGCCGGCGTGGAATCCGCAGGCGACGTTGGCGGAGGTGACCAGGTCCAGCAACGCGGTGTCGTCGCCGAGCCGCCAGATGCCGAATCCCTCGCCGAGGTCAGCGTTGAGGTCCATGGAACCTGACCGTAGTCCCTGGGCGCGCCTGCGCGAGGGGGGTCACGTCGTCCACCACCCCGACGACGGGGTACCCGCCGGTGGTCGGATGGTCGGTGAGGAAGATCAGCGGCTGGCCGTCCGCCGGCACCTGCACCGCGCCGAGCACGATTCCCTCGCTGGGCAGTTCCCCGGCCACCGCGCGGGGCAGCACCGCGCCGGTGAGTCGCGCGCCGACCCGGTTGCTCACCGGGCTCACCGCGTACGCGCTGCCGAACAGCCGGTCCAGCGCCGCCGGGGTGAACCAGTCGTCGCGGGGGCCGCGGCGCAGCGTCAGCCGTAGCTCGGTCGGCGTCGGCGCCACGACGGTGACGTCGACCGGGGCGGGTGGCCCGGTCGGCGCGCCCAGGGGCAGCAGGTCGCCGTCGCGCAGCGGCGGCGGGCCGAGCCCGGAGAGCGTGTCGGTGGCCCGGCTGCCGAGCACCGGCTCGACGGCGATCCCGCCGCCGACCGCGAGCCAGTTGCGCAGGCCGTCGCGGGGCGGGTCGATCCGCAGCACGGCGCCCGCCGGCACCGAAAGCGGCCGTCCCACGTCCCCGAACCGGCGGCCGACCCGGACGGCGGTGGCCGTCCCCGTCACCGCGACCGTCGCGGCGCGGGAGAACCGCAACTCGCAGCCGGTCAACGTGATCTCCAGGCCGGCGGCGGACTCCGGGTTGCCGACGAGGCGGTTGGCCAGCCGCAGCGCCGCCGGGTCGAGCGCGCCCGACCGGGGCACGCCCAGGTGCGCCCACCCGGCCCGGCCGAGGTCCTGGACGGTGGTCAGCGCCCCGGCACGGAGAACCTCGACCGCCGGCCCGGTCACGCGGCCACCAGGCGCACCTCGGTGCCGGGGGTGAGCCGGGCCGGCGGGTCCGCGTGCACGTCGAAGAGGGCCGTGCCGGTCCGCCCGACCAGCAGCCAGCCGCCGGGCGAGGCCGTCGGATAGATCCCGGCGTACGGGCCGGCCAGGGCGACGGAGCCGGCCGGCACCCGGGGGCGCGGGGTGGGCAGCCGGGGCACCGCCAGTACGGCGGGGAGCCCGGTGAGGTAGGCGAACCCGGGGGCGAAGCCGCAGAAGGCCACCCGGAAGGCGGTACGCGTCAGCCGCTCGACCACCGCCGGCACGTCCACGCCCCAGTGGCCGGCGACGACGGGCAGGTCCTCCCCGTCGTACGTCACGGGGACCTCGACCGTTTCGGCGGCGGCCGTGCCGGCGGGGGCGGGTGGGCGGGGTGCCCAGGCGGCGATCCGTGCGGCGGTCGCGGCCGGGTCGGGCACGCCGTCGAGCAGGACGGTGGTGGCCGCCGGCACGATCTCGACGGCGCTCAGCTCTCCGCGTTCGCGCCGCCGCCACAGCGTTGCCCGCCATCCCTCCACCTGGTCGGCGTCGTCACAGTCGATCAGCAGGGCGTGCGCCCCGACGGGTCGGATCCGCATCCCGCCATACTCCACGACCGATCCGGGGCACCAGGGTCGGCGGTCGCCATCTCGCGTGACCGGACGCACTACTTTCAGGTAACCTACGGTGCCGTAACCTGATGTCGTGACCACCTCCGCCCCGCTTCGACTCAAGCCGGTCGACATCGGTAAGCCCCGGATGCGGGGCTGGCTCCACACGTACGCGTTCTTCGTCGCCCTCGTCTGCGGGATCGTGCTCAGCGCGATCGCCGCCTCCCGACCCGGCTGGGCACCCCTGGTGAGCTGCGTGATCTACAGCCTCACGGTGTGCGGGCTGTTCGGAACCAGCGCCCTCTACCACCGGCGGGTGTGGTCCGAGCGCGGCTACCAGGTCATGCGCCGGATGGACCATTCGATGATCTTCGTGTTCATCGCGGGCACGTACACGCCGTTCTGCGTCCTGCTGCTGGAACCCCGGCCGGCCACGATCATGCTGTCGCTGGTCTGGGGCGGCGCGATCGCCGGGGTGGCGCTCAAGCTGGTCTGGCCGCACGCCCCGCGCTGGGTCTCCGCGCCGCTCTACCTGGCGCTCGGCTGGGTCTCGGTCGCGATGCTGCCCGACATCCTGCACCAGGGTGGTGTCACCGCCCTGGTGCTGCTCGCCGTCGGCGGCGCGATCTACAGCGCCGGCGCGGTCTTCTACGCGCTGCGCCGGCCCAATCCGTGGCCCACCGTCTTCGGCCACCACGAGTTCTTCCACGCCTGCACGCTGGTGGCGGCGCTCTGCCACCACATCGCCATCTACTTCGCCCTCTTCGCCTGACCCCACCGACCGACGCACCACCCGCGTTGACGGCTGCGCAGGACGACGGGGCCCCGCCACGCCGCGGAGCCCCGTCAGATCGGCGTCGGATGTCAGACCGTGCGGCGCGGCCGACGCACCTCGCGGTACTCCTCGACGACCCGGTCGTCCTGCACCGGCACGACCCGCTCGGCGACGACCCGGTCCTCGGCCACCGGGCGGGCGACGACGGTACGACGGCGCGTGTTCCAGAAGTGGAGGGTGACCAGCAGGCCGGCCAGGCCGGCGAGCATCAGCACCCAGCCGACGACCGCCAGGTTGAGCCAACCCAGATCCGCCTCCACGGCGAACGCGAAGATCGCACCCAACGCGATCAGGAAGATGCTGCCACCAAAACCCATGTCGTCGCCTCCTCGGCTGTCCCTGGCGTCTGCCTCCGCCGCGGCCATCGGTGAGGGTGCGGCATCCATCGACTTACCCAGGCGCTCTGATCGCCAATCGGGCAAGCTTGGGACATGACGGACGCTCACGCCGCGGGACGGACACTGGTGCTGCTCCGGCACGCCAAGGCCGAGCAGCCGGGGGATGTGCCGGACGAACGCCGCCCGCTAGCCGCCCGGGGGCACGCCGACGCGGCGGCGGCCGGTGCCTGGCTCGCCAAGCACGCGCTGCTGCCGGACGTCGTCATCTGCTCGACCGCCCGGCGCACCCGGGAGACCTGGCACGGCGTGGCGATGGGCATGACCGGGTCCCCACCCGAGGGCGGCTCGGCCGGCCCCGCCCCGGTCGTACGCTACGAGGCGGAGGCGTACGAGGCGCACATGGAGGACCTGTTGACGCTGGTCAGGCGGGTCGATCCGGCCGCCCGCACCGTCCTGCTGATCGCCCACAACCCGGGCATCTCGCTGCTCTCCGCCCTCCTGGACCCGTTACGCGCGGACCAGGACGGCATGCGTACCAGCGACGTCGTCGTGCACCGGCCCGAGGTCGGGTGGGCCGACCTGGACCGGGGACGGGCTCCGATCACCGATCAACACACCGCACGCGGCTGAGCCATCCGCCGGTGCTGGCGGATGGCTGAGGGGCCGCTCGATGTGCCGGTCGTGCCGCCGGTCGTCGTACCGCCGCTCAGGTTGGCGGCACGGCGGCGGCGTCGGTTCAGGGCGACGGCGTCGGCTCAGGACGGTGGCGCCGTCGGCGGCGGCGGATCGGGCGGCGGTGGCATCATCGCGGTCGGATGCGAGAGCCGGTTCTCCTCCACGATCAGGGTCCGCGCCCGCTTGCGGCGGTCCTGCCAGAACCAGAGCGTGGTCAGCAGTACGGCGAGCCCGGCCAGGATGAACACCCAGCCGACCGCCCGCAGGTCGACCCACCAGACGTTGGCCCTGATGGCGAAGGTGAGGATCGCGCCGATCGCGATCAGGAAGATCCCGCTACCAATGCCCATGTGCGCTGCACTCCCCCGTGCGATGGCTTCTGGGCGTTCTCTGCCGTGGTCCTGCGACGGTTACCCGCCACACCGCCCGGCTACCTGGCTGAGGCCACCGAATAGCCGAGGCGCCCCCTCTTCCGGAAGCTTCTTCGGGCCGGGGGGGGCCGGCTCTTCCCAGGGGCAATCGCCATCCGGGCACCCCGCGCATGCCGTCCCAGCTCGCCCACGACGCTGAGGCCGATCGCGTCGCGGTCGACCGCGGAGCGTGACGGACCTGGAAAATTCTGGGAGCTTCACGAGGAGTAACGAACACGCCGCCCGTCACTCAACCCAAAGTCGGCACGAATCGGAATAACAGGACGAGACCGGTACAGCTCGGCACCGCCAGCCCCACGCCTCCGCATCGCCTTTGCTCTGCACCCACGGACGCGACGGACACCGAGAGTGCCTGGTGCCTCCGTGGGTGCAGAGCAAAGGGCGGAGGAGGGCGTCCCTCGTCGGCGCGCTGACCGCGACGCTGCGTAACCGACGTGGTGACTGCGGGCCGATCGGCGGGCGCGGCACCTCCGGGGACGCCGACGGCCGGCGGGCTACCGCCCGCCGGCCGTCGTGCCTGCCCTCTGCCGGGTCGTCACCCGGCCGCGCGCAGCACCGCAGCGCCGCAGCGCCGCAGCAGCGCTGCGACACGGCGGCACCGCCGCGACACGGGCGTGGCGTGACTCAGAAGGCCTCCTCCGGGAGATCCATGATGTCCAGGTCGGTGCCCTCGATGATCCGCCGGTCGGCGCCGATGCGGGGCAGCACCTCGCGGGCGAAGAACCGGGCGGCGGCCACCTTGCCGGTGTAGAACGCCTTGTCAGCGACGGAGACCTCGCCGGCCAGGGCCTTCAGTGCCACGTCGGCCTGCCTCTGGAGCAGCCAGGCGACGACCAGGTCGCCGACCGCCAGCAGGAACCGGCGGCTGGCCAGGCCGACCTTGTAGAGCGCCCGGGCGTCGCCGCCCTGCGCCTCGCCCAGCCAGCCGGTCAGCACCCCGAGCATGTTCTGGATCTCGACGAGCGCCTTGCCGAGCGCCTGCCGCTCCTCCTTGAGCTGGCCGTTGCCGCCCTCGGTGGCGATGAACTCCTGGATCTCGCCGGCGACGACCATCAGGGCCTTGCCGTTGTCCCGGACGATCTTCCGGAAGATCAGGTCGAGGCTCTGGATCGCGGTGGTGCCCTCGTACAGGGTGTCGATCTTCGCGTCGCGGACGTACTGCTCCAGCGGGTAGTCCTGGAGGAAGCCGGAGCCGCCGAAGGTCTGCAGCGACTCGTGCCCGAGCAGCTCGTACGCGCGCTCCGAGCCGACGCCCTTGACCAGCGGCAGGAGCAGGTCGTTGACCCGCTTGGCCGTCTTGGCGGCCTTCTCGTCACCGGCCGTCTCGGCCAGGATGATCTTGTCCTGCCAGCTCGCCGTGTAGCAGACCAGGGCGCGCAGGCCCTCGGCGTACGACTTCTGCAGCATCAGCGAGCGGCGCACGTCCGGGTGGTGGGTGATGGTGACCCGCGGCGCGGTCTTGTCCGCCATCTGGGTCAGGTCGGCGCCCTGCACCCGGCTCTTGGCGTACTCGAGGGCGTTGAGGTAGCCGGTCGACAGGGTGGCGATCGCCTTGGTGCCGACCATCATCCGGGCATTCTCGATGATCATGAACATCTGCCGGATGCCGTCGTGCTTCTCGCCCAGCAGCCAGCCCTTGGCCGGCACGCCGTGCTCACCGAAGGTCACCTCGCAGGTGTTCGAGACCTTGAGGCCCATCTTGTGCTCGACGTTGGTGGCGAAGACGCCGTTGCGCTCGCCCAGCTCGCCGGTGTTCTCGTCGAAGTGGTACTTCGGCACCACGAACAGCGACAGGCCCTTGGTGCCCGGGCCGCCGACACCCTCGACACCGACCGGACGGGCCAGCACGTAGTGGATGATGTTGTCGCTCAGGTCGTGCTCCGCCGAGGTGATGAAGCGCTTCACGCCCTCGATGTGCCAGGAGCCGTCGGGCTGCGGAATGGCGCGGGCCCGGCCGGCGCCCACGTCCGAGCCGGCGTCCGGCTCGGTGAGCACCATCGTGGAGCCCCACTGCTTGTCGGCGAAGAGCTTGGCCCACTTCTTCTGCTGCTCGGTGCCCTCGACGTGCAGCACGTGCGCGAAGGACGGGCCGGAGGAGTACATCCAGACCGCGGCGTTGGCGCCGAGCACCAGCTCGGCGAGGGACCAGACCAGCGCCCGCGGCGCGGTGCTGCCGTCCAGCTCCGCCGGGAGCTCCAGCCGCCAGAACTCGGAGTTCATGAACGCCTGGTACGACTTCTTGAACGACTCGGGCAGCGGCGCGGTGTGCGTGGCCGGGTCGAAGACCGGCGGATTGCGGTCGCTGTCCAGGTAGCTGGCGGCCAGGTCCTCCCGGGCGAGGCGATCGACCTCGGCGAGGATGTCGCGCGCGGTGTCGACGTCCAGCTCCGTGTACGGCTCCTGGCCGAACGCCCGGTCCGCCCCGAAGACCTCGAAGAGGTTGAACTCGAGGTCCCGAAGATTGCTCTTGTAGTGGGTCATGCTCGCTGGCCCCGCTTCCGGACAGGTGTTACCGATCAGTAACCCCGACTCTATTACTCGCGGGTAGGCAGCGACAAGCCGATCTCGGAAGTGACGGCGGTTACACAGTTCCCGTTCAGGTTGCCGAGACCACCCCGACACCCTCGCGCGACGGCCACCGGCCTCAGCTCTCGGCCGCGCCGACCTCCCAGCTCGGTACGGCCGCGGTCGCGGTCGTGCCGTCGCGCGAGCCTGTGTACTCCATCAGGACCAGGGCGATGTCGTCGTCGAGCCGGCCGTGCACCCATTCCTTCAGAGCGGTCTCCAGCGAGGCGAGCCCGTCGGCGACGGTGCCGTGGCCGAGCAGCCGCCAGGCCCGGTCGGCGGTCGGGAAGAACTCCCCGTCCCGGCGCGCCTCGCCGAGCCCGTCGGTGAAGAGCAGCAGGCGGTCGCCGGGCTCCAACCGCTCGACCCGGGGGCGGACCACCGGCATGAAGCCCAGCGGCGGGGCCGGGGCCGGCGGTTCGAGCGGGATGACGGCGCCCCGGCGCAGCAGCAGCGGCGGCGGGTGACCGCAGTTGACGATGGTGAGCGTGCCGCCCCGCTCCTCGACCAACGCGGCGGTGACGAAGTCCTCGTCGCCCACGCTCCGGGCCACCGCCCGGTCCAGGTCGGTCACGATCGCCCGCAGGTCGGCCCGCTCGTACGCCACGTGCCGGTACGAACCCAGCACGATGCTGGCCAGCCGGACGGCGTCCAGCCCCTTGCCCCGCACGTCGCCGATGATCATCCGCACCCCGTACGGCGTGTCGATTGCCTCGTACAGGTCCCCGCCGATCTCGGCCGTGGCGGTGGAGGAGATGTAGCGGGCGGCGACCGAGAGAGTGCCGACCTGCGGCCCGAGCGGGCGCAGCACGGCCTGCTGCGCCACCGCCGCCAGCCGGGACAGCTCGGCGATCTGCTCGGCCTGCCGTTGCCGTACGGCCGCCGTGGCCGCCGCGATCCCGGTGCCCAGCGCGATGCACGTGACGGCTACCGCGGTGGAGAGCGACACGGTCTGCTCGCCGAGGGCGAAGCCCGCCCCGAGCGCCGTGGCGGCGGCACCCACCCCGAGCACGATCCGCCACGACGCCAGCGCGGCGGCCAGGAATGGCGCGGCGACCATGAGCGCGATGTAGTTCGCCGACCGCCCGTCGGCCAGCTCGACCGCCGAGACGATCGCGAGCAGGACGACGGCCGCGCCGAGGCCGGCGCGGGATCCGGGGCTCAGTGGGCCGCGGCCCGACTGGAAGGGTTTCGTGCGTACGAGGGACAGCATGCCTGATTGACGTGAACGGGTGAATGAAGCTGGCCCGTCGTCCGAGGATGTTCTGGCCGCGCGGATCACCCCGGCGGGCCGATCGCGGCCCGGCGAGGGCTCAGCCGAGCACCTCGTAGCGGACCTCGACGTGGCCCGCGTCCAACGAGGCGATCTCGGCGAACGCGGCCCGGGACAGGTCCAGGCAGCGCCCCTCGACGAACGGGCCGCGGTCGTTGATCCGCACCGTCACGGACTTGCCGTTCGCCGGATTGGTGACCCGGACCCTCGTGTCGAACGGCAGGGTCTTGTGGGCGGCGGTCAGCTCCGACGGATCGAAGGTCTCGCCGTTGGCGGTGAGCTGCCCCTCGGAGTAGAAGGAGGCGCCGCACGAGCCGCTGTCCACCACCGGTCGGGCGGTGCTGGTCTTCTTCGTCGCCGTGGGCTTCGGCGCGGCGGTGCGCGGCTTGCTCCGGGAGGGAGCCTGGGGCGACCGGGTGGCCGTCGGGCTGGCGGTCACGCTCGGCGACGCGCCGGCGCTCGGCGAGGCGGCCGGCGTGCTGGGGGCCGCGCTGCTCGGCACGCCGGTGGGCGACAGGTCGACGGCGGCCGGCCGCGCGGACTCCGAACCGGAGGTCAGCTGGACGGCGCCGACCGTGCCGCCGACGGCGAGGGCCACCCCGACCGCAGCGGTGGCCGCGATGGCGGCCGGCGAGGAGAACATGCGGGTACGGGAATGCCTGCCAGCCACCGGTCCGGTCCTTTCGTCATCCGACAAACCGGATCGGACCATAACGAGAGAAACACTTCCGAAGTCAACGTGATCATGTTGTTTTGCCCGCAATTGCGGTGATACGTGTAGCCGATCATCCGACCCGACGTGGGCCGGGCGGCCCGGGCGAGCCACGGCCTACGCGGGTCGCGTCGGTTGCCGCAGGATGGGTGGCATGCCCCCCGAGCTGAGTGGACGCCTCGTCGAGCTGGTCCGGTGGATCGATCCCGGCCCCGGCGCCAGTCACCTGGTCAGCGACGTCTCCGGCTGGTGGCGCGACCCCGAGGTGCTCGCCCGGCTGGGGCCAGCCCTGGTGGAGCCGTTCCGGGCCGCGCGGCCCACGGTGGTCGTCGCGCCGGCGGTGACGGGGTTCCTGCTCGGTCCACTCGCCGCCACGGCGCTCGGGGTCGGCTTCGTGCCGGCGCACAAGCCGGGCGACGGCCGGCTGCCCGCCGGGCCGCTCACCTGGGCGCAGAGCCCGCCGGACTTCCGCGGCCGGCGGGTTGACCTGGCCGTCCGGGACCACGGCCTCGACCGCGGCGACCGGGTGCTGGTGGTGGACGACTGGGTCGCCACCGGAGCCCAGGTCCGTGCGCTCTACGAGATCTGCGCCGCGCGCGGCGCCGAACCGGTCGGCACCGCCGCCGTCGTGCTCGACTGCCCGGCGGCGGTCGCCGCCGAGCTGCGGATCCGGGGGCTGGTCAGCGGCGACGACCTGACGTGACCCGGACGAACTCCTCGACCGCCGGGCAGGCCCGGCCGAGCACCTCCGCCGGGCGGGCCATCGGGCCGGGCACCTTCGGCGCGTGGCCGGCCTACTCGATCTCCGCGTGCGGGGTGAGCCGGCGGGCGACCAATGCGCAGGCACGAGATCAACGACGGCGGTAGCGTCGGCAGGATGTGGCCTCGGATCGGTGAACTGCGCACCCTCGCCCTCGGCACCCCCGGCGACCTGCGGACGCGACTGAACACCCTGGTGCTCGGCGGGGTGAAGACGGCGACCGCCGGCCTGCTCGCCGAGTACGCCGAGGAGGGCGAGGATCTGGAGCGCGTCGGCGAGCGGCTGGCCCTCGTGGACGACGAGGACTCGCTGGTCGGCGTCGTCGAGGTCACCGGCGTCGAGGTGGTCCGCTTCGCCGAGGTGACCTGGGACTTCGCCCGATCCGAGGGCGAGGGCGACCGCTCGGTCGAGGAGTGGCGCGAGGGGCACGCCGCCTACTGGGCGCGGGTCGGCACCCCCGTCACCGACGACAGCGAGGTCGTCTGCATCCGGTTCCGGCTGGTCTCGGCCGGCGACGGCGGCATCCCCACCGGGGACCTCGGCACCTGAGGGCGCCCGGCCGGGCCGACTGTCGCCTCCGGGGCCGGCGCCGGAGGCGGCCCGGCCTGATCGGCCCGGCCCCGGCCTGATCGGCCCGGCCCGGCCGGGGCCGGCCACCGAGCCGAACGGGCCCGCCGGGGTCGGTCAGTCCCGGCGCAGCTCGGGCAGCAGGCGGGTGGCCACGTCCACCAGGACGGCCTCGTCACCGGCGTACCAACTGCTGGCCCGGGGCCAGTGCGTGACCACGTCGGTGAAGCCGAGGGCGGCGGCCCGGCCGACCTGGTCGGCGAAGAACTCGGCGCTGTGCAGCGAGAAGACGGGCGCCGAGTCCAGCGACAGGTAGCGGTCCAGGGTGCCCGGGTCGCGGCCGGCCGCGGCGAGCGTCTTGTCCATCCGGGCGCAGAGCTCGGCCACCCCGTCCCACCAGCTCTCCAGGTCGTCCACGCCGGGGCCGGTGGTGACCCAGCCCTGACCGAACCGGGCCGCCAGCCGCATCGACCGGGGCCCGTTGGCGGCCACCACGAAGGGCACCCGGGGCGTCTGGACGCAGCCCGGGTTGTTGCGCGCGTCGACCGCCGTGAACCAGTCCCCGCGCCAGGTGGTGCCGTCCTCGCGCAGGACGAGGTCGAGCAGCTCGGTGAACTCGGCGAACCGGTCGACGCGCTGGCGCGGCGGCAGCGTCTCCCCGCCGAGCACGGCCGAGTCGAAGCCGATCCCACCCGCGCCGAGGCCGAGCAGCAGCCGCCCGCCGGAGACGTCGTCGAGCGCGGTGACCTGCCGGGCGAACGCCGCCGGATGCCGGAAGTTCGGCGAGGCGACCAGCGTCCCGAGCCGGATGCGGGTGGTCACCGTCGCGGCGGCGGTCAGCGTGGCCACCGAGTCGAACCACGGCCCGTCGACCAGGTCCCGCCAGCCCAGGTGGTCGTACGTCCAGGCGTGGTCGAAGCCCCACTCGTCCGCCTGCCGCCAACGGCGCTGCGAGTCGGACCAGCGCTGGTCGGGAAGGATCACGATGCCAATCCGCATGATCGCCAGCCTAACGGCCGCCGCCGGCCCGGACCCGCACCAGGCGGGCGCTCGCCATGTATCGATGATCTGAATATGGTGACGCCCGTGACCGCGATGCGCGAGCCGACGTTCCTGATCCTCACCGCGCTCGCCGGCGGCCCACGGCACGGCTACGGCATCATCCGGGACGTCACCGCCCTCTCCGCGCAACGCGTCACCCTGCTGCCGGGCACCCTCTACGCCGCGCTGGACCGGCTGCACGCGCAGGGGCTCGTCGCGCCCGACCGGGAGGAGACCGTCGACGGCCGGCTCCGCCGCTACTACCGCCTCACCCCGGACGGGGTCCACGCCCTCGACGCCGAGACCGCCCGGCTGCGCCAGCTCGCCGCCGCCGCCGAGACCCGGCTGCGCGCCCTGCGCCCCAGAACCGCCTGACCGCCCGCACGCCTTTCCACCGCACCGCCGCCGCACCGCCCGCACGCCTCCGCACCCCAGCACCGCCGCCGCACCACCACACCAGCTCCGCACCACCGCACCGCCGCTCCCGCCCGAACCGCTCGCGCGATCGCACCGCCGAATCCGCGCGTACCGACGAAAGGACGGCCATGCCGACGAACGGCGACCGCTCGCCCGCCGCTACCGGCGGCTGCTGTTCTGCCATCCGCGCGCCTACCGGCGTGACCGGGCCGACGAGATGGTCGGGGTCCTGCTGGACGCGGCGCCGGCCGGCCGCACCCGGCCCACCGCCCGCGAGGCCGCGAACCTGATCCGGCACGGCCTGCGCTGCCGGCTGGGACGGCCGGCAAGCCGCACGGTCGGCGTCTGGGCGACCCTCGCCGCCGTCGTCTGCGGGCTGTTCACCGCCGCCCTCACCACCCGGGGCGCGTGGGAGACCTCCCGGCCACTGCCGGACCGGGCCGAGACCGCCGCCGTCGTCGCCGCCGTGCTGCCCGGCCACGACCTCGGCGACGTCGACCTGGCGCCCGCACTCTTCACCTTCTACACCCAGCGGCTCACCGCGCGGAACATCGACAACCTGGTCTTCGGGGACGGCGGCGAGTACCAGGCGAGCAGCGCCGTGGCCGAGGTGACCGCGGCACCGCCGATGTCCGCCGACGAGACGCTCGCGCTCGCGCAGCGGCGCCTGCGCGAGACCGGCTGGCAGCTGTACGAGCCGACCGTCGGGCAGTACTCCGGTTGCGCCGACAAGTTCTGCTCCCGGATCACGGACACCACCGAGACGGCGGTGCCGGCCCGGCGCGGCGACACCGAACTCACCCTCCAGGTCCGCGCCGAGTCCCCCGGCGACACCGTCCAACTCTGGCTGAATCTGCGCCGGACGACCCCGCCGGCCGTGCTGCCGACCGGCATCGTCGGCGGCCTGCTCGGCGCGGGCCTCGGCTGGCTGGCGTTCGGCTGGGCCAGTCGCCGCACCGAGGCGTCGCACCCGGCCCGGGGCGCGGTCACCGTGCTGTACGCGCTCACCATGGTCCTGTGGTGGGCGCCCGTCCTGCTGACCGTGCCGACCCTGCTCCGCCACCACCTCGACGAACCGCACCCGACGTGGCACCCGCTGTGGGAGTGGCTCGGCCAGCCGGCGGCCCTGCTGTTGTTCCTGGCCGGTACGGCGACCGCACTGCTCGGGCTGGCGCTGGCCGCCGCGCCCCGCCGCGACCCCCTGCCCACGACCGCCGTCGGCTGACCGGCTCCGCCTCATTTCATGCTGGCCCGCTGGGTCGGGGCCTCCTTCAGTCCCACCAGAACGACCAGGAGTGCGCGCCCAGGATTCTCTCGGCGTAGGCAGTCAGCGTTCCAGCGCCCTGCCAGATGTTGTCAGGGCAGAAGGCGAAGTGCTCGGCCGCCACCTGGCAGGCGTGCTCGATCGAGGTCGGTGGGGCGGCGACGCTGAGGTGGAGGGTGTCGAATCCGACGCCGACAACTCGGACCCCGAAGCGGTCCTCCCAGCTCCGGACCACCGCCGAGATCTCTCCCGAGTCGTTGGTGTAGTTCAGGGGACCGGACCAGCCGCTGACGGCGAGTGTGTCCGCGCCACGAGCGGCCGGCACGAGCCCGAGACGCGCCGGCCTGATCACGAGGAATTCCGCGTACTGGTCGGCGAAGTCGTCGGGTGGTGCCGAGGCATCACCGGGCACGGCGAGGCCGGGCCAACGCTCACCGAAGGGGGCGGTGCCGGCAGCGCGTTCGGCCGCTGGCCGCATGTCGTCCTCGGCGGTCCTCGTGTGCGCGGTCCACCACCGGGCCAGCAACTCGGCTGCGTCATGGCGGTCCGGCGAGGACATGCCAGCCGGGAACACCTCCCCGTCGGCCCACGGACGAGTCTCCTCGCTCGACAGGCCACTCAGCAGCAGCGGCCACAGCCCGGATTGCCGGTGCTGTGACCGCAGCCGCGTCCAGAGCGCGGCTCCGACCGGGGCCTCGCTCAACCAGTACGTTGGCGATCCGCCGTCTCCTGGCTCGACGAGGCGGCCGGGCGGCAGCGTCCTCGGTGGGAACGATCCGAGCAGGCGCGGCAGGTCCGTGATCATGGCAGGAGCGTAGGAGGCCCGTACGACGAACTTCCGATCCGCGGAGGCGAGTGACGCGGGCCGGGGTCGGGGTCGGGGTTGCCACCCTGCACGGCACGGGATCCGGAGTGGACAGGGCCGTCCCGACGCGGCTTCGACTGCTAAGCTCCCGCCACTTGTCTGGGGCTTCCGGCCGGCGCGGATCGCTGACGCGTGACCTGCCACCGCATCGATGCGCCGCAGGGTCAGCTTCCCGGCGAGACGTCGTCCGGCCGTGGCCGGAACCCCTTCATCCTCTGTCTTGCAGGGAGGACGAGCGTGGTCCGAGGCTCGCTCATCCGCGCCGGCTTCGCCGCCGCCGTGTCGTTCACGTTCGCCGTGGGCCTCAGCCCGTTGTCGGCCGGCAGCGCGCAGGCCGAACCGGTCGCGGGAGAAGTGGTGGTCCCCGCCTCCTACGTCCTGGCCCCCCGGACAAAACTGTTCAGCGCGGGCCCCTCGGGTTTCCTGCGTCACGAGTCCACGCTGGGCTACCTGTGGACGAGCTACACCGGAGTCGACACGAAGCTCGACACGTACGCCCCGGATACGACCCTGGTTCCGGACCTCGGTGCCGGCTCGGACGTCGTCGCGGAACTCGACCATCCCGGGACCGTCATGCTCCGGGACATGGCGACCGGCCGATCGCGTACGGTCACGATTCCCGTCGGCCACACGTACGTCAGCACGCTGGGGTCGACGGTCGTGACCAAGGCGCAAGACGGGTCCGACGGCGACTACACGTGGCATCTCTTCGACTCCCACGACGATGGTTCCGTCAGCCGGCGTGCCGTCACGGGCGTCCCCGACGGGGTCGTGGTGCCGGGCGAGGCCGAGGCACCGCTGGGCGACGCACGCGGACAGGTCGTGCAGTACCGGGAGAACACCACGTTCCGCACCGGATTCCTCGACGTCGCACAGGGCCGGCTGATCCCGCTTCCGTACACGAACTGGATCGGCGACGGCGGCGTCGTCGTGCTCACCTCCACCCACCTGCTGTGGACGCGCGACGGCACCGTCTTCGTCCACTCCCGCGACGACCTGACCGCCACCCCACGGACCGTGCCGCTGCCCGGCGACGCGCAGGTGCTGGGGATGGTCGGCGAGACGCTCGTGGTGGGCCGGCACGACCCCTCGCTGGGGCCCCGGAACTTCCTGGAGCCGGTCTGGCGGGTCGAGGCGGTGGGCCTCGACGGTCGTACGGTGAGGACGCTGCTGGCCAGGACGAGGGGGCTTGCCATGCCGACCCCGGACGGCAGGCTCCTGGTGCAGGGCGGCCCCGACACGGACCGGTGGGGAGTCTCCCTCGTCGAGGCCGGGGACGGCGGCGACGTGACGATCCGCAAGATCGCCGAGGCGTACCCGCAGAAGATCCAGACGGTGTCCGGGCTGACCTTCACCCAGGGGCGGCTGACCACCCTGGACGACAACGCGGCGCAGAGCCGCCGCTACCTCCACACCCGGGAGATCGGCGTGACCGGCTCCCTCACGGTCGGGCCGCGTACCGCCCGGGGTCCCGCACCCGCCAGCTGCGACACCACGGCCTGCCCCGACCTCCACGACACCGGTGACGGCCGGACGGTCGTCTCGGGCCTCAGCTACGGCCGTACGGACGACGACCGGCAGCCCCACCTGCTGGGGCCGAACCAGCCCATGCCCGGAACCCGGATCGACGGCTCCCGCACGTACCACTCGGTGGCGGCGGTCGGCGGCCGCTTCGCGGCCCTCACGGCGGCCGGCGGCACGGGTACGGAGACCCGGGTCGTCGATCTCGACACCGGGAAGGCGGTGTTCACGACGACGGCCTCCGTCGAGGCGCTGTGGGGCACCACCCTGTGGGTGCGGGACGGCAACCACGCCGTGGCCCCCGTCGACGTGCTGACCGGGCAGCGGGGCGCTCAGGTGTCGTTCGGCCAGGGGTGCCTCCTGGAGGACCTCCAGGCCGTCGGGCGCTGGCTGCTGTGGACCTGCGTGGGCTCGGCGTCGGGTCAGGGCGTCTACGACACCGTCAAGCGGACGAACCTGCGACTCGCGTCCGGAGACGACTGGTCGTGGGCCAAGCTCGGCGACGGCTTCGTCGCGTCCGAGGTGAACGGGCAACTGAAGGTGACCGACGTCCGTGACGGGACGCCGAGGTCGCACACCGCCGGGGCGTTCGCGTCGTGGCGGCCCTGGGACGTCGACCCGTACACCGGCGTCATCGCCCACCTCGGCGCCGACGACGGCATCCATCTGGTCCCCAGCGGCGTCCCGGTCTCGCCCCTCGCCCAGCTCGACGCCACCGTCGCCACGTCGGCGCACGTCAAGGACGCCACCGGACACTGGAGCCCGAAGTGGTGGTTGTCCAAGCCGGCCGCCTCCTGGACGCTCGTGATCAGGAGTCAGACCAGCGGCGCCGTCGTCCGTACCCTCTCCGGCGGCCTGACGCGCGGTGTGGTGGCCACGGCGTGGAACGGCAAGGACGACCGCCGCCGCGTGATGCCCAACGGCACCTACACGTGGACGCTGACCGCCACGCCGGCCGACGGACAGGGCGCGGCCCTCACCAGGTCGGGGACCGTGAAGCTCAGCCACGAGTGCCACATCGGCGACCGCCCGCGGCTCGTCGTGGTCAGGTGCTCCTGACATGACCGCGCCGGACGGTGCCGTCCCCGGGCGTACCGCCCGGTTCGCCGCCCAGCTCGTGGCCACCGTCGCCGCTCCGCTCGACCCCGCGTCGGCGGACGCCCCGCAGGTGCTGCACTGGCCGGGGCGCAGGCTGCTGGTGCAGCGCGGGGACACCGAGCTGGCCGTCCGCGACCTGGACGGGGAGGGGGCGGAGATCCGCTTCCCCGCGCCCTGGCCCCGCCGGTACGGCTCGACGGCGGTCTCTCCCACGGGCGACGTCGCCGTGTTCGTCGGCGTCCACGCGTTGCGAGCGGTGGATCCGACCGGCGCCGTGCGGTGGGAGATCCGGCACGGATGCTGGTCCGCCGCCGTGTGCACCGAGGCCCACGCCTCGTTCTCCGAGTACGCCGACGACCACCACCACGGCCACGCGGACAGCGGCTCGGCGGCCTTCTCCTCGGACGGCAAGCTCCTCTGGGCCCACGTCTGCAACAGCGTGGGGGACGACGTCGAGGAGGAATGGCTGATCCTCGACCCCACCGACGGCAGGGTGCTGGCCCGGGCCGGGACGACGACCGTGGCATCCGGCTCCATCCACCTCCCCCATCCGGACCCGGCGTACATGGGACTGACTGTCCTCGCGGGCGAGGAGGACTCGCCCGTGCTGTGGGGGCACTGGGACGGCACGGCGCTCACTGTCCAGCGGTTCGCCGAGGAGGTCCTCCTCGCCGTGAGCCCGTCCGGGGAGCACTTCCTGACCACGGATCCGGGGCAGTGGGCCCTCTACCTGCACCGGGCGGAGGACGGCACGGAGCTGCGGCGGCTGAACGCCGACGAAGCCGTGCCCCCTGCCTCAACCGCGGACGACCGCGTTTGTTGGGGCTACGAGGCGGCGTTCCCGTACGACGACAGCGCCGTGGTCGGCACCGAGTACGACGAGGAGATCCCCCGCCACTGGCTGGTCGACACCCGCACGATGGCCGTGCGCGGCCGGATCGCCTATCCCTTCCCCGTCTCGGGATCTCCCCGCTCGGCGGGGCGGGGCGCCTGGTACACGGTCTCCAGGGACGCCGCCGTCCATTTGTGGAGCCTGCCGCAGGCGACCGGTACCTGACCATGGGGCTTGATGATCTTCCCCGCGCTCCCTGCCTCCCACGGCGACCGGCCCAGTAGGCTCGCGCCCAAAATCCTCGGTGCGAAAGCGCCGATCCTTGTCACGGGGGGCGGGAGGTCGGGTGCGCGTCAAAGCGATCGCACGTCTGATGGTCGCGGCGCTGGGCGCCGCTTTCGGCGTGGTGGCGCCGATGGGTTCCGGTACGGCGTACGCCGACGGCGCGGTCGGTCTCGGCATCGACACGTACGCGGAGATGGTGGTCGACTCGGCGCGCGGTCGGCTGTTCTTCAGCCAGGGGCGGGAGCGTTCGGGCGTGCGGTTGACGGACCTGTCCGGCGGCTCGCAGCGGACGATCCCGAACCTGCCGGGCGCCAGCGGCATGGCGCTGAGCCCGGACGGCTCGACGCTCTACGTGGCCCTCGCCGACGTGGGCGCGGTTGCCGCGATCGACACCACCACGCTGACCGAGACGCGTCGCTACAGCACCGGCGCGAGCAGCTGTCCCACCTGGCTGGCGCCGGCCGGCGGGAAGATCTACGTCGGCTATGGATGCCAGTCCGGGAAGGGCAAGCTGGGGTCGATCGACGTACGCGGGGCGACGCCGATCGTCGCCTTGGACCTGCCCCTCAACGGCCAGTACTACTACCCGCCGCTGCTCCGGAGCACCCCGGCCAACCCGAATCTGCTGCTGCTGGTGAACCGGTCCCGCGTCTCGTTCGCCATCTCGGGCGAGCCGAGTCTGTACGACGTCTCGTCCGGGACGCCGTCGCATGTCGCGTCCCTGGCCGGGGAGACCTGCACCGGCCTGCACGACGCCGCGCTGACGGCCGACAAGGTGATCCTCGCCTGCTCCTACCTGTGGGACCCACAGTCGAACTCCCGCTTGGTGGCGACCGAGCACGCGGCGTTCTCCACGGCGGACCTGTCGCCCGCGGGCGCGTACCCGTCCGGGACCTGGCCGACGGCCGTGACGACGTCTCCGAACGGTTCCTTCGTCGTCCTCGGCGCCAGCGAGAGCAATTCGATCCACGTCAAGCGACCGGACGGGACCGTGGTCCGCCGGTACGACCTCCCGCCGGGCAACCACCTCGAGGTGCGGGGCCTCGCCGTCAGCGCCGACAACCGCACGCTCTACGCCGTCACCACCGATCAGGACCGGAAGAACCCGGCCCTGCGGGTGCTGACCGACTTCGGCACCACCGGATCCTCGCTCCTGCTGGCCGCGCCGACAACGAGCACCCGCACCGCGCCACTCACCGTCCACGGGAAGTTGGCGTTCGCTGGTGCGAACGTGTCGACGCCGTGGACGCTGCGGGTCGCGAAGCAGGACCTCGCCGGCGGCCACCCGCTGCCGGACGTCACCACTGCCGCGGACGGCTCGTTCTCCTTCTCCGACACGCCGCTGGTCGGCGCGGCCAACACCTACACGGTGACCTTCCCCGGCGACGCCGCGCGCCCGGGGGCGACCCAGTCGGTCACCGTGCAGGTCTCGCGCGCCGCCACTACGTTGAGCGTCATGGCGAAGGCGACGGCCGACCGCCGCGCGGCGGTGACCGCCCAGCTCGGTGCCACCTACACGAACCGCACGGTCTGCCTGTACGCCCAGCCCTACAGGTCCACTCGCAAAACGATCACCTGCGGCACAGTGGATTCGAACGGCAAGCTGACGGCCACGTATCCGACGTACCAGCGGGTCACGTTCAGCGCGAGCTTCGCCGGGGACCACCGGTACGCGCCCGCCGAGGCGTCGGTACGCACGTACGGGTTCCACTGGAGGAAGCCCGGGGTGTTCCGAGGCTACTGATGGGCCCACCTGTGACCCGGATGGGCCACGACAGCCCACGCGCCGCGCTGATCTATCAGCACGCCAACCGGGAGGCCGACCAAGGGATCACCGAGGCGATCGACAAGCGGTGAAGACGGCCCGGCGCAGGCCGAGCAAACGCGAGCCGAGGCGGGCCGCCGGAGGTGGCCGGCCGGCTGCCGAGACGAGCTGATGGCCCGCTAACGGCCCACGGCCTGTTTCAGCTCGCCTGACAATACGAAAGCCCTGATCGGGACTGTCGTCCTGGTCAGGGCCTTCGCGTTGGAGCGGGTGACGGGAATCGAACCCGCACTGTCAGCTTGGGAATCGGATTGATCACGCTGCTGAGCAACCGTGCCGCCT
Source organism: Micromonospora sp. NPDC049139 (assembly GCF_055586845.1). Classification (NCBI taxonomy): domain Bacteria; kingdom Bacillati; phylum Actinomycetota; class Actinomycetes; order Micromonosporales; family Micromonosporaceae; genus Micromonospora; species Micromonospora sp. NPDC049139. The sequence continues at coordinate 692 of NZ_JBVJHK010000005.1, read as the reverse complement.
GGCTATCGAGGATGGAAGGGATCGGTCGATGTCGTGCAAGGGGCCGCTGTTGACCGCTGCTGACCGCTCCATCGGGCACACGGTCTCGCTACCCTCCTGGTGTGCGTAGGCGGATCAAGTTCGTCCTGGCGCTGACGCCCGCAGACACACGCCAGGTTGAGGCGGTGCGAGCGGATCACTCCTTGCCGCTGCGTGAGATGGTTGGCCACGCCGTTACAGACGACGGGTTCACGGCCCTCTGCGGAGCAGACGTGATGCCGGCGGTGCCGAGAACCGACTTCTGGGATGACCTCATGGATGAGCAGTGGGGGCCGATCCGTCTGTGCAGGCCGTGCAGCTCCGCCGCCTCGTCGGGTTGACGATCGGCTTCCCTGCCCCTGCCTTGCAAAGGTGGATGACGGGGCGGTGAGTCCTCTCGACAAGCCGCAACGCTTGTCGTCTGCTACTCAGCGCCCGTCGTCCTCTGTTGGAACCTCACAACGGCTATCAGCGCTTCTGCTGACTTCTTGCTGATGATCCAGCCTGCCTAAGGGACGTCTCGTAACTGGGTCTCGCGTCCATCGTGGATCATGGTGGGGTGCAGGTGATCTCGGCAGCCCGCCCGGAGTGGATCTTCCCGTTCACCGGGCTGCAGCCCGCCCAGTTCCGCAGGCTGGTCCGGCTGGTCGCCGAGCGCGGCGGTGACGGCATCG